>JADGOY010000140.1 GCA_017882715.1 Nakamurella sp. | reverse complement strand
GATCCCCATCTGTTTGCCGACGGCGGTGATGATGCCGGCCATCTTCACCTGTTCGACATCCAGCGCGACCCCGCCGAAGACCCCACCGCCGGCGACGTCCGATGGCAGGTTCTGCAGGTTGCCCAGCGGTGCCGGGGTCCCGCTCCCGGCGACGGTGCTGGCTTCCTGGCCGGGCAGGCAGACCGGCAGTCCGGCCGATGACGAGCTGGACGAGGAGCCAGCGGCCACGCTCTGCGCCGCCGCCGAGAACAGGCCCAACGAACCGGTGAATGTTGCTGCGAGGGCAAAGCTCAGCACCAGGGCGACCCGTTTGACGGACACCCCACGCGATCGCGCGTCGAAGGATGTCACGTCATCGCGGAGCGTTTGGGCGTCATCTGCGATGTCAACGACCGGGTCAGGGCGCGCGCCGAGGACGCAGCGGGCACGACCGAACGCCCGTTGTGTCCATCCACCGAGCCCGCTCACGGGCAGTCCCCCACCGTGTCGCCCACCCACTTCTCACCGGCTCACCACGCCTCAGCCGACGATACCCGGCGCACCCCGGCGGACCCCCAAGACAGGTAGTCACTCTCCGTCGCACTGCGCTGCCCCATGAACGGGTGAGAGGCACGCCCCCACCGGCCTCGATCGGGTGGGTCGCTGACCGAGCCGCTACGACGACAGTGGCGACGCTCTCCTCGGGAATGAAACGGCAGCCTGCTCGGGCCACCTATCCGGGGTCGACGAGGTGCCGAAATGCGGCGAGATTCCGCACCGATTGTCCCCGGGACGTCCGCCACGCCCACTCCCGGCGGATCGCCCCGGCGAACCCCCGCTCCAGGATCGGGTTGAAGTCCTGATCGGATGTCGCCAACACCACGCCGAGCACGGTGTCCAACTCGTCGGCAGTCAGGCCCGACCGGGACGACCGTCCCACCAAATGGATGTCCCCCGTGCTGTCCAGGGCATAGGCGACCGTGCGTAACCGAGCATTGCGCTGCAACAGGAACCGGTAGACCTGCTCGGCGTTCTCGTCCGGGGCTCGGCAGACGAACGACTCGATCAGCACATGGTGGTCGCCGACGACGAGCCAGACCAGAGTGCGCTGACGACGTTCCCCCGGCAGGGTCACCAGGAACGCGTCGGGGCCGTCCCGCCGATAGTCGACGCCCAGGCCGGCGAGCGCGTCGTCGAGTTCGTCGGGAGTCACCGGCCGGCCGGATGCAGCGTGCGGTCGCCGCGGCAGCGGGCATCCTGCGCCTCGCGGACGTCACGCACTGCTCGCGAGTAGGTCGCCAGCAGACCGTCGACGGTGACATCCCAGGAGAAGCCTGCGGCGTGCAGCGGAGCAGCGGCGGACATCCGCGCGTGCAGCGCCGGATCGAGAACCACGCGCGCGAGATGGTCCGCCCACACCTTCGGGTCGTGACCGGGAACCAGCAACCCGCTGACCCCATCGGCAACGGCGACGGTCAGCCCACCGACCGCGGCGGCCACCACCGGTGTCCCCGAGGCCTGGGCCTCGAGCGCGACAAGCCCGAAAGACTCGTTGTAGCTGGGCACCGCGACGACGTCGGCCGCCCGGTAGATCTGCGCGAGCTCCGGGGCCGGTACCGGCGGCCGGAAGTCGACCAGGGCGTCGACACCCAGCGCAGCGGCCAGGTCGGCGAGCCGATGCTCGTCCTGCCGACCGGTACCGGATACCCCGCCCACGATGATCACCCGCCAGCGCCGGTCCGGATGGGTCCGGGCCAGCGCCCGCACGGCCGAGATGAGCACGTCAGGCCCCTTCAGCGGTTGGATCCGGCCGGCGAAGACGATCACCACCTCGTCCGGGTCCAGACCCAGGGCCCGCCGGGCGCTCCCCGCCGGTCCCGGCGCGAACACGTCGGTGTCCACCCCGGGCGGCACGACATCGATCTTGGCCGGATCGGCCCCATAGAGCTCGACCAGCTGGCCGGCTTCGGTGCGGGTGTTGGCGACCAACCGGTCGGCCTCGGCGACCACCTGTTCCTCACCGATCAACCGGCCCCGCGGCTCGGGCCGATCGTCATCGGCCATCGCCGCGTTCTTGACCTTGGCCAGGGTGTGCGCGGAGTGCACCATCGGCACCCCCCAGCGGTCCTTCGCCAGGTAGCCAACCTGACCGGACAGCCAGTAGTGCGAATGCACGATGTCGTAGTGCCCGGGATCGCGGCGGGCCTCGGCCCGCATCACCCCGGCCGCGAAGGAACACAGCTGCCCGGGCAGCTCCTCCTTGTCCAGGCCCTCGAACGGCCCCGCGACGATGTGCCGGACCAGCACCCCGGCGACCACCTCGGTGACCGGCGGCTGATCCGACGAGGTGGCCCTGGTGAAGATCTCGACCTTGACGCCGCGAGCCGCCAGGCGGCGCGATGTCTGGTCGACGTACACGTTCATCCCGCCGGCGTCACCGGTGCCCGGCTGGGCCAGTGGCGAGGTGTGCAGCGAGATGGCCGCGACGCGGGTAATCCCGACCGGGGTCGAGACAGCGGGCGGGCCGGCCCCCGAACGTCCGTTCGCGGTGTTCGTGTCCATGATCGACGCAACGCTACCTGCGCCTCCGGCGTTACCGATCCGGGAGTACCAACGCTCTACGGCCCGTCCGCTACGACAGCGCGCTGAGCTTCTGCCAGTCGGCGAAGGAGTAGATCCAGTCGTAGATGGAGTCCTTCTCCGTCATCGGCACGCCGGTGTTCGTCACCTCGACCGGGTCGCCGTACAGGGCGGAGTTGTAATACTCCTCGGCGTCACCGACGCCCATGTTGACGCAGCCGTGCGAGACGTTCTCCTTGCCCAGGTACGGCGTGGTCAGTGCGTTCTCGTGGATGAACTCGCCGTTGTTGTTGATCCGGACGGCGAACTTCTCCTCGACGTTGCAGTAGTCGAACTCCGGGTTGCACATCGAGTACGTCGGGAACTTCTCCGTGACCACATGGGTTCCGCTGACGGTGGCGCGCCCTGGCACGGACTCCTTGCCGTACGACACCGGATAGTTCTTGACGATCTTGCCGTCGACCAGCACGACCAGGTGGAACGTGTTGACGTCGGCCTGCACGATCTGCGAGCGGCCGACCGTGAAGTCCGTCGAGATGTCTTCCTTGCCCCAGCCGCCGTTACCGTACTTCACCCCCATCAGATTCGCCTCCACGTGCACGTTCGTGTAGCCGGGCCAGTAGGCGGCAGGACGGAAGTGCACGATCGACTGCTTGACGCCGGTGCCCTGGACGTCCTCGTCCCGCAACCATCCCCAGGACCCCTGGATGTCACCCTTGTCGGTGGTGAGCTTGAACGTCTTCTGCGCAGCCGCCTTGTCCTCGATGGCCTCCGCGAAGGTGATGATCACCGGCGCCGCCACCCCGACCGTGGTACCGGACGGGATCTGGAACGAGGCGCGCACCGTATCGGCCGGTTTGATCGTGGCCATCGTTCCGGAGATCGGGTTCTCCGAGCCGTCGTCGCTCGCGATGGCGGTGCCGGCGAACGTATAGGTCGTGTTGTAGGCCAGCCGCTGGCCGAGCGTCCAGGTTCCGCCGTCCGACGAGATGGTCCCGGTCACCACCGACCCGTCATCGCCGGTGACGGTCAGGTCCTTGATCTTGGCCGAAAAAACCGTGAGCGTGATCGGATCAGCGGGCCCGACGTCCGTGCTGCCGAACTTCGGTTTGACGCTCACCCGCACCTTGGACGCCAGGTCCTGTGTTGTTCCCGTCGCGGCGGCCTGCGATCCGGACAGTCCCGATGCCGTGACGGCCGATCCGACGACGGATGTGACGGTGACCACCACGTCGTCCGAGCTCGCGCAGGCTGAGGCGACGAGCACCACGGACACCACCATGGCCAGCATCGCCCCGATTCGGCGGTGACCCCATCCGGTCGCCCGGTGTCGCATGGTGGCTGGTCCTTTCTGGCCGGGACGATCGGGTGCCCAATCCCAACCGTAAGCCGCTGCCGTGATGTTGACATGACCCGAACGTGCTTCGCGACCAACCTCAGACATCGTCGGGTCCTTGACCGGCCCGGCTTCAGCCGTCCAGGCTGACCCCGATCAGCATCGGCTCCGGTTGCATGGACACCGTGAAGGCATCCCGGACGCCGTCCCTGATCTGCCGGGCCAACGCGATCAGGTCGGCCGTGCTCCCGCCGCGGTTGGTCAGCGCCAGAGTGTGCTTGGTGGACAGCGAGACCCGTCCTCCCGGGCCCTGGTAGCCCTTGCTGAAACCCGCTCGCTCGATCAGCCAGGCCGCGGACAGCTTCACCCGGCCGGCCGGGTCGGCCGCGCCGTCCGGGCTCGTCACCGGGTAGGCCGGATAACCGGTCGCCGGGCCGTAGCGGGCCTTGATCGCTTCGTCGACATCGCGGGCCCGGTCGCGGTCGACGATGGGATTGGTGAAGAAGGACCCCACGCTGTACGTGTCCGGGTCGTCCGGGTCGAGCACCATGCCTTTCTTCCGGCGCAGCTCGAGCACCGCGGCACGCACCTCGCCGGGCGGCGCCGTTGCTCCGATCTCGACGCCCAGCGTGCCGGCCAGCTCGGCGTACCACACCTCGACGTCGTGCCGTCGCAGCCGCACGGTGATCTCGCTGACGACCGCGCGATCGGTGCCGCGCAGGACCGAGTGACGGTAACCGAGCCCCAGTTCACCTGCCGGCAGCTGCCGGATCCGGCCCGCCACCCGGTCGTAGACGGTGATGCCGGTCAGCACCCCGGCGATCTCGGTGCCGTACGCGCCGACGTTCTGGATGGGCGTCGCGCCCGCCGAACCCGGTATGCCGGACAACGGGGCCAACTCCGCGAATCCTTGCCCGGTCAGCTCGGCGACCACGTCGTCCCAGTTCTCGCCGGCGCCAACGGTGACGTCGGCGGTGGTCCCGTCCTCGCCGTGCTCGACCCTGATGCCCCGCACGCCGACCCTGACGATCGGAGTGTCGATACCGCGGTCGGCGACGACCAGGTTCGACCCTCCACCGAGCACCAACACCCCGGTCCCGGCCCGATCCGCGGTCCCCACCACCTCGGCGATCTCGGCCGCGGTGGTCACCGTCACCAGGTCCGGCGCCGGACCGCCCAGCCGCAGCGTGGTCAGCTCGGACAGGCGTACAGGGTTCGGCACCCGCACAGGGTAGTTACTCCGGGATGATCAACGTCGGAGTGTCCCGGCGCAGTGTCTCGCCACGGAAGAACGCCGGCTGACGCGCACGCATGATGAACATGACGACCACGCCCAACAGGATCAAGCCCAGGCCCAGCACCAGCACCACGCCCACCCCGAAGATGCTGACGCCGGTACCGTCGTAGTCGGGCGAGGCGCTGTCCCTGATGGTGATGAAGAAAACGGTCCACAGGCCGATGCCGCCCACCAAGGGGAACAGGAATTTGAAGATGACGTTGTTGAAGCTGGTGAACAGTTCCTTGCGGAAGTACCAGACGCAGCCGATCGCGGTCAGTCCGTAATAGAAGCAAATCATCAGGCCGAGCGACAGGATGGTGTCGGTCAGCACTGCCTCGGAGACGAAAGTCAGCACCGCGTAAAAGGTTCCGGCGATGATTCCGGCCACGACGGTGCCGTATCCGGGGGTCAAATAGCGCGGGTGGATGCTGGCGAAACGCTTCGGCAATGCCCCGTAGGAAGCCATTCCGAGCATGGTGCGGGTGGTCGGCAGGAAGGTCGTCATCAGGCTGGCCGCAGAGGATGCCAGCACTGCCAGGAAGAGCAGGTTGTTCCACGGCGAGCCCATCACCGGTTCGGCCAGCGCGCCGAAAACATTGCCCTGGATGTCCGGGTTCGACAACCCGAGACCGGATTCGCCGTTCCCGGCATACATCAGCGCAGAAATCGAGACCAGGAGGTACGTGAGCAGAATCGACACGACGCACAGCAGCGCGGCGCGGCCCGGCGTCTTCTCCGCGTCCTTGGATTCCTCGTTGACGGTCAGCGCGCTGTCCCAGCCCCAGAACGAGAAGATCGACGCCGAAAGCCCGGCGATGAATGCACTCGCGGTGAGACCGGTGAACGGGTTGAACCAGTCCCAGGAAAAGGACAATCCATCTGGATCATCGGTGCCACCGGCCTTCGCGAAAGCCATGACCGCAAACAGCAGCAGCACGCCCAGCTGGAAGAACACCAGCACGAACTGCACCTTCTCGGTCGTGGTGATGCCCCGATAGGCGATGGCGGTGGCCATCGCCAGAAAGATCAGGCAGGTGCCGACATTGACGAATTTGTTGGTCCACAGATCCCCGAGATCGGGATTGTCGAAGACACTGCCGAGCAGTTGGTAGAGGAACTGCACGCCGATGCCGGCAAGGTTGGCCAACACGATGATGGTGGCCAGGATGGCCGCCCACCCGCCCAGCCACCCCACGTACGGTCCGAAGGCGCGGGTCGTCCAGGTGAACGACGTACCGCAGTCCGGGTCGACACGGTTGAACTCCCGGTAGGCGTAGGCGGCGAAGAACATCGGGATGAAGCCGGCGATGAAGATCACCGGTATCTTCACGCCCGCCACCGCAGCGATCAGCCCGATGGTCGCGGTGAGCGTGTAGGCCGGAGCGACACACGAAATACCCAGAACGGTCCCGCCGAGTAACCCGACCGAGTTGGCGGACAGACCCTTTTCCACTTGTGGGTGATGGTGGCCATCGGAATGTGATTCTCCGCCATCGCCGACCTGTTTCGCCGAGCCCTCGATCGTCATGAAACCCTCACCCGACTCGAAGATTGTGAGCTAAGTCATCGGTGGTCACAGTAAACTAGCCGTCCCCCCTTGGATAGCTCAGCCTTTCTTGTCGCCGGCGGCCACCTGGCTGCTCAGCCGGTGCCGCCGCGACAGGACCCGCCGGGCCGACGGATTAGGATGGCCGCCCTGATGCCCGACTTCCCGCACGCTTCCGTCATCGAGCCTGTCGGCGCAGGCACGACCGGCGGCAGTATCGACGAGGGGCCGCCGGCGGCCGTCGGCATCGTGGTGGGCGTCGATCTGTCCCCTTCCAGCCAGGGCGCGTTGATCTGGGCCGCCGACTCCGCCGCGATGTACGGCGTCCCGTTGACGGTGCTGGTCGCGCATCCCGATGCGGAGGGCGACGTCCAGGTCGCCGAATACGCCGAGGATCTGGAGGGCGGCGTGCAGAACGCCGTCGCGGAAGTGCGAGCCCGCCACCCTGATCTGGTGGTGCACGGCGTCCGCTACCCGACCCCGCCGGTGCAATCCCTGCTGACCGCGTCGGAAACCGCGCAGCTGCTGGTGATCGGTTCCCGCGGCTGGGAGGGGTTCACCGGCCTGCTTGTCGGATCCACCGCTTTGAACGTGGTGCCGTACTCCAAGTGCCCGATCGTCGTCGTGCACCCCGCGCCGCCGGCTCCCGCGACTGTGTCCGACACCTCGGGCGAACCCGATGCCGGGCCGCACGCCGGCCGGGTCGTGCTCGGCTACGACGGGTCGGTGTCGGCCAACGCGGCAGCGTCGGTGGCCATCCGGCACGCCGCCGCGCTGGGCACCGGGGTCTCGGCGATCACCGTGCACAACCGCCGTGGCCCGATCCAGGTCACCCAGGTCGACCCCGTCGCGGCCGGGCCGAGTTCGCCGACGGCGAGTTTCTGGGCGCCGGTGATCCTGATCGGCAACGCCTATCCGACCGTCCCGATCACCTACTGGGAGGCCGAGGGCCGGCCCGGAGCCGTGCTGGTCGAGCAGTCCCGCGGCAGCCAGTTGCTGGCCCTCGGGTCGCGCGGCCGCGGCGGCTTCCGCGGGCTGGTGATGGGCTCGGTCAGCCAGCAACTACTGGCCCACGCGCCGTGCCCGGTGGGTGTCCTGCACTCCACCGCCACGCAGGTGGACTGACCGCCGCGGGGTTATCGTCGTTCTGACCAGCAAAGGAAAGGGTGTCGAGACGATCATGAGCGCAGCGGCGAGCGAGGCCGGCGGCACCGGGAAGACCGTGCTGCAGAACATCGTCAACGGTGAGTTGGGGCCCGCGGCGGACGGCGCATCGCTGGACATCATCGATCCGACGACCGGTGCCGTCTATGCGACCGCCCCGCTGTCCGGTCAGCAGGATGTGGACCGCGCCTACGGCGCCGCGACCGAGGCCTACCGGAGCTGGCGCTGGTCCACGCCCAGCGAGCGGCAGCGAGCGCTGCTCAAGTTCGCCGATCACATCGAGGAACACGCCGAGGAACTGATCGCCATCGAGGTGCAGGACACCGGCAAGCCGACCGCGTTGACCCGGTCGGAGGAAATCGGCCCGATGATCGACCAGATCCGGTTCTTCGCCGGCGCCGCCCGGGTGCTGGAGGGCCGCTCCCAGGGCGAGTACATGCGTGGGCATACGTCATCGATCCGTCGGGAACCGGTAGGCGTCGTCGGCCAGGTGGCGCCGTGGAACTACCCGATGATGATGGCCGTCTGGAAGATCGCCCCCGCGCTGGCCGCCGGATGCACGGTGGTGCTCAAACCGTCCGACACCACCCCCGCCAGCTCCGTGTGGCTGGGCCAGGCAGCGCAGGAGTTCTACCCGCCGGGCGTGGTCAACGTGATCTGCGGTGACCGGGACACCGGCGCGGCGCTGACCTCACATAGCGCCCCGGCCCTGGTGTCGATCACCGGGTCGACCGGCGCCGGGATCGCGGTGGCCTCCGCCGCGGCCAAGAACCTGACCAGGGCGCACCTCGAGCTGGGCGGCAAGGCCCCGGTCGTGGTGTTCGACGACGCGTCGCTGGAGGCGGCCGTCGAAGGCATCGCCACCGCCGGCTACTTCAACGGCGGCCAGGACTGCACGGCCGCCACCAGGGTGATCGCGCAGGCCGGCATCTACGACGATTTCGTCGCCGCGCTCAGTGCGCAGGCTCGTCAGACGCAGACCGGCTCACCCGATGACGACGTGCTCTACGGCTCGATCAACAATGCCGACCAGCTCGCGCACATCGCCGGCCTGGTCGATCGGGCGGCGGACCACGCCGACGTCACCGCCGGCGGCAATCGGCTGGACCGACCCGGCTACTACTACGAGCCGACCGTCGTCGCCGACGTGCATCAGCAGGACGAGATCGTGCAGACCGAAGTGTTCGGTCCGGTGATCACCGTCCAGAAATTCACCGACGAAGCGGAGGCTCTCGGGTTCGCGAACGGCACCGAGTACGGCCTGGCGTCGTCGGTGTGGACCTCCAACGTCGATACCGCTGCGCGGATGTCGGCACAGATGGATTTCGGCTGCGTGTGGATCAACACCCACATCCCGCTGATCGCGGAGATGCCGCACGGTGGGTTCAAGAAGTCCGGCTACGGCAAGGACCTGTCGATGTACGGGCTGGAGGACTACACCCGGATCAAGCACGTCATGCACTACCACGGATTCGGCGCCTGAATCGTCGAAACCGGTTGTCCGCTACCACGGTCGGCCTGGCCCGAGGCGCTTGCAACGGACAGCGCGAACGAGCCGGCGATCAGCTCGAACGAACGCAGCCTGGCCGCCGCGCCGTGCACGCGGGTGGTGATCAGCATCTCGGCAACGTCGAACCGTTCGACCAGCTCTCGCAGTCCGACGGCGACCTGGTCGGCGTCTCCGACCACTTCGGTCGTCCGCATCGCGCGGACCAGGTCGAGCTCAGCGGGGCTGTACGCGTAGTCAGCGGCCTGCTGCGGGGTGGGTATCTCCTGCAGCCGCCCGGTCCGGAGCAGCACCATCGACAAAGCGCCGGCACCGGCCTGGAACCGTGCCTCCGCCTCGCTCTCGGCGGCCAGCGCGGTGACGCCGATCATCGGGTACGGCTCTTCGAGCGTGTCGGACGGCCGGAAGTGCGAGCGGTACAGGTCAAGGGCGGCTTCGGTGTTGCCGCCGGCGCCGGCGAAATGGTGGGCGAAAGCGAACGGCAACCCGAGCCTGGCGGCCAGCCGTGCCCCGTAATCCGACGAGCCGAGGATGTAAATCGGAACGGGTGAAGCAGGAGTGGTGTGAATCCGGGAGAACGGATGGTCGGCCGGGAAATCACGCCGCAGGAAATGATCGAGTTCGGCGAGTTGGTCGGCGAAATCCTCGGATCCGGCGCCGTCCATCCGGCGCCGCAAGGCGTACGCGGTGAGCTGATCGCTGCCAGGAGCGCGGCCAAGACCGAGGTCGATCCGTCCTGGGTGCAGGGCTGCCAATGTGCCGAACTGCTCGGCAACCGCCATCGGCGCATGGTTCGGCAGCATCACGCCGCCCGAGCCCAGCCTGATCGAGCGGGTGTTCGCCGCCAGATGCGCCAACAGGACCGCGGGAGCGGACGAGGCCACGGCCGGCATCCCGTGATGCTCAGCGACCCAGAATCGGTGGTAGCCAAGCTGTTCCGCGCGAACCGCAAGCTCCGTCGTGGCGGCCAGCGCGTCACCGACCGAGGCGCCGACGCCCACCCCCGCCAGGTCCAGTACCGACAGGCGCACGCCCCCATCGGTCCCGGCGGGCGTGCCCGCAGCAGTCGATGCGGTTGATGCGTCGCACGTTGTACTCGTCACTGGTCCACACTCCCTGTTGCGGGCACTGACGTTGCCTGCGCTCCTGCCGTCACCGTGCTGGGCGGGGGCAGGGTCGGCGTTGCTCACTCCCGCCACAGTAAGGGCACTACCGCCGCTGCACGCTCGTCGGTGGACGCACCGCCGCTGCACGCGCACCGGCGCGGAGGCGCCGGCGCTGCACACCGGCGCTGCACGCCGGCGGGCCCGCGGCTGGCATCGTGATGATCATGGTTGAACTCACTGACACTCACGTCCTGGTGATCGGCGCCACCGGCGGGCTGGAGATGGCGCTGGCCCGTGGGCTGGCCGAAAAGCGGTGCGCAACTGACTCTCTCGGGGCGCAGCACCGAACGGCTCGATGGGCTTGCATCAGCACTCGGCGATCGAATGGTCGTTTCGTTGCCACACTCAGCGGGGGGGCCTGCCGGCCGCAGGCGCATCCGCCAGACGCACCCAACACTCAGCGTCGGCCGGCCGGACGGCCCGGCCAACGGCGCATCCGCCGGCAAGGACGACCAACACGACGGACGATGGCGCCTGACCCCCAGCATGCTACCCCGCCTCCGGCCGAACTGACGCCGTTCACGAACGGCGCGACCCACTGACGAACACTGACGAACACGCGACCAACCGATGACCTGACCGACGGGCGACGACTGCGGACGACATGACCCACCCGCAGACGGCACGCGCCAACCAC
>JADGOY010000018.1 GCA_017882715.1 Nakamurella sp. | reverse complement strand
ACCGTTGGCCGGGCGTAATGGGGCCAGGCGCTGTACTGCGAGCTTGAGCGAACTCGCACCGGTTAGGCGACGAGCGCCGCCGGGTGCGCACATCGTAGCAGGAGGGGGGTCACAGATCCCCGAGACCCAACGTCCGCGCCTCCACAGCGGCCCGATCGGACGCCCGCGCCCGGGTGTACCGCTGCAGCATGTCCGGGCTGGACCACCCGGCAACAGCCATCAGCCCGCCCTCCGAACCACCCGCCTCCAACCAACGGTGAGCCGCTGTGTGCCGCAACCGGTGAGGGTGGAACCCCCCGACGCCGGCCGTGTCGGCGCGGCCAGCCAACGCCCAACGCAGCGCGTAATACGTGAACCCGGAGCGGCCACGGTCACCCAACCACAGGGCAGGCGAGGCGGCGGACCGGTGGATCCGTCGGGCCCTGATGTACCGGTCCAACGCCCTCCCCGTTTGCGGACCGAACGGCACGACCCTGCCCTTCCCGCCTTTCCCCCGCCGGACGACCGCGACGCCGGCGACCAGGTCAACATCCGTCAACGCGAGGGCGATCACCTCCCCGGCCCTGGAGCCCGTCTCAGCCATGAACCGGATCAGAGCCTCGTCACGGCGCCCACGGAAATCATTCCCCGCGCACGCCCTGATCAGAGCCTTCAACTGATCCTCGGTCAACGGTTCGATGACCTTCGCGTCGAGGCGCGGCGCCTTGAGCCCGAGAAGCGGGTCAGCGGGTTGCTCCCCCTCTTCGGCCAGCCACGCCGAGAACCGGCGGACACCGAGTTGCCGGGACACCGCGGTCGCAGCCTCCGCACCCTGCCCGAGCAGATCAGCGACGAAACCGTTAACGGCCCCCTTGGTGAGCGTCGGCGCCGTCCCGGTCACCTCACACCAGGCGAGGAACCTGCGCACCGCGTCGCCGTAGGACTTCACCGTGGCCGGGCTCTTCCGTTCGGCGCGCAGCGACAACTCCCACGACGGCAACAGGGCGGCGAGATCAGGGTTCACCTCACGAGTATGCGCCCAGGTGCACCTTGAGTAGCAGCGCTATGCGGTGGTAGGCGTGCCCGTCAGCGGCCCCTACACAGCCGGTGACCTGCACATACACCACGACAGTGGACGACCTTCTACTCCAGGTAATCCCGAAGCACCTGCGACCGCGACGGGTGACGCAGCTTGGACATGGTTTTCGACTCGATCTGCCGGATCCGCTCGCGGGTCACGCCATACACCTGGCCGATCTCGTCCAAGGTGCGGGGCTGGCCGTCGGTCAGCCCGAAGCGTAACCGCACCACGCCCGCCTCGCGCTCGGACAGAGTCTGCAACACGGCCTGCAGTTGGTCCTGCAGCAAGGTGAACGACACGGCGTCCACGGCCACCACGGCCTCGGAGTCCTCGATGAAGTCGCCGAGTTGCGAATCACCCTCGTCGCCGATCGTCTGGTCCAGCGAGATCGGCTCCCGGGCGTACTGCTGGATCTCCAGCACCTTGTCCGGGGTGATGTCCATTTCCTTGGCAAGTTCCTCGGGGGTGGGCTCGCGGCCCAGGTCCTGGAGAAGCTCACGCTGGATCCGACCGAGTTTGTTGATCACCTCGACCATGTGCACCGGGATCCGGATGGTCCGCGCCTGGTCGGCCATGGCTCGGGTGATCGCCTGCCGGATCCACCAGGTCGCGTACGTGGAGAACTTGTAGCCCTTGGTGTAGTCGAACTTCTCGACCGCACGGATGAGGCCCAGGTTGCCTTCCTGGATCAGGTCCAGGAAGGCCATGCCGCGACCGGTGTACCGCTTGGCCAGCGACACGACAAGCCGCAGGTTCGCTTCCAGCAGGTGGTTCTTGGCGCGTTCGCCGTCCCGCTTGATCCACCGCAGGTCCCGGCGGAGCTGGTTGGGGAGCTTGTCGCCGACCTCTTCGCACTGGCGCATCCGCTCGGCCGAATAGAGCCCGGCCTCGATGCGCTTGGCCAGGTCCACCTCCTCCTCGGCGTTGAGCAGCGCTACCTTGCCGATCTGCTTGAGGTAGGCACGCACGGAGTCCGCGGACGCGGTGAGTTCGGCATCCTTGCGCGCCTGCTTGAGGGCCTCGGATTCCTCCTCGTCGTCCCAGGAGAATTCCTCGGACTCCGCCGCTTCGCCGTCCTTCTTCTCCGTCTTCGCGGCCGCGGGAGTCTCGTCGTCGGTCGCTTCGTCGTCGGCGACATCGCCGGCGGCCGCCTCGTCACCGACCTCGATGAGGTCGACCTCGACGGTCTCGTCGATCAGCAGCACTTCGACGACGGCGTCGTCGGACAGGTCGGCGACCACGTCGTCATCAATGATCCCGGCCGGGCCGACCGGGGCGTCGGCGGCGGAAGAGATACCGGCGGCCGCCTCGTCAACCGGTTCCGTGACGTCATCGACGGGATGGGCCGCGGACGCCCGACGAGTCCGCGTGGAACTGGGAGATGCTGCTACGCCTGCCACTGGTGCCCTTTCGCTTCAACAAGCCGCCTGGAAGACTGGCAGTTCGAGGCCCGCGCGAAACGAGGAAGCCGTAGCCGTCCAACGTCTTGGGTCCGAACTCGAGAACCGTGGTCCTGCCGGAGAGCGACCGCTCCAGTGTAACGGCGACCACGTCCGGTCACGACCGAACAGTGGATCGGATTGGTCGATTTCTGGCCGTTTGCCCTAACGGGAACCCAGCACCCGTCCGGCCTGACCGAACGTGGACAACCGCGCTCCACAGACCACCATAGCCACGAAGACGCCCAAGCCGGTGGATAGCACACATCAATCCGCCTGATGCGTTCGACGGTCACGCGACGTCGGTGGTCCCCGAGGCGGATCAGTCCAGGGTCAGGGTGGTGGTGCTCTCGGCGGGGGATTCGGGGGCACCGAGCTCTATGCCCTTCTGTGCCTGGCTGGCGGCCAGTGCAGCGCCGACGATGCCGGCGTTGTTGATCAACTGGGCCACCACCAGCGGGGTGCGGTTCTTCAGCAGCGGGACCCATTTCTCCGGCTTCTTGGAGATCCCGCCGCCAAGGATGAACAACTCGGGCCACAGCAGATTCTCCAGGTGGCGCAGGTACTTCGACGCTCGCTTGGCCCATTGTTCCCAGCTCAGGCCGTCGCGTTCGCGTGCCGAGGCGGCGGCCCTCGACTCGGCGTCGAAGCCGTCCAGTTCCAGGTGGCCGAGCTCGGCGTTGGGCACCAGCTTGCCGTCGTTGACCAGGGCGATGCCGATGCCGGTGCCGAAGGTGACCACGATGATCAACCCCCGCAGGCCTCTTCCGGCGCCGTACGTGGCTTCGGCCAGTCCGGCGGCGTCGGCGTCGTTGAGCACCGTCACCGGGCCCGGCAGCTTCGGCTCCATCGCAGCCTGCAGCGACGTGTCGATCCACTCCTTGTCGACGTTCGCCGCGGTCTTGACCACCCCGTGCAGCACCACTCCAGGGAAGGCGACGCCGAACGGACCGGCAAAGTCGAAGTGCGCAGCAACCTTTTCAGCGGTTTCCGCGACCGCCTGCGGCGTCGATGGCTGCGGCGTGTCCAGTCGGAACCGATCACCCATCAAGACCCCGCCGCGCAGGTCGACGATCCCGCCTTTCATCCCGGTGCCACCGATGTCGATGCCGAATGCAATCTCGGGTTGGTAGCTAGTCACGCCGCGCTCTCCTCGCCGTTGTGATCCCGCCCGTGTCATGCCGCTCGGGTTCTCGCGTTCCGGGGGGTGCAGAAATCGTACTGAGCTTGAGGCAGGTCGGCGCGGTGGTGTCCCGAGCGACCGGCAGCCGTGTCCGCAACTGGTCTCGACGACTGTCGGTGACGAGGGGTCAGCTCGAGCAGGCGGCCTGCGGCAACGGTGGAATCGGTGGCAGCGGCTTGGCCGCCGCGGTCTGTCCCTCGATCACCGCGGGCGGGGTCGCGGCGTCCTGGATGCTTCTCAACTGGGCCTTGACGTCGTCGTTGACCGAGCCGTACAGGTATCGGCCGCCCAGCGCGAGGTCGACCGAGTCGTCGACCCGGGAATCGAGCACCAGTTGGGCGCAGGGGGCGACGAGCAGGACCGTTCGAGCGGCCGCCGCGCCCGCCGGACCGTAGCGAATTTGCGCGACGCACTGCAGGTCCGCGGCGGGGTACAGCGGGTCGTTCGAACTTGCCTTGATCGATTCGAACCCGGCCGCGCGCAGTTCGTCGGTCACCGCCTTGGCCTGACCGCGGACCGAACTCGCGTTGAACACGGTCAACACCACGATGGACGGATTCGCCGGGCGAACGGCCTCCAGGCTCGCGTGTTCGGTATACGCACCGAGCGAGGTGATGATCGGCTCCGTGGTGACAGTGCTGGCAGCCGTCGTCTCAGGTGGTGGTGGGGTGGCGGCGCTCGCGGTGGCCTGGCCGCTCGCCACGCTGCGGGTGGTCGGCGCGGTCGTCGCCGGGGGCGGGCCGGGAACGTTGCAGGCTCCGCTGCTCTCCGAGGTGGGACCGAGCGTCGGGAACCACACCACGACGGCACCGATCAACACAACCCCGATCACCGTCAGCGCCGGCGAGTAGCGGCGCCGTCGATAGCGGTCGGGGGTGGAGTCGGGGCTCACCGCGGGATTCCTCCTGGGCTGGTTTCAACGGCCGCGCGACGGGACGCATCGGCGTCCGGGCAGGCGCCGCGCACGGGTGCTGCGCGTCCATCATCGCCGCGACCTCGTGCGACCAGGGTAAAGGCTCGCCGGACCGAACATGGCCGATGTGTCGCACCGGCCACTGGGTGACCCTGCTGTCACGGACGTGCCGCCGTCGGCTACCCTGCTGCCGCCCGCTGCATCCGGCGAGCGGGCCGGCGCAACTGACCGCAACCCCAATGTCGCGGGCGGTCACCGGCCGCGAATTCTCCTGCGGGTGTGATCCGTCCCGCAGCGGGCACAAAAATGGGGGCGGTGACGTTGCGTCCGGGGCAAGCGGCGGGAGGGGCGTGACGGCAGCGGCAGCCATGTGGGCCTGCGGCGGGCCGGGCAGGACAGCACCAGCGACGGACGCGCCCCTGATCCAGAGCGGCAGTGAACCAGAGCGGCAGTGAACCAGAGCGGCAGTGAACCAGAGCGGCAGTGAATGAGATGACGAGTGACAACTCGAGGTGAGGAACAACAATGGCTACTGATTACGACGCCCCGCGCAGGAACGAGTCCGACGAAGCGTCCGAGGATTCCCTCGAAGAACTCAAGGCCCGGCGGAACGAGGCCCAGTCGGCGGTCGTCGACATCGACGAAGGCGACACCGCGGAGAGCTTCGAGCTACCCGGAGCGGACCTGTCCGGGGAGGAGCTGACCGTCAAGGTCATCCCCAAACAGGCAGACGAGTTCACCTGTTCGGTCTGTTTCCTGGTCCAGCACCGCAGCCGACTCGCGTCGGACGCGGGCGGGCGGTTCGTGTGCGTGGACTGTGCCTGAACCGGGGCACGGATCGGAATCCGTCCCGGGTCAGCAGACGAGTAGGGCTCGGGCCCAGGTGGGCGAGTTTCACCGGGTGTACGGGCTGCCGATCAGCGCGGAGCCGACCGTCGAGGTCGGCTCCGACCAGGTCTCGCTGCGGCAGGCGCTGATCGAAGAAGAGGTCGCCGAATTGAGCGCGGCGGCGCTGGCCGGCGATCTCACCGGCATCGCGGACGCGCTGGCCGACATCGTGTACGTCGCGTACGGCACAGCGCACGTGTACGGCATCGATCTCGACGCGGTGCTGGACGAAGTGCACGCATCCAACATGACCAAGCTGGACGAGCACGGCCGGCCGCTGCGGCGTGCCGACGGGAAGGTCCTGAAGGGACCGGGATACCGCCCACCCGACGTGGCGGCGATCCTGCGCGGCGGCCGGGCACACCTGGACGCGCCGGTGACCCCGGGCCCCTGACCGCTCGGCCAACCGGAAACCGACCCGATCCGACCGCCCGGAGGAAGCCGTCGACGAAGGCGGTCCTCGCCACCGTGAGGCGACTACCCTGGAGCAAGGACGGCGGTGCGGGACCGCCCGATGAAGCCCGAACCCAGGGTGGTAGTGAAGGTAGGACGACATGGCTGGAACAGTCTCCGGCTGGTTCAAACGACTGACGCGCGATGACGACCAACTCCACGCGGAAGTGCTCAGTGACGAAGTAGATGCCACCGGTGCGATGCGCGCTCTGGTGTGCTGCCAGGGCGACAAGGTGCGGCTGCACGGTCGATTGAGGTACGTCGATCTCCGTCCGACGGACACCCAGGCAACCCTGGTGGCCGAACTGTTCGACGGCACCGAGGGTGTGCAGCTGATCTGGCTGGGCCGCCGGTCCATCCCCGGCATCGAGCCGGGCAGGACTCTGAACGTCCGGGGCAGAGTGGCCATGCGTGACGGCCAGAAAGTCATCTACAACCCGGATTACGACTTGCTGCCGGTCCACGCGTGAGGGAGCCACGTCCGGGTCCGGCTGACGCGGCAGGAGCCCCTGACCTGGGTGCACGTCCCGTGCCCGCGGAGGATGCCGAGCGGGTCGATCTTTCGAGTCTGATCCCGGACAATCTGGCCGACCTCGCTCGTCGGGAGTCTGACGAGATCGCGCCGCCGGATCAGGCTGCGACGGGTGTCCGTGGTGTTCAGGCTGCTGACCAGCAGCCGGAACACGTGACCGATCGGATGCCTGATCAACCGGCTCAGCCCGCCCGTCGCCCCGAGGCCCTGCGAGCCGGCTCCCACGACCGGTTGCGGACCGGCGCCGAGCACGTCGACCGCGACCAAGAAACTCCCGAGCGTGCGACTCCCACCGTCTGGGAGCAAATGGGGGGCCCGATGGGGATGGTCGACTCGGGCCTTCCCGTCGTCGTGTTCGTCATCGTCAACGCCATCGCCGGGCTGGGGTGGGGGATCGGTGCGGCGTTGGCCGCCGGTGTGCTCATCGCCGGAATGCGGATCGCGCGCCGGCGACCGGTCACTCAGGCGATCGCCGGACTGTTCGGCGTCGGCATCGCGGCGTACATCGCCTACCGCACGGGGACCGCCAAGGGCTACTTCCTGCTGGGCATCTGGAGTTACCTGCTGTACGGTGGCGCGCTGCTGCTGTCGATGATCGTCCGATGGCCGTTGGTCGGGGTCATCTGGGAAGGCATCAACGGCCGGGGCGCCGGATGGCGGTCCGACAGGCGACTCGTCCGCCGCTACGACTGGGCGACGTTCGTCTGGGTCGCCGTCTTCGCGGCCCGGTACCTTGTGCAGAACTACCTGTACGACACCGATCAGGTCGGCTGGCTGGCGGCCGTGCGGCTGCTGATGGGCTATCCGCTGTTCATCGCGGCCATCGCGATCTCGCTGGTGATTGTCGCCGGCAGTGCCGCCGCGCGCGAGCACGGCGGAGTGCTCAAGGAGCACATCTTCGGGCTCCGCCCTGGTCAGCGTGCCGAACCGCGGCAACCCGGTCGGCAGGACTCGGACCCGGCCTAACGCAAGGCCTCCCGAACGTCGTTCTCCACCTCGGTCGAGGCCACGAACAGCAGTTCGTCGCCCGGTTCCAGCGGCTCGTCGGGCTGCGGGACGATGACCCGGCCGCCGCGCAGGATGGTGACCAAAGCCGCATCACGGGGCAGTCGGAGGTCGCGAACCGGGCGGCCGGCGATGCTCGTGGTCTTGGGCAGGGTGACCTCGACGAGGTTGACCTGACCCTGGCGCAGGGTGAACAGCCGTACCAGGTCGCCGACCGTCACCGCTTCTTCGACCAGCGCGGCGAGGATGCGGGGGGTGGACACTGCGACGTCCACCCCCCACGCGTCGGTGAACAGCCATTCGTTGCGTGGATCGTTGACCCGGCCCACCACCCGGCCGACCGCGAACTCGGTCTTCGCCAACAGCGAGACCACCAAGTTGACCTTGTCGTCGCCGGTGCAGGCGATCACCACGTCGCAGGTCTGCAGACCGGCGTCCTCCAGCAGCGCGACCTCGCAGGCGTCGGCCAGCACCCACTCCGCCGCCTCGATCCGCTCCGGCTTGATCGCGTCCGCGTCACGGTCGATGAGCATGACCTCGTGGCCGTTTTCGACGAGCTCACCGGCGATCGAACGACCCACAGACCCGGCCCCGGCAATCGCGATCCTCATCGGTGGTGCCCCCCCGGGCAGTCGCCGGGGACCTCGCCGGCGATCGAACGACCCACAGACCCGGCCCCGGCAACCGCGATCCGCATCACAGACCGTCCACTGGCGAGATCGCGGCCTTGTCGCCGACGTCGTGCACGTCCTTGGACAGCACAGAGGCGTAAATGAGGTCACCTTCCTGGACGACGGTGTCGTGAGTGGGCAGCAGGCCGTTACCGAATCGCACGACGAACGCGGTGTGCACGCCGATCGCCGCCTCGAATTCGGCGAGCGGACGGCCGATCCAGTGCCGGTGGTACGGCAGATTGACGATGGTGACGGTGCCCGACGGGTCACGCCACTCGCTGATCAGCCCCTCGGGGATGATCGCCCGCAACAACCGGTCCGTTGTCCACGGCACGGTCGCGACCGTGGGGATGCCGAGCCGCTCGTAGACCTGTGCGCGCTTGGCGTCGTAGATGCGGGCGACGACGGTCTCCACGTTGAACTGCTCGCGGGCCACCCTGGCGGCGATGATGTTGGAGTTGTCGCCCGAGGAAACCGCCGCGAATGCATGCGCCTCGGCGATCCTGGCCCGGATCAGCACATCCCGATCGAAGCCGACCCCGGTGACCTGCTGGCCGTGAAAATCGGTGCCCAACCGCCGGAAGGCGGACGGGTCCCGATCGATGACCGCCACCGAATGACCCGCGCGACCGAGCTGGCGGGCCAGCGACGAGCCGACCCGGCCGCACCCCATGATCACGATGTGCACTCCGGTGCCCCTTCGCTGGTGCGCATGTCGCAACCGCGGTCCCGGCCGGTGGGCGGGCCCTTGACCGGTCACTCAACCGAACTCACGTCGGTGTCTCGACGTAAGTTCGGACTAAACCTACAACCGTCCCGGGCGTCACCGTACCTTCGTGCGCTGCCGGCCGGGCGCGCCCGGGTGTCGGGCGGCGACGGCGACCCGGGGTGCCAGCCACGTCGTTACCCAGCGGTGACCTGCCCACGTGCACCGTGACGCCTGCTCACCGTAGGCTGCGGTTTTGTGTCCAAGCTGACCACCACCGCCAAGCATCTGCTGGTCGGCCGGCCGTTCCGCAGCGACCGGCTGGCGCACACGCTGCTCCCCAAACGCATCGCGCTGCCGGTGTTCGCCTCCGACGCGCTTTCCAGCGTCGCGTACGCCCCCGGTGAGATCTTTGCAGTGCTGTCGGTGGCAGGCCTGGCGGCCTACTCTTACGCGCCGTGGATCGCCGGACTGGTGGCGCTGGTGATGATTGTCGTGGTCGCCTCCTACCGGCAGAACGTGCACGCCTATCCCAGTGGCGGCGGCGATTACGAGGTCGTCACCGAAAACCTCGGACCGACCTTCGGCCTGCTGGTGGCCAGTGCGCTGCTGGTGGACTACATCCTCACGGTGGCCGTGTCGACGGCAGCGGGCGTGGCCAACATCGGGTCGGCGATCCAGATCGTCGGGGACCATCCGGTCTGGTTCTCGTTCGCCATCATCGTGCTGATCTCCGCGCTGAACCTGCGCGGGATCCGGGAGTCGGGATCGGCGTTCGCGATTCCGGTGTACGCCTTCATCTTCTCGATCTTCGCGATGATCATCACTGGCTTCGCGGAGTACTTCGCGGGCGCCAACCTGCAGGCGCAGAGCGCAAGTTTCGAGCTGCAGGCCGAGTCCGCGCTGACCGGCCTGTCGCTGATTTTCCTGCTGGCCAAGTCGTTCTCGTCGGGATCGGCCGCCCTGACCGGTGTCGAGGCCATCTCCAACGGCGTCCCGGCGTTCAAGAAGCCCAAGTCCCGGAATGCCGCGACCACGCTCGCCCTGATGGCGGGTCTGTCGGTGACGATGATGCTCGGACTGGTCGCCCTCACGCTGATCACCGGAGTGCAATACGCCGAAAACGCCTCCCTGCAGCTGGTCGGAGCGCCGCCCGGCTACTACCAGAAGACCCTGATCGCGCAGATCGCCGAAACCGTGTTCGCCGGCTTCCCGGCCGGGTTCTACATCGTCTCGTTCGTCACCGGTCTGATCCTGGTGCTGGCCTGCAACACCGCCTTCAACGGCTTCCCGGTCCTCGGGTCGATCCTGGCCCAGGACCGGTACCTGCCCCGGCAACTGCACACCCGCGGAGACCGGCTGGCGTTCTCGAACGGAATCGTCTTCCTGGCCGTCATCGCGCTGGTGCTGATCGTGGCGTTCCAGGCCGACGTGGGCGCGTTGATCCAGCTGTACATCGTCGGGGTGTTCGTGTCGTTCACCCTTTCCCAGTTGGGCATGATCCGGCACTGGAACAAGCTGCTGCGGACCGAGCGGGACGGGGGTGCCCGTCGGCGGATGCGCCGCAGCCAGGCCATCAACGCAATCGGGTTCTGTTTCACCGCGGTGGTGCTGGTGATCGTTCTCGTCACCAAGTTCCTCGCCGGTGCGTACATCGCGATCCTGGCGATGGGGATCATCTTCGTCACCATGAAGGCGATTCACCGGCACTACGACCGGGTGTCCCGGGAGATCGCCGCCGACGAGGACGACCTGGTGCTGCCCAGCCGCGTGCGGTCCATCGTGTTGGTGTCCAAGCTGCACCTGCCGACCATGCGGGCGCTGGCGTACGCGCGGGCGACCCGTCCGGACTACCTGGAGGCGGTGACGGTCAACGTCGACTCCGAGGAGACCGCCGACCTCGCCCGGGAATGGGAGGACCGGCAGATCCCGGTTCCGCTCAAGGTCATCGACTCCCCGTACCGGGAGATCACCAAACCCGTGCTGGACTACGTGCGACGCACCCGCACGGACGCGCCGCGCGACATCGTGACGGTCTTCATTCCCGAGTACGTCGTCGGGCATTGGTGGGAACACCTGCTGCACAACCAGTCCGCGCTGCGCCTGAAGACCCGGTTGCTGTTCACCCCGGGCGTCATGGTCACCTCCGTGCCCTGGCAGCTGTCCTCGTCCGAGGCACTGGATGCCCGGATCCGGGAGCGTGCCGAGCGGATGCCGTCCGTGCGTGGACGGTTCCCCGGGTCGGTGTTCCCACCGGACGGCACCACCGACGAACCCGGGTACGGCCGCGGCGGGTCGGGCGACGATTGATCACCCCCACCGCTGATCCCTCGGCGGGCGAGCCGTCCGGCGCAGCACCGGGCCCTGGCGAACGGCCTATCGTCGAGCCATCCGCCGACGATCTGGCCCCAGGTCTCGAGGTCGAGGTCGACGTCGGTCCGGTCGCCCACGGCGGGCATTGCGTGGCCCGCTATGACGGCCGGGTGATCTTCGTCCGGCTCGCCCTGCCCGGTGAGCGGGTCATCGTGAAGATCACCGAGGCTCGCCGCGGATCGTTCTGCCGCGGCGAGGCGGTGTGGGTGCTGCGGGCCGATCCCCGCCGGGTCGAGGCTCCCTGCGGGCACTTCCGTCCCGATGGCTGCGGAGGATGTGACTTTCAGCACGCCCAGGCGGACCTGCAGCGGGAGCTGAAGGGTTTCGTGGTCGCCGAGCAGTTGCAGCGGCTCGCCGGGGTGGAGCGCGCCGTGACGGTCGAGCCGCTGCCCGGGGACGGGTTCGGGTGGCGCACCCGGGTCCGTTGGGCATTGGACGCCGGTGGCCGGATCGGTCCGCGCCGGGTGCGCTCACATCGGGTGGAGGCGGTCAATGCTGCTGGGCCCTGCCTGATCGCCGCCCCGGGGCTGACCGAACTGGCCGGGTCGATCGACATCCCCACCGGTGTCCGGCGAGCCGTCCGGCCCGCGGCGACGGCGCAGCCGGACGGTCGCACACCGCGGGCCCGCCGATCCCGGTCCACCGCCGGCGGACTTCCCGAAGTCACCCTGACCGCCGCAGGCGACGGCACTTTGACCGCGGTCTGGGCCGGTGCCGATGCGCCGGTGGTGACCGAACACGCTGCGGGACGGGACTTCTCGGTTGCCGCCGATGGGTTCTGGCAGGTGCATGCGGCCGCCGCGCAGACGCTGAGCCAGGCGGTCGCGGACGCCCTCGAGGGCATCGAGCTGGCTGGCGGAACCGGCTGGGATCTGTACGGCGGAGTGGGTCTGTTCGCCGAGATCCTGTGCCGCGCAGTGGGTACGGCCGGAAGCGTAATCATGGTCGAAACCGATCCGGCGGCCTGCGAACTGGCGGTGACGAATCTGACCCGGCACCCGCAGGCGGCCGTGCGGCAGGGCCGGGTGGACGAGGTGATCGGCGAGATCGACAGCTCGGTCGACGCCGTGGTGCTGGATCCGCCGAGATCCGGTGCCGGCCCGTCGATGTGCGCGGCGATTGCGGCCCGAGCCCCGGCGGTGATCGTGTATGTGGCCTGCGACCCGGCCGCGCTGGGCCGGGACACCGCTGCGCTGGCCGGGTCGGGCTACCGGCTGGACACCCTGCGGGCCTTCGACGCCTTCCCGCAGACTCATCACGTGGAATGCGTCGCCCGGTTCCTGCCCGCTTGACAGCGGGAGGCGCTGCTGTCGGCAGCCGAGCAGGCCGCCTGGTGCGGGGAACGGGACATCGAAGAACAATCCGCAACGGGCGCACTCCAGGTAGTCGTGCACTAGACGGTCTCACCGGGGACGAGAGCTGGCTGCCGAGAGAGCGGCCGGGTCGCCGTCGCGCGGCGGGAGACCCGTCCGCCTTGCGCCGCGCCCACCTCCGCGTAGTCCCGGATTTCCACGCTGGGCCTGCGGTATCAGTCGCTGCCGGGCGATGCTCTTCTGGCAATCGACCGCCGAGTGGCGGTCGTGTCCCACCGCGAAACGGTGGCCGTCATCGGCCGAGGAGTCCCGCCATGTCAGTGCTGTCGTCAGGAGCCCTTCGCTCGGCCGAGCCCGGCTTGTCGCTTCAGTCGCGTCCGAAGGTCGACGAGTCGGACCGTTCGGATCTGGTCGACGTGATGTTCCCGCTCATCGGAGAAGACGAATGGCCGCCCTATCCGGCCGAGATGATCGAAGCAAAGCTGATCGCCCATGATCTCGCCGAAATCGTCGGGGTGCCGTGGTTCGTGACCAACGTCAGCCGCGGTGACGTCGTTCATGTTGCCCACGACGGCATCGGTTACGTCGCCCGCACCGTGGTCGTGCGGGGCGGCCATTCGACGCTGCATGTGATGGCCACCACCGATACCGAGTTGGTCCCGATCATCGAGCAACTGCGCGCACTGGGTGCCGTTACCGCAGGCGGCCTCGAACCGCCGATGCTGACCGTCGACGTCCCGGAGGCGTTGTCCTTGGATGCGGTGATCGACGTGCTCTCCGCCGCCGAATCGATGACCTGCGCCTACACGATCGCCTCGGCGCAGCACCGAGCGCGAGCCCGGTCAACATCCGAGTCCTGATCCAGCTCCTGCGCCCTGGCCGGCGCCGGCCGGCCCAACTGCCCAACTCCATCGTCAAGAGGTCCGAACGGGCTGATCCCGGACGAGCTGTCCGACGACGCCATCGACGCGTTGCTGGCCGCGGCCGGCCCGCAGGGTCCGGTCCGCGCTGCTGGTCGTCGACATCAGGACCCGGGGGTGCGGTCGGGCCGTCCGGATCCGACCGATCCTACTCCGCGGACGCTCTGAACCGCCTGCGCGCGCGGTCATTGCGACCGTGGATCCGCGCCGGTTGGTGCGCGCGAACCAGCCTGTCGGCCGGCCGTCGTCACGCCCCCGGTACGGCCGCCTGCCACCGCAGCAACTCGGCCGGGGTGTTGGTGATGATCCCGTCGACCCCGGCCCTGGTGAGCGCGGTCCAGTCGGCGGGATCATCGGCGGTCCAGACCGACACGGACAACCCCGCGGTGTGCAGCCGGCCGACGACGTCCGGACGCTCGAGCACCGCCCGATAGTCGGGATTGCAGGCCACCGCGCGAAGCTCCCGGCAAGCTCCGACCGGGTCGTCGTCGAACCCGTCCACCAGGAGACCGATCGGCCGGTCCGGCTGGGCCGCCCGGACCAGGTGCAGGGCAGGGATGTCGAACGACTGGAGCAGCACCTGGTCGTCGTGCCCACCGGCTCGGCAGGTTTGCAACACCGCGTTGATCTGCTCCGCCGTGTGCTCGCCCTTGATCTCCAGCAGCACCCTGCGCTCGGGGGTCAGCCGGGCGACCAACTCGGCCAGTCGCGGCACTCTGACCTGCGATGACGTGCCCGGCTGGGTGGTCCGGTCGAGGAATGCGCCAGCGTCCAGTCTCGTCACCACGTGCGCCCCGTGACCGCGAACCGGTCCGGTACCCGATGTCGTCCGGTCCAGATCGGCATCGTGCAAAAGGACCGGGACACCGTCCAAGGTCGGCTGGGTATCCGCCTCGACCCACTGCGCTCCGGCTTCCCAGGCGGTCAGGAAGGCCGCCATGGTGTTCTCGGGATGGTGCGCGGACGCGCCACGATGGGCGATGACGACGGCGTGCCCGCCCGTCCGGTGCGGTACCACCGCCCCGTCCGCGGCACCGCCAAGCTCTGACATGACCGACGACGCTACCGATCACGCGACCGGTGAAACCCCGATGTGACCCGCGCGTCCTGAAGTGGTGGCCCCACCGGCGCCGACCGGGCGGTAACGTCAAGGAGCGGGATCGCGCTTGCTGCGGTCCCGTCCGGCGTTGCCGCTGCGAGCGCGGCGTCGCTTCGATCGGTGTACGGGCGTCAGGAGGACATGTGGTGGAGCGCCGCTCGCCGACGCGGCTGGGGCGGATCACCTCACCCGACGATCTGCGGTCGCTGTCGCCGACGCAGCTGGCCGAACTGTCCGCGGAGATCCGCGAGTTCCTGGTGGAGCAGGTCTCCAAGCGCGGCGGTCATCTCGGGCCGAATCTGGGTGTCGTGGAGCTGACCCTGGCTCTGCACCGGGTGTTCCAGTCGCCGGCGGATCCCATCGTGTTCGACACCGGGCACCAGTCGTACGTGCACAAGATCGTCACCGGTCGCGCCGACCAGTTCGACCGGTTGCGCACCAGGGGTGGGCTCTCCGGCTACCCGAGCCGTGCCGAATCGCCGCACGACTGGATCGAGAACTCGCACGCCTCAACGTCACTGTCCTACGCCGATGGCCTGGCCAAGGCATTCACGCTGCGCGGGGAGACCGATCGCACCGTTGTCGCCGTCGTCGGTGACGGGGCACTGACCGGCGGGATGGCCTGGGAGGCGCTGAACAACATCGCTGCCGGTCGTGATCGGCCGGTGGTGATCGTGCTCAACGACAACGGCCGGTCCTACGCCCCGACCGCCGGGGGGATGGCGCAGCGGATGGCCGCGCTCCGGTTGCGGCCCGGCTACGAGCGGCTGCTCGGCCAGGTCAAGGCGACCCTGCCCAAGGCGCCGGTGGTCGGGCGGCCGCTGTACTCGGCGCTGCATGCCGCCAAGACGGCGGTGAAGGACTGGCTGTTGCCGCAGACGATGTTCGCCGATCTCGGTCTGAAGTACCTGGGTCCGGTCGACGGCCACGACATCGCCGCGCTGGAGGAGGCGCTGCGCCGCGCGCGGGACTTCCGAGGGCCGGTGCTGGTGCACTGCGTCACCCGCAAGGGACAGGGCTACCACCCCGCGGAATCGGACGACGCCGAGCAGATGCACTCGCCGCCCGCATTCGACCCGGGCACCGGCAAACCGCGCGCCGCCCCCACCACCACCTGGACGCACGTGTTCGGGCGGGAGATGGTCGTCGCCGGGGCCGAGCGGCCCGATGTCGTGGCGATCACCGCGGCGATGTGCGGCCCGACCGGTCTGGTGCCGTTCGCGACGGCCTTCCCGGACCGGGTGTTCGACGTCGGGATCGCCGAACAACATGCCCTGACCTCGGCGGCGGGGTTGGCCATGGGAGGCATGCACCCGGTGGTCGCGGTGTACGCCACGTTTCTCAACCGGGCCTTCGATCAGCTCTTGATGGACTGCGCGTTGCACCGGCTCGGGGTGACCGTGGTGCTCGACCGCGCCGGCGTCACCGGTGAGGACGGGCCGAGTCACCATGGCATGTGGGACATGTCGCTCGCGGCGGTGATCCCGGGGCTGCGCCTCGCCGCGCCGCGGGACGCCCCGACCCTGGCGGAAGAACTGGCCGAGGCGCTGGACGTCACCGACGGTCCGACCGTGCTGCGGTTCCCGAAGGGTGCCGTCCCGGCCGGCGTCCCAGCGGTGCGCCGGTTCCGGGTGGCCGATCCGGTGGAGAACGGATCGCCGCCCGCCGCGCGCCCGCGGCCCCAGTTCGCGGGTGTCGACATCCTTGCCGAACCGGCACCCGGAAAGGACCGTGACGTGCTGCTGGTGGCCGTCGGAGCGTTCGGCGGCCTTGCTGTGGAGGCAGCGCAGTTGCTGGCCGCGCAGGGCATCGGCGTCACCGTCGTCGATCCGCGGTGGGCGTTGCCGGTGCCATCCGAGATTTCCGCGATCGCTGGCGATCATCAGTTGGTGGTGACGGTAGAGGACGGCGGTCGTTCCGGTGGGGTCGGCGCAGCCGTCACCGATCGGCTGGCCGGGACCGGTGTTCCCGTCAAGGTTCTCGCGCTCCCGCAGGAATTCCTGGAGCCGGGTTCGCGCGCCGAACTGCTGGCAGATCTCGGCCTGACCGCGAAGGCGGTTGCCCGCGGGATCACCGAACAAATCGCTCGGCAGACCCCCGACCCTGGGTCCGGGCGCAGCGCCAGCCCGCTGGCCGGCGGTCGCGACCCTGCCGCGGACGGCTGAGAACTCTGACGAGGTAAGGGGTTTCGCGCAATGCGGGTGCTGGTGGTGGAGGATGCGCGGCGGCTGGCCGACGCCATCGCCCGCGGCCTGCGCGCGGAGGGGATGGCCGTCGACGTCGCCTATGACGGCGCCGAGGGCCACCAGAAGGCGACCTACACCCGGTATGACGTGGTGGTGCTGGACCGGGACCTGCCGGAAATGCACGGCGACGAGGTGCTCGCCGAGATCCTCGCCACGGGTGCGACGACAAGGGTGCTGATGCTCACCGCCTCGGCCGGCATCGACGACCGTGTCGACGGGCTGTCGCTGGGCGCCGACGACTACCTGTCCAAGCCGTTCGCGTTCCCCGAATTGGTTGCCCGGGTCCGCGCCCTGGGTCGGCGGGCGACTCCCGCGGTGCCGCCGGTGCTGCGCGCCGCTGATCTCGAACTCGACCCGGCCCGGCGCACCGTCACTCGCGCCGGGCGGGCGATCGAACTGACCCGCAAGGAGTTCGGTGTGCTGGAGGTGCTGCTGGGTGCCGGCGGATCGGTGGTGTCCAGCGAGGCCCTGCTGGAACGGGTGTGGGACGAGAACGCCGATCCGTTCACCACCACCGTACGGGTGACGATGATGACCCTGCGACGTAAGCTCGGCGAGCCAGGGCTGATCGACACCGTGGTGGGTGCGGGCTATCGGGTACCGAGCGGAATGAGCCCGGCGGAATGAGCCGAGTGGAATGAGCCCGGCGGAATCAGGCGGGCAGGAGTGAGCGGCACCGGGATGGGCCCTCCCGGAACGTTCGGCGCTGAACCGACCGGGAGTGGAGCGGCCGGCACTGGACTGGCACCAGCGGGATGACGCGCGGCCAGGAGCCGCTGGCTGCCGCCGAGCGCCTGTCGAACACGTCCGCGGCGGGGACCCCGGTACGGCGCGGCTTGCGGCTGCGTTTGACGCTGCTGTCCACCGCGCTGCTCGCATTGATCGGGGCGTTGCTGCTCGCGTTGTCCTACCTGCTCGTGGGCCGCGTCATCGCAGCGCTGCCGCAGTTCCCGCCCGGCACCCAGGTGCAGGTCGGTGACGAGGTGATGGATGCGTCGCAGGCGGCTGCCCAGATCGCGGCGCAGGGTCGTCAGACGGTGTTGCTGGTCGGCCTGATCGCGTTTCCCTTACAGGTGCTGGCCGGTGCGCTGCTGTCCTGGGTGTTGATCGGCCGGACGCTGCGCCCGTTGGCCACTCTCACCCGCGCGACCAGAGCGCTGTCGGAATCCTCACTGGACCAACGGATTCACCTCGCTGGACCGCGTGACGAGGTCGCCCAACTCGCGGACACCTTCGACGACATGCTCGCTCGGCTGCAGGCCGCGTTCGAGGCCGAACGCCGCTTCGTGGCCAACGCCTCGCATGAGCTGCGGACGCCGTTGGCGGTGATTCGCACCGAAGTGGACGTCACCCTCGCGGATTCGTCGTCCGACGTCGAGGATCTGCGCCGGATGGGGCTGATCGTCCTCGAGGCGACCGACCGGGCCGATCGGCTGCTGACATCGTTGCTGGTGCTGGCCCGGACGCAGGCCAGGGGAGTGTCTGCGCAGCAGCCGGTTGACCTGCGCGAACTGGTCGGCCCGGCGCTGCGGGCGGTCGACAGCGAGCGCGCAGAAAAGGATATCGAGGTGTCCGTGGACGGGGGGCCGGCGGTCGTCCAAGGCGATCCGGCGCTGCTGGACCGGCTGGTCGGCAACCTGGTGGAGAACGCCGTGCGGCACAACGTGAACGGTGGCTGGGTGCGCATCCGGACCGGCGCCTCCGGCGCCGCCGGCGTGCTGGAGGTGGCCTCGTCCGGAGCGCTGATCGACCCCGAGACCGTCACCGAGCTCTTCGAGCCGTTCCGGCAGGGGCGCCGGGCCCGCACCGCCCATGGCGGCAGCGGCTTGGGGCTGTCCATCGTCAGGGCGGTCGTGGCGGCGCACGGCGGCTCGGTGGGCGCGGCGCCAATCCAGGACGGCGGGCTCCGGGTACGGGTCAGTCTCCCGACCGGTTGACACCGCCTGACCCCGCCTGACTCGGTGAGACGCCCCGCCTCTGTCCGCGCGGATCAACATCCGTTGCGCGGATCAAATTGACGATGGTGGGACTGATGTGACGGGAGTCGACGAGTTCATCCGCGCCGAGGTTGTTGATCCGCGCGGACAAGGGAGGCGTGGGCACTATGCTGCGGAGCCGATGCTGCTGAACCGCGCCACTGCCGAGGGGATCCGGGACGGCTCCGTCACGGCGGTGTTCCGCCGCTGGGAGGTCCCGCGGGCGCGCCCGGGTGGGAGGCAGCGCACGGTGGCCGGCGTCATCCGCTTCATCTCCGTGGACCCGGTCGTCGGAGAGCTCACCGACGAGGACGCCAAGTCCGCCGGGCTGCCGTCGGCGGAGGCGCTCCGCAAGGCGGATCGCGGCGATCGAGGCGGTCGGCTGTACCGGATCGGTGTCACCTTCGACCGCCCGGACGAACGGCTGACGCTGCGCGAGCAACTGCCGTCACCGACCGAAGTCGCGGCCATCGACGATGCTCTGGACCGGCTCGACCGAGCCCGCCGCACCGGGCCGTGGACCCGAGAAGTGCTGGGGCTCATCGAATCTCGGCCAGGAATCCGCGCCCCCGAGCTTGCCGAATCACTGGGCAGGGACACCCGGCCGTTCAAGGCCGACGTTCGCAAGCTGAAGGAGCTGGGGCTCACCTGCAGCCTGGCGGTCGGCTACCGACTCTCGCCACGTGGCGAGGCCTACCTGCGTGCGCAGTGATCGCCGGACGGGGACGGCCCCGCCCGGCAGCCACCACCGGAGCTGCAAGAAATCACGTGGTGTTCATCGTCCGGTGCTCATCGACCGGTGCCGATCAACCGGTGCCGATCAACCGGTCCCGGTCGACCGGCGCCGATCAACTCAGTGCCGTGTCAGGCAGGCAATGTCGCGACCCCCGGCGGCGCGAACCGGCGCCCGACCGCACGTTCAGAGACACCCTCGCGGTCCAGGTACGGGGTGATGCCGCCCAACCAGAACGGCCAGCCGCCACCGGTGATCACCGCAAGGTCGAGGTCCGCGGCATCGGCCACCACGCCTTCGTCCAGGATCAGCCGGGCCTCCTCCGCCAACGCACGTAGCGCGCGTTCCCGCACCTGTTCGGCGGTGGATGGCCGATCGCCCAGCTGCCAGATCGCCGCGACCTCCGGATCCAGAATCTGCCGCCCCTGTTCGTCCCAGGCGAGCAAGGTTCGATGGCCGGCCTCCACAATGCGCCGCAGGTTCTCCGACACCGGGAAGCGATCCCCGAAGGAGTCGTGCAAAGTCTCCGCGACGTGCAACCCGACCTCCGGACCGGTCAGCTGGACGAGCATCAGCGGGCTCATCGGCAGGCCGAGCGGCTCCAGCGCGCCGTCCGCAACGTCTGGCGGTGTGCCCTCGTCGATCGAGGTGAGGATTTCGCCCGTGAAACGGATCAGCAGCCGGTTGAACGCGAAACCGGTCGCGTCCTTGACCAGGATCGGGCCCTTCTTCAGCGGCTTGGCCAGCGCGAAAGCCGTTGCCAGAGTGGCATCGTCGGTATTCTCGGCCCGGATGATCTCCAGCAGCGGCATGACGGCCACCGGGTTGAAGAAGTGGAATCCGACCACCCGCTCCGGGTGCAGCAGGTCCCCGGCCATCGCCGACACCGACAACGAGGAGGTGTTCGTCGCCAGCACACAGTCGGCGCGAACGTGCTTCTCGAGCTCGGCGAAGACCTGCTTCTTGACGTCCAGCTTCTCGAAGACCGCTTCCACGACGAAGTCCGCGTCCGAAAAGGCCGCGTAATCCAGCGATCCGGTGACCAGCGCGGTCAGCCGGTTGACCTCGTCAGAACTGATGCGGCCCTTGCCCTTCAGCTTGTCGATCTCCCGCTGGACCGCCGCGACACCCTTGTCCAACCGGGCCTGGTCGACGTCGGTGATCACCACCGGAACATGCAGCTGCCGGGCGAACAGCAGCGCCAGCTGGGAGGCCATCAACCCGGCGCCGATGACGCCGACCTTGCTCACCGGGCGTGCCAGCGACGGGTCGGGGGCGCCCGCAGGTTTGCGGGCCCGTCTCTGCACGAGGTTGAACGCGTAGATCCCGGCCCGGAACTCCTGCGACATGACCAGGTCGGTCAGCACCGCCCGTTCCGCGGCCAGACCGGTGTCCAGGTCGCTGGTACGAGAGAGTTCGATCAGTTCCAGCGCACGGTAGGGCGAGCGAGCGTGGCCGTGCGTCCGCATGTCCGCGATGAGTTTCCCGCGTTCCAGCGCGGCGGCCCACTCCTCGTCACCGGCGCCACCGAACTCGGTGCGGGCCACGGTGACCGACCCGTCGAGTACGCCGGCGAGCCAGGCCAGGGACTGTTCCAGGTAGTCGGCGGCATCCAGCACGACGTCCACCACGCCCAGCCGCAGCGCGTCCTTCGGCTTCATCGCGCGATTCTGGTTCAGGGCGTTCTCGACGATCACCGTGACGGCGTTGTCGGGGCCGGCGATCCGGGGCAGCAGCTGAGTGCCGCCCCAACCGGGCAGGACGCCGAGGAAAACCTCGGGCAGGGACAACATGGCCGCGTTCGACGCCAGCGTCCGGTACTCGCAATGCAGCGCCAGTTCGAGCCCGCCGCCCATGGCCGCGCCGTTGACGAACGCAAAGGTCGGGATGGCTGATCGGCTGAGGCGCCGGAACACCCGCTGGCCGAGCGCGCCGATCTCCTCGGCGGTCTCACGGCCGGTGAACGAGCCGATCTGTGACAGGTCGGCGCCGACGGCGAAGATGAACGGCTTTCCGGTGACGGCGATCGCGTCCGGTCCGGCCTCGACGGCGCTGGTGATCGCCGCGTCCAGGCTGGCCAGCCCCAGCGGTCCGAGAGTGTTCGGCCGGGTGTGGTCGCGGCCGTTGTCCAGCGTGATCAACGCGACCCTGATGGACCCGCTCGGAGTGCGGGGCGAGGGAACGTCGATCAGCCGGGTGATCGCCTTGGTGACGACCTCCGGCCTGCCATTCGCGGCATCCGCCTGACTCCCGACGGCCGGCGTGGCCGTGGTTCTGTCCTTCTCGATGGTGGTCACAGTGTGCTCCCCGTGGTGTCGTGATCAACGTCCGTGCCATCGGCACTGTCGGAACCTTCGGTGTCTGACGAGGCCTCGGAATCGCTGCCGTACAGCGGGTTTTCCCAAATCACCGTGCCGCCCATGCCGAGTCCCACGCACATCGTGGTGATCCCGTATCTGACGTCGGGACGCTCGCCGAACTGCCGGGCGAGTTGGGTCATCAGCCGGACACCGGAGGAGGCCAGCGGATGACCCATGGCGATCGCGCCGCCGTAGGGGTTGACCCGCTCGTCGTCGTCGGCAAGCCCGAAATGATCGGTGAACGCGAGGACCTGGACGGCGAATGCCTCGTTGATCTCGATCAGACCGATGTCCTGGATGGTCAGGCCCGCCTTGGCCAGGGCCTTCTCGGTGGACGGGATCGGCCCGGTACCCATGGTTTCGGGATCGACGCCGGCGAAGGCGTAGCCGATCATTCGCATCCGGACCGGCAGGCCGAGTTCGGCGGCCACGTCGGAGGAGACCAGCAGGCATCCGGTGGCGCCGTCGCTGAGCCCTGAGGAATTGCCGGCGGTCACCCGGCCGTGCGGTCGGAACGGCGTGCGCAGTGTTGCCAATGCCTCGAGAGTTGTTCCGGGACGGGCCATCTCGTCGGAACCGGCCAGTCCCCAACCGAGTTCGACGGACCGGGTGGCGACCGGGACGAGGTCGGGGGTGATCTTGCCGTTGGCCAGCGCCTTGGCGTACTTCTCCTGGCTGGCCGCCGCGAACGCGTCGGCGCGCTGCCTGGTCAGGTGCGGGTAGCGGTCGTGCAGGTTCTCCGCGGTGGCGCCCATGTTCAGCGCCGACGGGTCCACCAACCGGTCGGCCACGAAGCGCGGGTTGGGATCGGAGCCCTCGCCGATCGGATGGTGTCCCATGTGCTCGACCCCGCCGGCGATGGCCGCGTCGTAGGCTCCAACGGCGATGCCGGAGGCAACGGTGGTGACGGCCGTCATCGCCCCTGCGCACATCCGGTCGATCGCGAAGCCGGGGACGGATCGGGGGAGCCCGGCCAGGATGGCCGCCGTCCGGCCGATCGTCAGGCCCTGATCGCCGGTCTGCGTGGTGGCCGCGATCGCGACCTCGTCGATCCGCTCGGGCGGCAGGCCCGGTTGCCGCCGGAGCAGTTCCCGGATCACCTTGACGACCAGATCATCCGCGCGGGTGTCGGCATACTGGCCCTTCTCGTCCGCCTTGCCGAACGGGGTTCGGACGCCTTCGACGAACACCACGTCACGCAGGGTGCGGGCAGGTCCGGCGTCCGGCGCGGTCGGCCGCGGGGGGGCTGCTGTGGCCATGAGTACTCCTTCTCTGGGCTGATGCGCCCCGGTGACATGGGCCGCGGTAGCGGCTGGGGCAGGTGATCGTCATTGCCGTCAGGTTGGTCGTGCGGGCGGGCGGCGGTGCGGGTCGGTCGGGGTCAGCTGGGCAGGCGGTCGAGCTGGTCGAACGGGCGTTCCGTCGAGGCTCGCCGGTCGACAGGGCCTTCCCACCGCAGCGGGCGGCAGGCCCGCGGCCGGCTGGACAAGGTCCACCGGAACTGTTCGATCCCAGCCCTCAGATCATCGTACCGCGAAGGCTACTCGCCAGTAACTTGACCTCGACCGTCGGCGCCGGCGTGCAGCGCGGCCGTCAGCAGCGGTGCGGTCAGCTCGATCTGCCACCGTCTGGCGCCCCGCCGGGCCAGCAAACCGGCGACGTCACCGTCGGCCGGTGGTTCCCACAGGACCCGCCGAACGGTGTCCGGCGACAGCAGGTTCTCCACCGGAGTGCCGAGCCGCTCGCTCAGCTCGGCCAGGCCAGACCGCGCCGCGTGCAGCCGCGCAGCCGCGTCCGGATCCTTGGCGGCCCACTTGGCGGGGGCGGGTGGGCCATCTACCGGTGGTCGGGCCAGCGGTAGCTCATCGGCGGGCAGCGACATCGCCCGAGTGACCGCCGAAAGCCACAGATCGGCATTACGACGTTGCATTCGACCGGCGAACACCGGCAAGGCGGTCAGCGCGGACACGGTCGCGGGGCGCGCGGTCGCGGCCGCGATGATCGCCGAGTCCGGCAGGATCCGGTGCGGCGCCACGTCGCGGCGGCGGGCGATCCGGTCCCGGCTTTCCCACAGCTCCCGGACGATAGCCAGCGCCCGGCGGTCGGTGATCCGGTGCATGCCGGAGGTCCGCCGCCACGGGTCGGTTCGCGGCTCCGCCGGCGGGGCCAGGACGATCGCCTCGAATTCCTGGCGTGCCCACTCCCATTTGCCCTGCCGGCGCAGCAGGGCCTCCATCGCATCGCGGAGCTCTATCAGTACCTCGACGTCCAGCGCCGCGTAGACCAGCCAGTCGTGCGGAAGCGGGCGGGTCGACCAATCCGCCGCGCCATGGCCTTTGCGCAGGTACAGGCCGAGGATCCGCTCGACAAGTGGACCCAGACCCACCCTGGGCAGTCCTGCCAGGCGCCCGGCGAGTTCGGTGTCGAACAGTCGGCGGGGTCGGATTCCGACTTCGGCCAGGCAGGCCAGATCTTGGTTCGCCGCGTGCAAAACCCACTCGGATCGGGCCAGGGCTGCGTCGAGCACGCGCAGATCGCCCAACGCGATCGGGTCCAACAGTGCTGTTCCCAGGTCGTTGCGACGCAGCTGCACGAGATACGCACGCGAGCCGTACCGGAATCCCGACGCGCGTTCGGCGTCTATTGCGACCGGATCGGCGGGTCCGGTGGCCAACCACTCCGCCCACGCCGCGAGCTCGCCCGGGTCGGTGATGGGGCCCGCCACGGGGCCCGCGGGAGCGAGCAACGGGATCGGCCCAGTGCCTGCTGGCGCAGTGCCTGCCGGCCCAGTGCCTGCCGGCTCCGAGATCCGTTCGTCGGGCACCTGACCGCCCGCTGACGGAACCCGATGCTCGCTCGTCCCCGGCATGTCTCGCGAGGTCGGCCCAGCAAGATCGCCAGGTTCGCGCGGTGCGGGCACCAGCGGAACGTACAGGGCCGTGGGACGATCCGGAGTCATCCCAGGCGCGCCGAGCCGGTTCCGGTCAGGAAACGACCCCGGCGCGCATCGCGAGCGCCACCATGTGCGCGCGATCGCCGGTGCCCAGTTTGCGGCCGATCCTGGCCAGATGGCTCTTGACGGTCAGCGCCGACAACGACAGTTGCTCACCGATCCACTTGTTCGACCGGCCGTCCGCGACCAGCCGGATGACCTCGATCTCACGGGTCGACAGGTCGTGGATGGTGCTGGGGATGCTCGCGGCCGCGGGGTTGGCCCGCCGGCCGATCAGCACTCCACTGACTCCGGCACCGATCGCGTCGATCACCGGCCCGATATCCGCCGTCGGCGCCAGCGCGACCACCCGCGGCCATCCCGACTCCCGTAACGCATGCACCACTCGACCAGTGTCCTGACCCAGCTGCAGGCTGACCAGTGCCAGGTCGCCGCGAACCTGGCGACCGACGAGGTCCTCCACCGAGGCAACCGACGCGGCCTCCAGGATCCGGCCGATCCCGCTCTCGGCCAGGCTGGTGCGCAACGGCTCCCGAGTGGCCCGGTCCGGGTCGACGACCAGCACTGTCGCCATCCGCAGCGGCACGACCGGAGTCTCCCGCAGCGGGGAACGCTGGGACGGGAGTAAGGAGTTGGGCCGCAATTCGTCGACGCGCCTGGAAGGGGTCGCCCCGATTCCGACAGGCAAGCTGCTCACCGGAGTCCTCCCACCCTGTCAGCCGATTGCGCGGTGACACCCATCGTCCACACGCTGTGATTGCCCGGCGAGCGATTTAGCTCGCAAGACCGCACCGCCTGATCGAGTCGTATTGTTGTCACCCGTAGTGTCTGCCCTGCGCCCGTCCGTGGTCAAGCGCCCTGATCGGCTAGTCGGTGCGGACACTCTCGGGGCTCACCCTATTCGGTCTGGTTTGCCTGCTGAAGCAGCGTAATCCCCTCGGGCGGCAGGCCCGCGGCCACGGCCAGAAAGTCGGCGAATGCTTGCAGGTGTAGATCCGTGTTCTCGTCGGCGGTCCAGGACGCGCGCAGTTCAAGATCATCGGCACGCTGCGGACCTGCGATATCGCCAAACCTGGTGGACGACGTCGCCGTCACGGTGCCACCGAGTGCTGTGTAGCCGGCTCCGCTGCCGTCCAGCGACTCGGTCAGCCAGCTCCAGGCGACCTCCGGAAGCAGTGGATCCTGGGCGATTTCGATGTCCAGTTCACAAGTGGCGAAGACCACGACACGAAGAGTCCCGCCCCAAGCGTCTACGCCATCCGGGTCGAACAACAGTATCATGCGGCCAGAGGCTGACTCGGCGTCGCTACTCGGCGCGAAGAGCGTCGCGGAGACGGCATGGCTGAAAGGGGCCAGCCGGCCTGGAGCCGGCAACGTGCCGATCTCGACCTCCCGTCGCAGCCGAGCGGCGTCCAGGCGGGATACGGCCCGCCGGAACTCCGCCGGACCGGCGGCGGTCGTCGACGCGATCATGCTCGCGACCCTACGACGGGTGCCCGCAGCTGACTGCACACCACGCCGTCCGGCAACGGCCGGCGGCAGATTGCCGGGCTGGAGATTGCCGGGCAGGCACCTCGGCCGTTGCCGCGGGTGAACGCCGGGAGGTCACCTCCTACTGCCGCTGGATCTGCGTCGGCGGCACCCGTGAGCAGGATTCTGGGCCGGATCTCCGTCGGCGGCACCGTGCGCAGGGTTCTGTACTCGTTTGACCCTCGTGACGGTCCCGTGGACGGTGGTGTGCGTGTTGAGGCCTGAGGGCACGCACCGGCTCCCGACGGTGCCTATGGCGGGCACAGGGTCCCGACGGTGCCTATGGCGGGCACAGGGTCCCGACGGTGCCTATGGCGGGCACAGGGTCCCGACGTCAGGCATCTGGGCGTTGAGCAGGTACCCGTCGACGATTCCCGTCATGCAGGGGCTGGTCGGATAGCTGCCGTGCTGGCCGGACTGCCAGCTGACCAGGCTGGCCGAGGCGAGTTGGCCCGCCAGCGACTGAACCCCGTCGTACGGAGCGACCGGATCGCCCACCGAGCCCAGGACCAGCACCGGCGGAGCACCGGTACCGGTCACCGCACCCAGCGCGGCCTCGGGCGCCGGCCAGCTGGCACAGATGCCGACGAGCCCGGCGGTGAACGGGCCGAACAGCGGTGCATCGGACTTGATCGCGTCGACCGCCTGCGTCATTTGGGGCGGCGAGATGCGCACCGAACTGTCGTTGCAGCGGTAGATGATCGAACCGTCGAGCCAGTCTGACGCCCCGTCGAGTCCCAGTTGCTTGTCCAGCAGCTTCTCGAGCGGTGACGTGTCGCCCTTGACGGCGGACGCCAGCGCGGTCGCCAGTTCCGGCCAGCCGGCGACGTCGCCGAGTCCCAGCAACAAGACAAGCAGGACGGTCCCGCCGGCGGTACCGCCCGAACCGATCGATCCGTCGGCGTCCAGCGTGGCAACCAGGGTGGTGATCGTGTCGCGCGGTGTCCCCCCGAGCGGGCATCCACCGGCGAACGTCGGGCAGGCGGCGGCGAACGCGTCCAGTGCCTTCTCCGACCCTCGGGCGACCGCCGCCGCCGTGGTGTCCATCGCATCGAGTGGGTTGGTCGGCGCGTCCATCACCATCCGACCCACCCGGCCCGGATACCGATCCGCGTACACCGCGGCGAGGGTGGCGCCGTAGCCCACACCGAGCACGTCCAGCGTCGACTGGCCGAGGGCCGCCCGCACGGTGTCGAGATCATCGGTGGCCGACGTGGTGTTCAGCAGTGACAGGCCAGCGCCGGCAAGATCGCCACACTCGAACGTCAACGATCGGGACAGGTCGGAAAGAACGCCGGCGGCCGAGGATTCCGTCGGGTCGGCGCCGAGCGAGACGATCGCTCGGGAATCCGCCCCGGACAGGCAGTCCAGCGGTGCCGATTGGCCGGTTCCGGTCAGGTCCACGGTGATCACCGCGACCTTGTCTCGCAGCGTCGGCGAGAGCCCGGCAGCGACGGACGCCGCCCGGGAACGACCGTTCTGGCCCGGCTCTCCCGACAGCACCACAAGGTTCGGTGCGTCCTGCGAAACGCCGGGCGCCCGGGCCCTGGTCAGCTCGATCACCTGGTTGCCGAACGGATCGGTCGACGGCCGGGACACCACGACCGAGCCGCATTCCACCGTGAAAGCAGTGCCGGTCGCCGGATCGACCGGGTCGACGTCGCTGCAGGAGGACCAGCGGATCGGATCGGCCTGCTGTCCTGGACCGCCGGCGCCCAGCGGTACGCCCGAGGTGGATGTCGTCGTCGTCTGGGCTGCGCCGATCCCGGAGGTCGCCAGCGCGGGGCGTTGTGAGGGACCGAGCGTGCAGCCGGTGAGCAGGGTGACGCCCAGGCCGAGGACGAGGGTGTGCCGCACGCCGGATCGAGCCGGCCGCCGGTGCCGCGTCGCGGGGCTCATCGCGGTTCTCCAGGCGCACCTGGGCGGCGGTACCTGGCGAACAGGTGATCCCCGGCGACGCGCACCCCCAGCAGCGACCAGCGCATCGGCTCCGTGAGCATGGCCGGCAGCATCGGCGCCGAGCCCGCTCCGAGCAGCATCGGCGAGATGGTCAGGCACAACTCATCCAGCAGGTCGTCCGCAGCCAGCGCGGCCAGCAGGGCTGGGCCTCCCTCGCAGTGCACACGACGAAATCCGGCCTGCTGCAGTGCGATCAGGGCGCCGGCCAGGTCGACCCGGTCAGTGCCGGAGTTGATGATCTCGACGCCGCCGGGCACTCGCCGGGCCCCCGCCGCGGTGGTGATCACGATCGGCGGCGTCACCGTGTCGGTGAACAACGGTGACCGGGGATCCAGCCCGCGGCCGGTGACGACGGCGATCGGCGGGGGAGCGGCGGGCAAGCCCCAGCGCAGGCGACGCGCCACCCGCTCGCCGGTCAGCCGGATGCCGCCGTAGCGTTCGGCGCGGACCGTGCCGGCACCGACCAGGACCACGTCGGCAAGGTCCCGCAGGAGTGCGAACAGGTGCTCGTCGGCCGCATTGCCCAGTCCGCCGGAGCGGCCCTGGACGGTGGTCCCGCCGTCCAACGAGGCGATCATGTTCGCTCGTACCAGCGCTCTGTCGAAACCATCGGCCCGGTCGGCCAGGTCGGCCCGGGCGGCCAGGTCGCCGCTGTGCGGCCATTGGTACAACGCGGCGAGCGCGTCGTCGTCCGGCCCTGCCTCTGACCGCTGCTGCGGGTCCTGGAGGTCGCCGCGGTCGGGATGCACGTCACCATCCGTATCACGTGATCAGGTGTGGCGCGGATCAGCGAGGCCACGGCGTGAGCTCGATCCTGCTCGCCTGGCTGTATGAATCCACGAGCAATGCCCGAAACGAGATGGCCGTACCGCGCCCGCGGGACCGCGGGAATGCGTGGCGGCAGCGTGCGGGTCGTGCTGTTGAACTCACCAGGCTGCACAGTGGCGGTCGCTGCCCGGACCCGTGGGCGGGGTCGATCCGCTGCGCCCATAGGCTCACCGGTCGTGTCCGTCACGCACCTGGCCGAGCTCTTCCCGGTGATCAGCCCGGACGAGCTCGTCACCGGTTGGCCCTGCCGCCACGTTTCGGTGCGGTCAGGTTCCAGACCTACCGCCCGGACCCCGCGGAACCAACTCAGGCTGCAGCGGTGCGGGCATTGGTCGACTTCACGGAGCAGATCACCACCCCGCCGCGTCGCGGGCTGTTCCGCAAGGCTCCGGCCGTGACCGGCGGCTACTACCTCGACGGCGGGCGACACCATGCTCATGACGCGGCTGCTCGGGCAATTGTCCGACGCCGGGGTCCGGCTGGCGGCGACGTCCAACACGTTGCCCGACAAACTCCGACGGTGCATGACCTCACGTCAGGCGCGACGGCTGACCGGCGCGACGGCTGACCGAGGCGACGGTCAGAACCCGGTCAGCACGTCGGCGAGCGTGTCGACCGCGAGATCGATCTCATCGTGGGTGATCACCAATGGGGGAGCGAACCGGAGAGTGGTCTCGTGCGTTTCCTTGACCAGGACCCCGCGCCGCGCCAGCTGTTCGCTGACCGGCCGCCCGGCACCGATCCGCGGCGACAGTTCGGCGCCCGCCCACAGGCCGCGACCACGCACCTCCGCCAGGCCGTACCCGACCAGCTCGCCCAGCCGAGCATGCAGGTGTTTGCCGAGATCTGTTGAACGGGACTGCATCTCGCCGGTCCCCAGCAAAGTGATGACGGCCCGTCCGACGGCGCAGGCCAGCGGGTTGCCACCGAACGTCGAGCCGTGCTGGCCCGGCTGCAGCACACCGAGGACGTCCCGTCGGCCGACGACCGCTGACACCGGCAGGATCCCGCCGCCGAGCGCCTTACCCAGCGTGTAGAGGTCGGCCCGGACGTCCTCCTGGTCCAGGGCCAGCACGGTGCCGGTGCGGCCGAGGCCGGACTGGATCTCGTCGGCGATGAACAGCACGTTGTGCTCGTCGCAGAGCCGTCGGACCTCGGCCAGATACCCCGACGGCGGCACCACCACACCCGCCTCGCCCTGGATCGGTTCGAGCAAGACGGCGGCGGTGTCCGGGCTGATGGCTGCCTCGAGGGCCTGCGCGTCGCCGTACTTCACGGTCAGGAAACCCGGGGTGAAGGGCCCGTAGTCAGCGGTGGCCACCGGATCGTCGGAGAACGACACGATCGTCAGGGTGCGACCGTGGAAGTTGCCCCCGGCGGTGACGATCTGCGCACGGTTCTCCGGCACGCCCTTGACCCGGTACGCCCACTTGCGCGCGACCTTGACCGCGGACTCGACCGCTTCTGCTCCGGAGTTCATCGGCAGGACCATCTCGGTGCCGGTCAATGCGGCGAGTTCCGCGCAGAACAGACCGAGCTGATCGTGGTGAAACGCTCTGGAGGTCAACGTGACCCGACTCATCTGGTCGATCGCAGCGGCGATCAGATCGGGATGCCGGTGCCCGAAGTTGAGCGCCGAGTATCCGGCCAACATGTCCAGATAGCGCTTACCGGCCACGTCCGTCACCCACGAGCCTCCGGCTGAGGCGATCACCACCGGGAGCGGGTGGTAGTTGTGCGCGCACCAGCGATCGTCCAGGTCCAGGAAGGTCTGCGGATCGTCCTGGGTCGGGAGCCTGGATGGGGTGAGCGTCACGACGGTGCCTTTCTCGTGGTCCCCGGGTGACGTGGGCCGCGCCATCGGGTCACCAGCAGGGTGCACAACCAGCCTACGGCCCCTGGGCTGGCCCCGGGCGGAGCCGAAAACCGGTGGTCGACGGGGTGCCCCCACGGTTTTGGCCGCCGACGCAACGAATCAAGAAACGATGTCGCGCCGCCTCGATAGCCGACGACCGCTCGGCCGCTGTGTCAGTGTGAGGCATGGCCAAGCAGAGCAAGCCCAAGAGCGACGGCAAGGACGAGCCGACGCCGAGTCAGGCGTTCGCGGTGCCGGCCGGACCCGTCGACGTGACGTCGATCGACACCGAGTCCGCGCCGATCGGCCCGCAGTCCAAGTCCGACGCCGCCGACGCGATGGTTGAGCTCACACCGCGACTGGCCGAACTGCAGGGGCGGCTCTACGCGCAGAGCACCGCAGGCGGCCCGCGCAGTGTGTTGCTGATCCTGCAGGGCATGGACACGGCCGGGAAGGACGGCGTGATCAGCAGCGTGCTGGGGATGGTCGACCCGGACGGCGCGCATTTCGCGACGTTCAAGAAACCAACGCCGGAGGAACTGGCCCACGATTTCTTGTGGCGGATCGAGAAACATCGAGAAACAGGTTCCCGGACCAGGGTTCATCGGCGTGTTCAATCGGTCCCAGTACGAGGACGTCCTCGTTGCCAGGGTGCGCGAGCTGGTGCCGGAAGACGTCTGGTCCCAGCGGTATTCGGCGATCAAGCATTCGAGCAGCAATTTGACCGACCGCGACGTGACCGTCGTCAAATGCTTCCTGCACATTGCCAAGGAGGTGCAGAAGGAAAGGCTGCTGGCCCGGCTGGAGGATCCGACCAAGTACTGGAAATACAATCCCGGTGACGTCGATGAGCGCGCCTACTGGGATTCCTATCAGGAGGCCTACTCCGCCGCCCTGGACCAATGTGGCACCGCGCACGCGCCCTGGCATGTCATCCCGTCCGACCGCGAGTGGTACCGCAACTGGGCCGTCGCCGCGCTGCTCACACACACCCTGGAGTCCATCGACCCCGCCTACCCGCCGGCCGACTTCGACGTCGAGGTCGAGAAAGACCGCGTCCGGCAGAGCTGAGTTCCGGGCTGAGTTCCCGAGCCGACTGCCCCGATGACCCAGGGGCTCGCGGTCCGAGGACGTCCCGCCGATCGAGAACCTCCGTTTCAGTGGGCTTGCCTCGGCGGCCCCACCGGTGCGGGTCGGCATCGCGGGTTGGTCACAATGGCATCGTGCCATCCACTTCCCGGGGTCCGTTGTGGACCATCGTGCTGCCGCTGAAGGCGAGCGACCGCGGCAAGAGCCGGCTCAGAGTGGACCCCGCTCTGCGCCAACGCCTGATGATGGCGATGGCAATGGACACCGCAGAGGCGGCGGCTGCCGCCGCCGCCGTCGCGGAAGTCCTGGTGATCGTCGAGGATGACTCCGACGGCCGGGAATTCGACCAGTTGCCGGGCGTCCGGGTGGTGGTCACCCAGACCAGGGCTCTCAACGACGCGATTCGTGACGGCCTGGCCGGCCTCGCCGGGACCCGTTCCACCTCGGCTGCCCCTCGTCCCGGCGGGGCGAGGGGCGATGCCGGCAGCGGGCCGGTGGCCACCCTGCCGGGCGATTTGCCGTCACTGACCTCGGAGGAACTGGATGCGGCACTGGCCGCCTGCCTCCCGCATCGGCTGGCGGTGGTCGCCGACCGGCAAGGCACCGGTACGACGCTGTTGGCGGCGGCGTCGACGGCGGCGCTCGAGCCGCACTACGGCCCGGGGTCGCTGCGGCGCCATCTGGCTGCCGGGGCGGTGCCCATCGAACTACCCGCCGACTCGGGCCTGCGGCGCGATGTCGACGTGGCGGACGATCTGGACAGCGTCCGAGGTCGGCGGACGGTCGAGGTCCTGGATGGTGCCGTGGAGGCGTTGTGCCAGGCTCGCCGGAGAGCTTGACCACGGTGCCGGCGCACCTGGACCGCCGGGCCCGGTCCGGGGCTGGGCGTCGTCGGTGGTTTCGGCCGCGCCGGTATCGGCCGCGCTCGCCCTGGCGGTACCGTCAAGACGTGTACCGACGCTTCCTGCGACCCGATTGGATTGCTGGTCACCTGCTCGTGGTCGCGGCCGTGCTGGTCTGCCTGCGGCTCGGTTGGTGGCAATGGGACCGCAGCCATGAGGCGGACGGCACCGCGCAGAACCTCGGATATGCGCTGCTGTGGCCCGCATTCGGTGCTGCCTTCATCTACATGTGGTTGCGATTCCTGCAGCTCGAGGTGATCAGGGATGCCGAAGACGAGGTCCCGGACCAGGAGTGGATCCCGGACACCCAGCTGTTGGCCGACGATCTGTGGGCCGGCACGGGCGACCAGCAGACGGCTTCTCCCGCCGCCCCCAATTCGCGCGGACTCGGCGGATCGGAGTCTGACCTGGTCATTCCGGATGACCGCGAGACGGGATCCGAGGATGCCGACCCCACCGATGTGGCCGCGTTCGAGGAAGACGAGCCCGACCCAGCACGGGTACCGCCACACCGGGCTCGGCAGCGCCCCTCCCAGGGCGTCACCATTGCTGTGGCGACCGTCGGTGACGACGCCGACGACCCCGAGTTGACCGCCTACAACCAAGCATTGGCCGCTCTGGCCGAGGAGGACCGCCGCCGTGCCCGCTGAACCATCTGGTGATCTCGCCGCCACTTCGACGCCGTCGCCGGGCACAGGGCCGAGCGGGCGCGGGTCGGCCGTGACAGGCCCTGGACCCGGAGCACCGACGGTGCCGCCGAAGATCATGGCGGCGTTCAAGCGCTACCGGATCGCGGCGTATGTCGTGGGTTGGGGGTTGCTGATCCTGTGCGCGGCGATGGTGCTGAAGTACGCCTTCGGCATCGACCGGGCGGTCGCGGTCTGGGGCCCGATCCACGGCGCGCTGTTCGTCGGTTATGTGATCCTGGCTTTCGACCTGGCCTACAAGGACCGCTGGTCGCCGCTGGGCACGCTGTGGGTGCTGATCGCGGGCACGATCCCCTTCGTGTCGTTCGTGGCCGAGCGGCAGGTGGAGCGCAAGGTGCTGGCCCGGCAGAAGCTCTGACCGGTCCGGATCCGGCCCGAGTCGTCAGGCGTCATCCCGTCGTCGGCACGGGGTGGATGTTCGGCCTGCTTGCGGCGCGGGGTTCGGCATGCTCCGCCATCCCGGCGGGCGAGACGGGGCCGATGACCCCACTCGCCGCCGGCGCCCGACGTGCCGTCGCTCCGCGCGGCGACGATGGGTGTTGTTGGGGGTCCCCCCCATTCGGGCCCCCGCGAAGCTGGCACGCCCGATGCGGTGGTCCCCATCGGGCGTATCTGAAGTCTTCATGAGATGTCGCAGCGAGGATAGTCACCCATTTGGATGAATCGCCAGGCGCGCAAATGGCTCTGTGGTACTAGCTGACGGACTGCATGCACGGCCAGCCGCTCTCCTGAGGTTGCGGGGCGGCCAGTCGCTGACCTGCGGCGATGCTGGTGGGCGATACTGGGATCGAACCAGGTTTGGCGACTTCCGGCGTGACTGGCTGACCTGCGGAAATAGGCCTCTGACCTGCGACGATGGGTGAAGTGACGCCTCACACGGATACTCACAATTACTCACTAAGCTACTCTGAAGTGGCACGTATGTGGCACGAAACAGGGAGCAGATGATCATGGCTGGAAGACGCGGGTTCGGTTCCATCAGGCGACTGCCGTCGAAGCGTTACCAGGTGCGCTACGCCGCGCCGGACGGCGTCCAGCACACGGCGCCGATGACGTTCGACGCGCGCGCCGACGCGGAGTCCTGGCTGGCCGACCGTCGCCGGGAGATCGCCGACGGAACCTGGCAGGTCGCCGCCAACGAACGCGAACAGGCGACCAAGATGGTCACCTTCGGCAATTACGCGGAGACCTGGCTGGCCGGGCGGACGCTCCAGCCTCGGACCCGCGAGCACTACCGCAAGCTATTGGACAACCAGATCCTGCCGACGTTCACGAAGATGCCGGTCCGGGTCATCGACCCGCCGGTGGTCCGCCGTTGGTACAACGCTCTCCCCGACGACCGGCCGACGCTGCGCGCGCATGCCTACTCCCTGTTCCGCGCCGTCCTGGTGGACGCCGTCTACGACGGCATGCTGGCCGTGAACCCCTGCCATATCCGCGGCGCCGGGAACGCGAAGAAGGTCCACAAGACGCGCCCGGCGACGCTGGCCGAGCTGGAGACCATCGTCGCCGCCATGCCGGTCCGCTACCGGCCGATGGTGCTGCTGGCGGCGTGGTGCGCGCTCCGCTTCGGCGAGCTGACCGAACTCCGCCGCAAGGACGTCGACCTGAAGCACGGCGTCATCCGGGTCCGGCGCGGCGTGGTCAGGGTCGGCGGCGACTTCGTCATCGGGACGCCGAAGACCCGCAGCTCCATCCGGGACGTGTCGATCCCGCCGCACCTGATCCCGACCCTGCGCGCCCACCTGGAGACCCTGGCCTGGGACAAGGAAGCGTTGCTCTTCGCCGCCGCCGACGGCGACAGCATGGCGCCCAGCACGCTCTACAAGGTGTTCTACCCGGCGCGGATCAAGGCCGGGCGACCGGATCTCCGCTTCCACGATCTGAGGCACACCGGCGCGGTGCTGGCGGCGTCCACCGGCGCGACCCTGGCCGAACTCATGGGTCGGCTGGGCCACTCCACGCCGGGCGCGGCGCTCCGCTACCAGCACGCCGCCGAAGGCCGGGACGCGATCATCGCCCAGAAATTGTCGGCGCTGGTCGAGACCAGGTAAGCCGACCCGGGTTCCGCCATGCGTAGCTGTGCGTTACCATCTGATCACTGAGGCGATAAACGGGAGCGGTCCCGACTCCGCGGTGCTCGCCACACGACGCACAACAGGACCAGCAGCCGCAACACCGGCATCTGCGAGCCGCATTCGGGAGGGTGGGCGCAGAGGCCCGGTAGTCGATCACGACTACCCGGAGGCCCTCAGCATGTCCAAACCCAAACGCACCTACGCGCGCCCCGAAGAGACGCCGCCGCGCCGACTCGCGTCCCTGGAGCACGGCGCCGTCTACATGGACACGTCAGTGATGACCGTCCGCCGGTACATCTCCTCCGGTCGACTCACCGGCTATCGGCTGGGTGACCGGCTGCTCCGCGTCGACCTGAACGAGATCGACGCGATCCTGCGGCCCGTGCCGACGGGCGGTGGCGATCATGCTGCCTGACAACAGAACCGGCCTCGCCGTGGTGAACGACGAGACCGGATCAGATGACCTGCTGGGCGGCGGGTTCGCACTCGATGATATCGCCGCCGACGAGCCGGTCGGGCTGCGCGCGACCCTCGACGCAGCTGGCGGCCCGATGAACTCGCTGACAGTGCTGTCAGCTCAGAACGATCCGTTTCGTGTCGACACTCCTGCG
>JADGOY010000320.1 GCA_017882715.1 Nakamurella sp. | reverse complement strand
CCAGTCTCTGTTCGTCGCCAATGTTCGCGTGGGGCCACCAAGCAACCATTCGGATGTCGACCAGCCGGGCCGGTGCGCGGATCACCACGTGTCGGTGACCCGGGTGGTCGTCACGAAGATCTCAGCATCCGCATCCCGGATGAGCAGGAACCGCGCGCTCGCGGGCGGTGGGAGCCCAGGGGCAAGAGGGTGGACGCGGCGTCCGATCGGCACGACCCGGACGTGATTACCCGGGACTGGTGCGGCGCCGTCCGCGCGCGCATGCACGATCAGCGCACCATTCCCGGGTGTCGGGCCCCGTCCCGGCTGCCGACCCGGCCGTCGGGGCCGGGAACGGAGCCCTCGCCGATGCGCGGACCGCCGTCTGGTGCGTCCACGTCATCGGGTCGGCCGGTCAACGCTGCCGGATCGCCGGTGGCGCGTACCGACGGGCGCGCGGCATCCGGCTCCTGCTCCGGGTGGGCGCTGCGTTCCTCGATCATCGTCAGCGACGATAGATACATCCGTCCGGTGACGGTCGATCCGGTGAAATCGGCATTCCACCGACAGCGTTGTCGACGCGAGCTGCTGGCTGCCTGACGGTGCACTGCGTCGCATGTCACACTGTGCAGGGGCAGACGACCAGGAAGGCCGATGACCAGCACGAGTCCGACCCTCATCGCATCGGTTCAGCGGGCGCTGCACCTGCTGGATTCCGTCGGCCGACGGCAGCGGCCGGCGTCGGCGAAGGCATTGGCCCGGGAAGCCGGGCTTGCGCTGCCCACGACCTACCACCTGCTGCGCACCTTGGTCCACGAAGGGTACCTGTCCCGCGAGGACGGCGGCTACGTGCTCGGCCACCGCGTCGGCGGGCTCGGCCGTCACGGCGACCTGCCGACCTGGCGCACCCGACCCGCGTTGACCGAATTGATGAAGGAGTTGTCCGGGGCGACCTACCTGGCGATCTATCGGGATGGCGAGATCGAATTGGTCGACGTTGTCGACAGTCCCGTATATCCGCGTACCGATCTGTGGGTAGGCCTTCAGTATTCCGGTCACGCGACCGCCCTGGGAAAGGCCATCCTCACGGTGCTTCCGGAGGACCTGCGCGAGGATTACCTCTCGCGTCACGAACTTGCCGACCTGACACCCCGGACGGTCACCGACCGCATGGTGCTGCGCCGTCAATTGACGGCCGATCAAGGCATCGCCCTGGACTCCGGTGAGTACCGGCTCGGCGTGACCTGTGTGAGTGCCGCTGTTCGCACCGCGCAGGGAGCTGCCGCTGTTGCGGTCTCCGCGCCGATGGCCCGACAAAGTGCCCTGCTCGAATCGGTCGACCTGCTCCGTCGTTGCGCGAATCGCGTGGGTTTGGCCCTCGCCACCCCGTAATGTCGCCGGCCCCTGCTGAAGGGGTCGAACGCTCTCCGGCACGTCAGGCCACCGTCGCACCCCAGCGACGGCGCGCAAGAATCCGGCAAACCCACCGAAATCTCGGATCCATGGCTCTTTGTAAGGGGCTATTCACAGATATAGCCTGCTGTACGACGAAGCAGTCAGCGATACACGTGGATAGGGATGAGATGAAGCCTGAGGTCGGAACCAACCGGCGCGCCTTCGAGGACCTGACCGCTCGCGCCCGGATCAGGGACGCCGCGCTACAGCACTTCGCCGACGAGGGCTTCGCTCGGGCGACGATTCGCGACATCGCCCGCACGGCCGGCGTGTCACCCGGGTTGGTGCGGCACCACTTCGGCTCCAAGGAGGGCCTGCGCGACGCCTGTGACGCGTGCGTGTCCGACGCCATGCGCGTTGTCAACGACGAAGCGCTGGCGGCCAGTCAGCGGGGAGATTTGGGTTCCGCGGCGTTTGCCCGGCAGGGTATCCGGCCCTACCAGGGGTACATCTCGCGAGCGCTGGTCGATGGATCGACGTCCGTGGCGCCGCTGTTCGACGACCTGGTGACCATGGGGGAGCAGTGGCTGGTCCGCGACGACGAGGACCGCGCCGACCCGCCGGTCGCCGACCGCCGGACCCGCGCCGCGTTGATCACCGCGATGGCGATGGGTATCCCGCTGCTCCATGAGCACATCTCCCGGTCAGTGGGCGCCGACATTCGCGGCGTCGAGGGCGATCGGCGCGTCGCGATGGCCCTGCTCGACATCTATTCGCACCCCATGGTGAGTCCGGAACTGGCCGCGTCGGCGCGCGCCGGTTTCCAGAATCCGGGGCCGACGCAGCCATCCGGCGCCGACACCCCAGGGCACCCCCGACCACCCGAAACAGCACCACACAAAACAGCACGACACAAAACAGCACGACACAAAACAGCACGACACAAAACAGCACGACGCGAAACACGAGGACAGGAAAGAGAGAGGGAGCAGGCAGATGACTGACGCGATTTCCGTCGCCGGACTGGTGAAGACATTCGGCCCCACCAAGGCGTTGGACGGCCTGGATCTGGTCGTCCGGACAGGCGAGGTCCACGGTTTTCTCGGCCCCAACGGTGCCGGCAAGACCACCACGATCCGGATTCTGCTGGGCCTGATGCGGGCTGACGCCGGTACGGCCACGCTGCTGGGCGGCGACCCCTGGACCGACGCGACCCCGATGCACCGCAGGCTCGCGTACGTGCCCGGTGACGTCACCCTGTGGCCGAGCTTGTCCGGCGGCGAGGTGATCGACCTGCTCGGCCGGATGCGCGGCGGGTTCAACCGGCAACGCCGCGACGACCTGCTGGAGCGCTTCGACCTGGACCCCCGCAAGAAGGGTCGCGCCTACTCGAAGGGCAACCGGCAGAAGGTGGCACTCATCGCCGCGCTCGCATCCGACGTGGAGCTGCTGCTGCTCGACGAGCCGACGTCCGGCCTTGACCCGCTGATGGAGGCAGTGTTCCGCGAGGTCATCGGCGAGGAACTGCGCCGCGGGGATCGCACGGTGCTGCTGTCCAGCCACATCCTGTCCGAGGTCGAGGCGCTGTGCGATCGGGTCACCATCGTCCGGGACGGCCGCGCGGTCGAGACCGGCAGCCTGACGGAACTCCGGCACCTGATCCGGGTGTCTGTCCACGCTGAATTGGCCGGGCCGGCCACCGGGTTGGCCACCCTGGCCGGGGTGCACGACCTGCAGGCCCAGGGCAACCGGGTGAGCTTCGACGTGGACGCCGGGGCGCTCGACGCCGCGCTGCGGCAGCTCACCGCGGTCGGCGTGCGCACCCTGGCCAGCCAGCCGCCGACCCTGGAGGAGCTGTTCCTGCGGCACTACGACAAGAGCAGCCTGGCCGCGCCCCTTCCTGCGGAGGTGGCCCGGTGAACACCCTGACCGGCACCGGGAACCTCATCCGGCTGATCCTGCGACGCGACCGGTTCCTGATGCCGTTGTGGGTCGTGGTGCTGCCGCTCATCGTGGTGGGCTACGTGACGTCGTTCTCCGACCTCTTCCCGACGCCCGCGGCACTGCAGGAATACGCCGATGCCAGCCGCGGCAACGCGTCTTTCGTCGCGCTCTACGGTCGTCTGGGCGGCTCCAGTCTCGGTGAACTGGTCACCTGGCGGGCCGGCTTCATCCCGGTGGTGGTCGGCCTCCTGAGCCTTCTCACCGTCATCCGGCACACGCGCACCGAGGAGGAGGCCGGTCGGCGGGAACTGCTCGGCGCGACCGTCGTCGGCAGGCACGCGGGCCTCGCGGCGGCCCTGATCGCCACTATCGG
>JADGOY010000139.1 GCA_017882715.1 Nakamurella sp. | reverse complement strand
CGCCACCAGACCGGACGCACGGACCGCGGCACCAACCGCTCGAAGAGCGACAGCGGCGCGTTGCGATCGAGGGCTTCGGCGATCGCCGTCGCGGCCGGCCACAGCGACCCTTCCCCGGCGGGGCGGGCCAGGACGGTCGTTGCCGTACGAGGGCCGGGACCGGATCCGCCTGGCGCAGATCCCTTTGAGCCGAAAGCCGATCCGTCCGGCACGGACCCGTTGGAACTCGGCTTGGAACTCGGCCCAGCCGGACCCGATTCGGCGGGACCCGCCGTGTTCGACCCCGGAGCGGCGTACCACCCGTGCTCGACCTGCATCACCAGCGACCGTAGTTGCGCCCGGCCCGCATCCGGCAGATGCGTCGCCCGCGCCAGCCGGTTGGCCACGGCGCGCGCCGATTCCGCCGAGTTCAGCCCGATCCCGTGGTCGACAGCCAAGTCCTCGACCTCGTTCCACACCGCGGAGGCCGCGCCTTGACCTCCGGCGTCGGCCACCGACCGGCGGTGCGTTCGCCGGCGGGACCTGACGATCGTTGGCGCGGCCGCCGCGGCCGCCAGCACGAGCACGAACACCAGCAGCCACCACAGGGTGCTCGATACGCCCGGTTGTTCTGCCGCCGCCCCGGATGCTGCGTTGACGCCGGCCGTCGGGCCCGCGCCGCCCCCCTCGCCCGGGCTGAGTCCCCCGGTAGCGCGTGCTCCGGTGGTCGCCGCGCCTGTCGTGGGCGGCGCTGACGTGGTCGTCGGAGCAGCGTCGGCGAAGCCCTGCTGGCCACCCTGACCTCCACCGAGCGGCGTGGGATCGAAGCGCACCCATCCCGCCTTGTTGAACAAGACCTCGACCCAGGCGTGTGCGTCGTTGCTGCTGATGACGTAGCTACCGTCCGCATCCCGGGCTCCTTGGGTGAACCCGATGGCCACCCTGGCCGGGACGCCTGCCACCCGCAGCATGACCGCCATCGCCGAGGCGTACTGCTCGCAGAACCCCTGTCGATTCCGCAGGAAATCGACGAGCGCATCGCCGCTGGTGCCCGCCGGGACGTCCAGCGAATAGGTGAAGCCGTTGGCCGGATTGGTGAACCACGTGCGCAACGCCTCCGCCTTGTCGAACGCGGTGTTCGCACCGGACGTGACCTGTGCGGTCAAGTCGGTCACCTCGGCTGCGACGTTCCCAGTCTCTGTGAGACTGCCGCCGGGTGTGACGGTGTCGGCCCGCAGTTGGTCGGCGGTGAAGTCAGGCAAGGAAACCGACAGCTCGTACGGGTCGGGCTTGACAGGATCGTCCCGATGGACCGATTCCAGCGCGGCATCGTAGTGCCAGCCAGGTCCCAGGCCGGCGATCGAACTCGTCCCGCCGTAGATCGGCAGGAATTGATCGCGGTAGGCCAGGGATGTCACGACGACGCGACGCGGGATCGCGATCCCGGGGGACGGCTGCGGGGGGGTCGGCAGGTCTCCATCGGCCAGGCTGTCCACCGACCATCCCTCGCCGGGTGTCCACCTCTGCAGTCCGATGGTGCGCAGATAGTCCGGTTCGTTCATGCCGGTCACCCGCAGCAGCGGGACCGGATCAGTTCGTTGCAGGTTGCCTTGCAGCGACGTGAAGGGTGCCAGGCCGATCCCGGTGGCTGCCGAGTCACCAGCGCGAGGCAGCCGGCCGGCTGTGCCGACGCTGGTCGCCGACGACGAGACCACCAATGCAGCCACCACCGCGACGGCCGCCAGCACGATCCCGCTGACGATCTGGGCGGTGGCAGCTCCGCCGTCCGTGCGTCGTCCGGTCAACCCGTCCGCCGCCAACAGCAGCGCATACAGCAGGGCGGGGGCTGCGAACGCCTCCCACGGCAACATCGCCAGATCAATGGATGCCGGCACGGAGTACATGCACAGCAACGGCAGGGCCACCAGTGCCGGAGCGCGGCACACCGCGATCAGCACGTCGACGATCAGCGCGGTGAGACCGACAGACATGGCGATCAGAAACGCCAGCTCGGTCGAAGACGCTGCCGGAGAAACCGATGTCCTGATCTGCTCCCAGGCGCCGTCGAGCAGATCACCCGCCTCGGACAGGGCGGTCCCGTTGGGAATCACCCCACCGAAGCCACCGGTCGTGAACAGCGCGGTCAACGCGACGGCCGCCGCCGCGAGCTGCAGCAGCACCACGACCGCAGCGGGCAGCCTGGCCAGCCGGGCTCCGACCCCGACCAGCCAGATCACCGCAACCACTTCGATCGTGGGCCACAGCCAGGAATCACCAGTCACCATCGGCGGAATGGCGGTGGTCGAGGCGAGCACAGCAAGCGCGCCGAACAGGGTGGACCACAGGTAAATCGGAGCGGCCGGCGGTGCTTGACCGGGGGCGGAGGCGCCTGACGGCCCGGGGGCAGCGGCGAGTCGGCGGGTGGGCGGCGCGACGGTCATGACGCGGCGCTCGTCGCGCCTGTCGGGCTCGTCGTGCTCATCGTGTCACCGGGAGCTCATCGTGTCACCGGGAGCGGGACGTGCCGATCGGCGGTGCGCTGGTAGGCGGGCGACCCGGCGCACGCACGGTTCCACGCCAGGGCGAGTGGTTCGGCGGCCCGTACCGGCACCACTCGCCATCCGGCAGCCTGCAGGATCGCAATACCCTGGGATCGGGCCGATGGCCCAATCGCCCCCCAGTCCGTCGTCTCCAGCACCATCGCGACGCCGTTGGTGCCTCGCCGCCGGGAGGCCGCGAGAATCCTTGCCGCGGGCGGATCGAGTTCGGCCAGGATGGCGACGATCAGCCCAGATCCGGCGACTGCGGTGTGCGCCATCACGGTGGCCGGGTCCGGTTCGATGACGGCCAGCGCGGCGAGGACGTCGTCGGTGATGTCCCGGCCGTTGGCCAGTACTGCCCCGGTGTGGGTGGTGACGCGAATCTGGTGGTCGGCTTCGAGCAGATGCAGGCTGACCGACGCGGCCAGCGTCACCGCAGTCTCCAGGCTCGAGGCGACGCCCTCCCCACTGTGGGCCGTGGCGCGATGGTCGAGCATCACGGTGGCGCCGCCGTGTGACACCGGCTCCTCCAGGCGCACCATCAACTCGTCGTGCCGAGCCGAGGCGCGCCAGTGAATGGTGCGAATGTCGTCACCGCTGCGATAAGCCCGGATCCCGACGTCCGGATCCCCGCCGATGGTGCCCGCCGCGGCTCGATCCGCGGCTGCCGAGCGTGATCCGGTGCTGACGGGCATCCCGGCCAACGCCACGACCGTGGGCACGACCAGCACTTCGCTGCGGGCCGGCAGGGTGCGATGCTCTTCCCACAGCCCGAAAGGGTCGCTGATCCGCACCGTCGGCGGACCGAGCAAGAACCGGCCGCGCCGGCTGGCTCGCAACTGGTAGTCCGTGACCGCCTGGCGCCCAGCCCGCAACGGCGGGATCAGGCAGCGAACCCCCCAGGTCAGATCGGCCGTCGCCGGTTCGGAGATCTCCATGGTCGAGGTCCGGGACGACCCGGTGTTCGTCACCGAGAGCATCACCCGGCCGACGGTGCCGGGATCCAGCCGCGCCGGGGTGACCAGATGGGCTGCGGACAGCCGTAGCCGGCGGATCGACCCGACGATGAGCGCTATCACCGGCAGCAGGACGGCGAAGACACCCACCCGGAGCAGGTCGCGCTCGTCGAGCACCAACGAGCAGACGGCCGCCGCGAGCCCTCCGGCCAGCAGGCAGCGTCCGCGGGTGGTCAGTCCCCGAGTTCGGGAGCGGTCGGCGGCGGATCGGCGCGGGAGCCATGACCTCGTCGCGCGATCAGCCACCCCGCGGCACCCTGATCCGGCTGAGCACCACGGAAACGATCTCCTCCGCCGACCGGTGCGCCGCATGCGCTTCGACGGTCAGCAGTAGCCGGTGCGCCAGAACCGGCAGAGCCAGCCGCTGGACGTCGTCGGGCACCACGAAGGCGCGGTCGTCCAACGCAGCCGCGGCCTTTGCCGCGCGGGCAAGGTGCAGCACCGCCCGGGGCGAGGCGCCCAGCCTGACCTCGGGAACGCCGCGGGTGGTGCCGACGATCTCCACGATGTATTGACGCAGCGGCGGTGCGAGATGCACCGTCTGCACCGCAGCGATCAGGCCGGACACCGTTACCGCGTCGGTCACCGGCCGCAGCAGATCCAATGGGTTGGTGCGGTCCCGGTCGGCGAGCATGCCGATTTCGGCGTTCCGGTCGGGGTACCCGATGGACAGCCGGGCCAGGAACCGGTCGCGCTGGGCCTCCGGCAACGGATAGGTGCCCTCCATCTCGACGGGGTTCTGGGTGGCCAGCACCAGAAACGGTCGGGCCAGGTGATAACTCGTGCCGTCGACGGTGACCTGACGTTCCTCCATGCATTCCAGCAGCGCGGACTGGGTCTTGGGGGACGCCCGGTTGATCTCGTCGGCCACCACGATGTTGGCAAAAATGGGACCCGCCCGGAATTCGAAACGAGAGGTCTGGCGATCGTAGACGCTGACCCCGGTGACATCGCTGGGCATCAGGTCCGGGGTGAACTGCACCCGGCTCACCGTCGAATCAACGGTCTTGGCCAGCGCCTTGGCCAGCACTGTCTTGCCGGTGCCGGGTACGTCCTCGATCAGCAGGTGCCCCTCTGAAAGCATCGCGACGATGGCGAGCCGGATCACCTCGGACTTGCCGAGCACCACCTGTGAGATCGCCGCCGCGATGTGACCACCGACGTCAGCCACCTGGCGGAGATCGACCGGCCGATGCTCCGCGGTGGTCACAGCCGATCCCGGACCGTCCGAACGCTCCAGATCGACGTGCTGTGTCACCGGTGATCCTCCCGACGGACTGGCTGTGCTCTGGTCCTCAAGGCTGTGGTGCTGATGGCCGTGTTGGCGATGGGTGGCGCTTCACAGTGTGCCAGGGTCGCGCGCCCGCGGGTCGTCGACGAGCGAGGCCCGAGCATGATCGGCGGGAGTCCGCAGGCATCGGCGCGTTCGGTGGGGCAGGAAGTCCTGCGCGACCAGCGGTTTCCTGGCGCGGTTGGCACCGACGATTCCACGGAGTCCCAGCGTCGGAAACGGAACCGCCCGACGCTCCGCTGCACCCCGGGTGGTAACCTCTCCGACGGTGCCGAGCCCCGCAAGGTCGGGGCCGAATCGCCGTCCGACCCTTTCCGGACGCGCTGGCACCCGTGCGAAAGCCGGTGACGAACCGCTCGATCACACCCGTCAGCGTCGTGACGGCCAGTATCGTTCGCCGCGTGAGAACAAACAGACCTCGTCTGCGCCCGCTGCTCGCCCGCATTCGCGGGGCTGGGCTGGCACTCGTCCGACAGTTGGCGAAGTTCGGCGTGGTCGGCCTCCTTGCTTACGTCGTCGATGTCGGTTTGTTCAACCTGCTGACCTACGTGGGTGACCCGCCGCTGCTGTCAGGTCAGCCGTTGGCGGCCAAAGCGGTCAGCGCATCGGTGGCCACCGTCGTGGCATGGCTCGGCAACCGATTCTGGACTTTCCGGCGTACCCGGCGGGCCGACGTGGGGCGGGAATTCGTGCTGTACGCGATCATGTGCACCATCGGTCTGGGCATCTCCCTGGCGTGCCTGTGGGTGTCGCACTACGCACTGGGCTTCACGTCTGCACTGGCCGACAATGTCGCTGCCAACGTGATCGGGCTGGCGGCCGGCACCGCGTTCCGATTCTGGGCCTACAAGCGGTACGTGTTCACCCATTCAGCGCCAACCGATCACGGGTCGACGACTATCGGCTCGCTCCGTGCGGGCGTGGCGACGCACGTGGCCGCAGGGCCTTCGAGCACATCCTGAATTGACAACGGCCGGTGCCGCGCGACGCGAGAAACCCGGAGGGCTATTTGGTAGAGCACAAAGACCGCGATCATCATCGGTGCCGGACCCGCCGGTCTGACGACCGCACTGGAGTTGCTGAGACGGACCGATGCCCACCCGGTCGTCAACGCCGAACCGGACTATCACGAGCTGAAGACAGCGTCAGGTGCCGATGCCCCCACTCGTTGAGGCCCGTTCAGCGCAATTTGTCGCACGGGAGGCTGGCGAACCAGCCTGGGGGTTCGATCGGGACCGAGGCCACTGCAGTCCCCGGAACGGCACAGTCTGCCTGAGCAAGTCCAATCGCATCCGGCCACGCAGGGGCGGACGCACCCTCGAGTCGATCGCCGTAGGCCTGGACCACCCCTACCGTGTACAGGCCGGCCAGGGCGAGCACAGCGATCGCGGCAAGTGGTCGTAAGCGATTCGAGAAGTGCAGCAGCGACCAGGCCGACGCGATCAGGCCGGTGATCAACAACATTCCGGCCATCGCCCCGTACCGACCGGCTGCGCTCAGCACAATGGTCAGTTCGGGCAGCATGACAGCGGGGTCGGTGTAATCCAGGATGAAGACGTAGAAAACGATGCTGCCGCCGACCCCGGAAAGGATCAAGCCACGGTGCGGACCACGTGGGATGAGTCCGAGAACCACGATCGTGGCGATGACCAGGACGGTGAACGCGATCCCGGCGGCTCTGTGGAATTCGTAGGACCATTCGGAGATGTGGATGCCGGCAATCGTGGGTTCGGCGGTCCTGACGACGTAGGTCTCGGCCATCTGGGCCAGGCTCGTCCCGGGCCCGCGCGGCCTGGTGGTCTGGAAGGTGACAGCGAGCTGAACGACAGCTGCAAGCACGAAGCCGATACAGACGACCTGCTGCCGGAGCTCCCGCACCGAGATCACCCGGAGCACCACCAGCGGTGTCCAGAGCAGCGTGATCGGGTCGCTCAACATGGACAAGACGACGACCGCAGTCTGGATGACTCGCCCGAACCAGGTCGAGGGTTGCCAGAGCAGGGCGGGTACGGCGGCGAACAGCAGGAACCAATGGGCGTTGGCGATGTTGTTCAGCACCTCCGCGCCGCCCAACGGAAGAGTGATCACGGTCACGCTGATGGCGCTGCGGGCCAGCTTGCTGGGCACGTGCCCGGCAGTGGCATGCCAGACGAACAGAGCCACCGCCGTTCTCAGCGCGATGCTCGCCAACGCCAGGGCCAGCGGCCAATGATGGACGGGTAGCAGGACCACGATTGCCGCGATGGTCCTGGGAACAACATGCGCGTAGCCGGCGTACGGCTGGAGCAATGTCGAGGCCCACGGTTCCCGCACGGCGTCGGGGAGGAAGTTCCTGCCGTCTTCCGCCCAGATCATGTCGGACGAGGTGGGGTAGGCGCGCCAATTCAACAGCACCACGAAAGCTGCGACGACGAACAATCCGGAGGCAGCCGTGACCGCCCACATCTGCGTGGTGTCAAGGCGGATCGGCGCTGGGAAGAAGGTGTCCGCGATCCACGCTCGCCATGCGGGCGAGGCGCGCGTGGACCCGCCCGTGTCGAGCCCAGCCTTGCGAGGCGATGTGGAACCGCTTGACCGGATCACCGCGCTGCGCCTGGCGGGAGGCCGCAGACAACCGACTCCCCAACGGGGACTGTCAGTCTGAGCCGGGTTCCGGCTGGCAGTTCGGTTTGCAGCAGTCTGGTTCCGCTCCGTCCGATGAGCACGCCGCGTTTCGCATCGGCTGGGGCGTCCTCCAGCGACAGGGAGCACGGACCGCCTGCCTGCGGCGTCGTCACGCTCAGGTTCGACTTTCCCCCGGGCGCGACGAGCAGCAGATGAGGATCGCCGCCGGTGGCCGCCGATCGTAGGCACGATTCGCCTGACGTTGGCCTCGGCACGTCTTCGGTGCTCGCATCGGCACCGGACTGGAGGTCAGAAGGTGACCCGTCCACCACGTTCCCGCTGGTCGCGTCGGGGAAGACCACCATCCGTAGACGTGCACTTGCGATATCCAACTCCGTCACCGGTCCGGTCGGCATTGCCCCCTGCGCAATCAACTTGGCTGGTCCATCAGTGGTGATGCCCGGGTCCAGAACCGGGTCGGGTCTGACATCGAGAATCGGTTCGCCGGCCGCGACCAAGTCGGTCACCACGAGGATGTTGCTCTTGATCAGCTTTTCCCGCTGTGCTTCCGTGATTGACCTCTCGACCAACAGGTTGACGTTGACGACGAGCACGATCCCCAACCCGGGCGCAACGACCGATTGCGACCAGATCGGTTTCGCCAGGTTCGACAGGGCCAGCGTCAAGCCCGGCAATGCGAGCGTCATTGCCGTGTGGACATATCTGGAAACAGCGCTGTCTCGGCGACCAACACGAGCCAACAAGTGGAGGCCGGCCGCACCGTGAAGAGCTGACAGCGCGATAGGTGCCCTGCCCGCTGACGGGCGATCGCGAACAACATCGATTGTCTTGATCAGCAAGACCCCGATGTAGGGCCAAGAGGAACCCGAGCCGACCGTGTTGCGCAGCAGCGCATAGATGACAGCTGGGACGGTGACCCAACGCTCGTTGCGCGGAACCCATATCGACAAGGCAGGGTTGTCGAACCCGCGGTTGACAATGAACTCCCGCTCGTCTGGAAAGAACCATTGGTCCCGGTTCACCCGGACGAGAACTATCGCCGCGAGCAACAGGGTGGCGAGGTGAACGGCGAGGTGAACACAGAGCCACGTGCGATTGCGAGTGCGCGACTGATTGCTCGGTATCTGCTCGGCTTCCGAGGGGTGAGTCGCGCTCGTTGTCATCGTCGTGGATTCCGTGTCAGATCGTGCCGTCCTTCATGGCCTGTTCGATCCACGGGACGACCTCGTCGAGCATCTCGTCCAGCGTCGTGGTCGCTTCGAAGCCGAGCACATCCCTGGCCTTGTCCACCGCCGGGACGCGCCGCTGAACGTCGTACTCGAAGGCGGGGTCGTGGACGAGTCGCAGCGGGACGTCGGGTCCCTTGATCTTGCGCCAGATCGCCTCGGCCAGCTCGATCACGGTGTTGCCTTGGGCCGTCGAGAGGTTGAAGTCCTCGTTGAGGGCTGCCGGGTGGGACATGGCGTCGACGATGCCGCGCGCCAAGTCAGCGCCGTAGGTGTAGTGACGGATCTGGTTGCCCTCGCCGAGGATGTGCAGCGGATTCTGTCCCTTGAGGACTTTCTGTACCAGGTCCGGGACGACGTGACTCATCGCGAGTTTGACGTTGCCCGAGTCGATCTCCACGTCGCCGAGCGCACGCGATTCTCCGATTCCAACACAGTTGAACGGCCGGAGAATGGTGTACGGCAGCTGATATTGATCCCACGCGGCGCGGGCGAAGTACTCTACCGCGAGCTTCTGGAAGCCGTAGGAGGACAGCGGCGGGGGCACCTTGCGCTCGTCCCCCTCCCGGGACGGCCAGGTATCGGTCGACTCGAACACCATGGACGACGACATGTAGGTGACCTTCTTCAACCGCCCCGCCTTGTGGGCCGCGATGGCCGCGTCGGTGGAGGAGGCGATGATTCGCTCGTTCTCGGCCAACAGGTCGTAGGCATACGTGTGGAAATACGAAATGCCGCCGATCAGGGCTGCCCCGGCGATGAAGTGGTCGCAATCGGAGAGCAATTCGACCATCAGCTTTGTCTCGCGCACGTCACCCTGCTGCAGCCGGTAGTGCGGGTGATTGTCATAGGACTTCTCGACCCGGCCGTACTTCGAGTAGTTGTCGATGCCGACCACGTCGTAGCCGCGGCGAAGCAATTCTTCGACGATGTAGCCTCCGATGAAGCCTGCCGAACCGCTGACCAGCACCGTTTCCATGGGTCATCCATTCTTTTCGAGATTTTCGTGCTGTGCACGCTCGCCGGCGGGCAGGCTGTTGCCCAGTTCTGCCGGTTCGGTGTGCTGCGCCGGTACCGGCACTGCCTCGAGGTGACCGTTCGAGGCAACGAGCCGGTCCGCTTCGGCGCGCAACGTCTCCAGGTCGACGTGCGGCCGGAAGGCGAAGCGATACCACCGCAGGTAATGCGGTATCCATTGGGCCATCTTGAAGTTGGACATACCCGCCGTGCGATCCAGCCAGATGGTGGGAAGCTCGGCGACGGGCCGGCCCAGGCGCCTTGCCTTGGCGGTGAGCTCGAGACCGATCTCGAATCCGTCCCGAGAGTGGATCCCGACATCCATCACGAACTGACGGTCGTACGCCTTGAAGGAATTCGTCGCATCGCGGGTACCGATCCTGGCAAGCAGATGCAGCGAGCGCCCGGCCGCACGCGAAAGCGTCGATTTCAGCAATGGTCCGCCGACCTGCTGGCCGCCGGGCATGTACCGAGAAGCCGCGGCGACGACCACGCCCCGTTCGACCAGCCGGACCAGATCGTCGATCTGCCGCGGGTCGTCGCAGCCGTCGGCCATGGTGACGACGACCGTGGGCGCTCGTGCCGCGTCGATACCGAACCGGATAGCGTTGGCCGGCCCGCGGCCGTAGCTGCTCACCACGACCCGGATCCGAGGTTCGGTCTGCGCAAGGCGTTCGATCACCCTGATGGTGGTGTCCTCGGGGAAATCCACCACCACCACCACCTCGCAGTCGAGCTGGACTCCCTCGATCAGCCGCGCCAGTGGCGGTTCGATGTTCTCGCCCTCGTTGTAGGCGGGAATGACGACGGAGACCCGTGGGCCCTCCTGTCCGATCACACTCGGACCCCGTTACCCATGAGGTTCCAGATGTCGGCGACAGGCTTGTCCGTGGCCAGATCCCGGTATTCCGGGTGCGGAGCCGCGATGATCACCAGGTCGGCCCGTTCGAGCACCTCGGCGAACGGCAGCAGATCCCGGTCCACCGTCACGTACGGATCGGTCGTCAGTACCTCGTGCGCTTTGAAGGACAGCACACGCCTGAGCTTGTAGGACAGACTCGAACGGATGTCGTCCGAGCCGCCCTTGAAGGCCATTCCCAAGATGCCGACCGTCATCTCGGCCAAGTCGAATCGCTCCTGCAGCCGGCTGACGAGATAGAGCGGAAGACCTTCGTTCACCAACATCGCCGAGTGGCCCAGCGCGAACAGATTGTCGCTGAACGCAGCCAGTTGCATCGTGTCCTTGAACAGGCAGGGACCCGCCGCGAATCCCGCACCTGGCAGGTCAGCGGCGCGCGGATAGTCCAGCGTCAGCGCTGCGCGAATCCGTTCGAAGTCCAGGCCCCGGTCGTTGGCCATCATGTAGAACTGGTTGGCCGCGGCGAACTTGATGTACCGCCACGAGTTGGTGAACAGCTTGGCGAGTTCTGCCTCTTCCGGCTCCAGCGGAACCAGCGTCTCGGTGAGCAGCCGGAAAAGCGATTCGGCTCGCTTGAGACCCTGGTCGGTGCGCGATGACACGATCTGCGGCAGGGTGAACAGCTCGATCATTGCC
>JADGOY010000319.1 GCA_017882715.1 Nakamurella sp. | reverse complement strand
ACCTCCAAACTCGTCAACGAACTGGTGGAAGCTGCTGACGAGAAACAACTCTCGAAAACCATCGCCCGCTACGGGCGGGTCGATCTGCTCTGCCTGGACCTATGCCGACACCGCGACTATGCCGAGGCGACTGGCGGTGGCCTTGCGGTCGTTGGGATCTGACCTTGGTGGCTCGGCATAGTTACAGACTTTCGAGGAACGCGAGGACCTTGTCCGATGGGTGGTAGCGGCCTGGTCGCGCCGAGGCTGGTGTGGTCAGGGCGAGGGCCTTCTCTTTGATGCTGATGTCGGCGTGGAGGTAGGCGTCGGTCGATCGAACGCCGGCGTGGCCGAGCCAGAGGGCGATCACCGAGGTGTCCACCCCGGCTTGGAGGAGCGTCATGGCGCAGCTATGTCTGAGAACGTGTGGATGGATCTTCTTGCCTTGCAGGGACGGGCATTTCTGCGCGGCGGTCGCCGCGTGGGTGCTGACCCGGAGAGCGATGGCGTCGCGGCTGAGCCGCCGTCCGGTGCGGGTGGGAAACAGCGGATCGCGCGGGCATCCGGCTCGCTCGGCCAGCCAGACCCGCAGCATGGCCTCGACCGGACCGGTGAGCGGGACCGCTCTTTGTTTGCGCCCCTTGCCTTCGCAGAGGACGCTGGCGCCGGTGCCGAGGGTGACGTCACCGCAGTTCAGCCCGGTGAGCTCGGAGACACGCAGACCGGTTTGGACGGCCAGCAATAGCAGCATCTGATCTCGCCGACCTTCCCATCGGGACCGGTCCGGGGCGGCGACGAGGGCGTCGACCTCGGTCGGAGTCAGGAATGTCACGATCCGTTTGTCGAACCGTTTCGGCGGAATCGCCAGCACCCGCTGGATGAGCATGGCGTGCTCCGGATGGCGCAACGCGGCATAGGCGAACAGCGATCGGATCGCTGTCAGGCGAACGTTTCTGGTCCTGATGCTGTTCTTCCGGCTGGTTTCGAGGTAGGTGAGGAACGCGGTGATCGTGGTGGCGTCCAGATCGTCCCAGTCGAGATGGGCTGGTGCCCTTCCGGTCTGTTCGTGCACAAACCCGAGGAGCAGTCGCAGGGTGTCGCGGTAGGCCGCGGTGGTGCGTGGGCTCGCTTGCCGCTGCTGGGCAAGCCGATCGGTGAAGAAGGCCTGCAGTGTCGGCGCGATCAGAGTCATGACCGGGCCGCCGACCACGCGGTGTCCTGGCGGGCAGCGGCAAGGGCCAGCAGTTCCGGGGCAGCCGACAAATACCAATAGGTGGAAGCGGGGTCGCGATGACCCAGGTAGGTCGACAGCGACGGGATCCTGGCTTGGACGTCCTCACCCGCCCGATACCAGCCGAGCAGGGTGCGGACCGCGAAGGTGTGCCTCAGGTCGTGAAGCCTTGGCGCGCAGGGAGCATCGGCTCCGACGCCGGCGTTGTCGACAAGCCGGCGGAAGGTCTGGCAAACAACAGCGTAGCTGATCCGTTTGCGGGTCAGCGACACGAAGAAGCTGGGCACCTTCGGTCGCGGCTGCAACTCGTCGCGGAGACCGGCGTGATCCGCGAGTGCCTGCATGGTGCTCGTCTGCAAGGGAACAAGCCGGGACTTGCCGAACTTGGACTCCCGGATCAGCAGCACACCATCCGCCCAGTCGATGTCGGTGCGGTCCAGCTTGATGGCCTCGCCAATCCGCAGCCCGCTCGATGCCAAAAGTCCGATCAGGGTGTCGTAGGTCGCCGCCCGCAGCGGTGACTCGATCGACCGGGTCTGGCACCTCACGGCGTCGATATCGGCCAAGGTGTAGATGAACGGCTTGCGCCACCGCTGCCGGCGCGGCATCAACCCGAACGGGGGCACCTCGGTGCGGGCGTCGATGCCGGACAGGTAGCGGGCGAAGCCGCGGGCCGCTGTCATCCGCCGCGGCCCGACGCTCGTCCCCGTGACCGTCGTGGATTGTTGGACCCAGGACAGTGCCGCCTCGATCGTCAAGGTCGGGCAATCGTGAGCATCCAGGTATCGCACGAAATCCGGTAGTAACCAACCAGCTTCGGCCACTTCGTGGCCAAGGCTGTGCCGGAGCTGCAGGTAATCCGAGAGCGCCTGCTCCAGCCCGCTCATCGGGCTGTTCCCGGCCAGGGTTGGGCCACCCGCCGCAACGCGCCCAGGTCGACCTTCGCGTAAAGGGCTGTGGTGGCCAGGTCCTGATGGCGAAGGACCTGGCTGATCGCTGCCAACCCGGCGCCGTGGGCGAGCAGTTCACCGGCGAGGGCGTGACGGAGCCGGTGCGGCCCCACCCGTGACAAGCCGGCTCGCTTGCAGGCCCGTTCCACCACGTCACCGACCAGATCCGCACGAATCGGCCCGCGAGGTGCCCGGCAGGTCAGGAACAGGTGGCGGGCTCCCGCCGGGTTGCGACCGCGGGACAGGTAGGCCACCAGGGCGTCACCGACCTCCGCGGGCAACGGCAACCGATCCTGTCGGCCGGCCTTACCGCGGACGACGAGTTCCCCAGCCCGCCAGTCGATATCGTCGAGCTGCAGCCGGGCCACTTCGATCGAGCGCAACCCCAGCCGGGCGGCCAACAGTATGATCGCGAAATCCCTGATACCGACTGCTGTGCTGCGGTCGCACCGGTCCAGCAGCAGTTGGATGTCTCCCGGTGTCATCGTGGGCGGCAGGGTGGCGAGCCGCCAGCCGCCGACCGGAGGCACGGCAGTGCCCAGTCGCAATGGTGTGATGCTTTGCAAATACAGGAATCTCAGGATCGACCGCAGTTCTGCGACCCGCCCCTTGGCCGACCCCGCCGAGACCCGACCGCATTCCCGGAGCAGGAACGCGTTCACGTCCGCCCCGGTCAGACCCGCCGGCTCGAAGACGTCATCACGGGACGCCTGCTCAGAAAGGAAGCGACGGGCGGTGTTCTCGTAGCGGTGCACCGTCGCCGCCGCCAGGTTCCGTTCCTGAACCATCCAGCACCGGTACTGCCCGAGGAGAACGTCCAGCGGTGTGATCGAGGGCACCTCCGCCGGCGTCAGACCCATCTCCCGCAGATAGCTCAGCAACGGCACCATTCCACGGGCTCCCGGAACGCGCCGGTGACCGGTCTCGCGCCGGGCGAGCAGAAACGCTGCGACCCGCGCCTCGTCCAGTTGGCCCAATTCGATGCTCTCGACTGACAACCACAACCCGACCCCTCCCAGGTCCTTGAGCATGTTGCGAACCGTCCCAGGCGCATAGCCACGTTGCTCCAACCAGGCCCGATAGCCATCGACCTGCGGCCACAGCAGGCCGGCCTTTCTCCGCGTACCCGACATCGCACTCGCCTCCCTCACGGGAGCACCGTGCCCCGGGATCGAGGTTGCTCTCAAACCGGAAACTATGCTGAGGAAAACCCACAGCTCGCACCCGACAAGCCTGGTGTCGTCACGCCTCTACGAACCGGTCCCTGCCCGCCTCGGCATAGTCGCGGTGTCGGCATAGGTCCAGCTATGCGGATATCCGCATAGCTGGACGAGCTCGGATTCCTCGAACTGGACCGCAAAGGCGCCGAACTGTTGTTCCAGGTTTTAACGGAACGGGAGGAAAAGTCTGCCGTGGCCATAGCCTCAAACGAGGCATTCTCGGGCTGGACCAAGACCTTCACCGACCCCCGGCTCTGCGCAGCGATCGTCGACCGGCTCACCTTCAACGGCCAAATCATCGAAACCGGCACCGCCAGCTAC
>JADGOY010000318.1 GCA_017882715.1 Nakamurella sp. | reverse complement strand
CGTGTCCGGTCCACATCGGCTCACCGTAGGCCACCGCTCATCGACCGGCTGACCAGGACAAACCCCCCTTTTGCGCAACCCTCACCAGGAACCGGCTTCATGCACGCAGCAGCGCGTTCATGAAGCACATGGCATGGGGTCCGCCACGCGGCGACCACGAAGCCTGCAAGCACGGTGCCAGGGCACACCCGCCGCACGGTCGGCACGTTCATCGCTGCCTTGACGCCCCGCCCCCGGTGTCAGAACGATCTCCCCATGAGGACGACGAGCAGGCGCATCCTCACCGCCACAACCATGGCCCTGGCGACGATGGCCATCGTGTTCGCGGTCGTCGCCCGCTGGCATCGACGTCACCCGGACGCCGGAACCGCGGAACACCGCAGCCACTCCCCCCTCGTCAGGCCCAGCTGGTAAGAGCGGCGCTCCGACCCAAGAAACGGACGCCGAGCCAAAGGGCGAGACAGCATCATCACCCCGGTTGGGCGGCCTCGTACTCGGCGACGACATCGGCGGAGATCCGGCCTCGAGGTGACACGGCGATGCCCTGGGCAGCAGCCCTACTCGCGCACCGCCGCCGAAGCTCGCCCCTTCCGCGGGACCGGACGTTTCCGGTTCCGTACGGACGCTGAGCGGTCAGCCTTGATCCGCCGTGCCGCGGCGCTATCCCGACTACCTGCCCACCGACGGGTTCACCCTGTTCAACACCATCTCCACGATCGGCGCATTTGTGCTCGGGGCATCCACGCTGCCGTTCATCTGGAACATCATCCGGTCCTGGCGGTACGGCGAGATCACCACCGCCGGCGACCCCCGGGGCTGCGGCAACTGGAATGGGTGACCAGTTCCCCTCCCCCGCGGCGCAAACTTCCCTGTCCCTGCCGCGGATCCGGTCCGAACGCCCCGCCTTCGAGCTGCACCACCCGTACGTGATCGACCGCGCAGCGAAGCTCACCCCGGGCGGGGGTGGAAGCCGATCGCCGAGGCCGAAGCCAGCTCCCACCCGGAGATCCCCAGGTCCAGACCCCCCGTGGCCCAGCCAGATGTCACCCCGGCGAACCGATGCCCTCACCGACCGGGAGCAGGGAGACAAAACGAGTTGGAAGGCAAGCAGTGGAAGCGGTTTCCCGGCGATCCCGCTCTTGGCGGTGATTTGATGCTCAGGACCACCTGGACGGCGTAGAACGAGAGCACCTCCGAACTGGTAGCGAAGGTCGACGGCGACTGCCCGGTTGCGCTGTGGTCCGTACCAAGGACAACCGGCAAGGATCGCGGCATGAGCTGCCCATCTCAAGGGCGAGAACGGAAGTGGCCGGCATGAGTCAGGGACCGTACGAGCTGATCTCCACCGCCGATGGTGTGGTGGCGAAGATCCACGCCCGGGGCAGCGCGGTGCTGGCGACGCCGTCGATCAACCGGGGGACCGCGTTCACCCTGCAGGAGCGCGAAGCCCTTGGGTTGACCGGTCTGTTGCCGACCGCGGTGATCACCCTGGAGGGTCAGTTGCGGCGGGTGTACGCCCAGTACCTCGAGCAGGGCAGCGACCTTCGGAAGTGGGTGTACCTGGCCAATCTCCGGGATCGCAACGAGGTGCTGTTCTACCGGCTACTCACCGATCACATTTCCGAGATGCTGCCGGTGATCTACACCCCTACCGTCGGCGAGGCCATCGAACGGTTCAGCCACGAGTTCCGCCGGCCGCACGGCGTCTACCTGTCCGTCGATCACCCCGAGGACGTCGAGACTGCTTTGCGCAACACGGGTCTCGAACAGGGTGACGTCGACCTGCTGGTGGCCACCGACTCCGAGGGCATCCTGGGTATCGGCGACCAGGGCGTCGGGGGTATCGAGATCTCCATCGGCAAGCTCGCCGTCTACACCGCGGCCGCCGGCATTCACCCGCACCGGGTGTTGCCGGTCGTACTGGATGTCGGCACCGACAACCTGAGGCTGCTCACCGACGACATGTACCTGGGGGCCCGGCACGCGCGGATCCGCGATCAGCGCTACGACGACCTCATCGACGCCTACGTCACCGCGGTCACCAAGCTCTTCCCCTCCGCCATGCTGCACTGGGAAGACTTCGGCGCCGGCAACGCCCGCCGCATCCTGACCAAGTACGCCGCCACCTGCTGCACCTTCAACGACGACATGCAGGGCACCGCCGCGGTGGTGCTGGCCGCGACGTTCGGCGCGGTCCGCGCCGCCGGTTCCAGGATCCGCGACCAGAAGGTCGTCATCCACGGGGCGGGCACCGCCGGCCTTGGCATCGCCGACATGATGCGCGCGGAAATGATCCGCCAAGGCCTCACCCCGCACGAGGCGACCCGTCGGTTCTACCCGCTGAGCATCCAGGGCCTACTCGTCGACGACATGCCCGACCTGCTCGACTTCCAACAGCCCTACGCCCGGCCCCGGGAGGAAGTAGCCGGCTGGGACGCCGACGGCAGCCAGGCAGGACCGATCGGCCTTGCCGAGGTCGTCACCCGGACCCAGCCCACCATCCTGATCGGCACGTCGACCCAGGCCGGCGCGTTCACCGAGGCGATCGTCCGCGACATGGCCGCGCACACCGACCGGCCGATCATCATGCCGCTGTCGAACCCGACCTCCAAGTGCGAAGCATCTCCTGACGATCTGATCGCGTGGACCGAGGGGCGGGTGTTGACCGCCACCGGCAGCCCCTTCGGTCCGGTGACGTATCGGGGCCGGACCTACCAGATCGCGCAGTCGAACAACGCGCTGGTCTTCCCGGGCCTCGGTCTGGGAGTGACGGTGGCCAAGGCCCGGCGGATCAGCGACCGGATGATCGCCGCCGCGGCCGACGCGGTGGCCCGGCTGTCCGACGCCGCCACCCCCGGGGCGGCTCTGCTGCCGCCCATGGACGACCTGCGTACCGTCTCGGCCGCCGTCGCCATCGCCGTGGCGACCACCGCTGTGGACGAGGGACTCGCCCGAACCGAGCTGCACGACCCCATCCAGCAGATCTACGACGCCATGTGGCGCCCGGACTACCCGCACATCGACCTCATCCGGAGCTGACCCGATCCCGCGGCGGGTCCCGGAAAGGCCCACGAGCGTCGAGTTCGCGTGCCAACCGGATCCTCTGCCAACCGGATCCTTTGCCGCCCGATACAGATTGGGTGCACCGCAGGCTGTTCCGCGCCGCGGACGCTCTGGATGCGCGTCGACGTCACCGTTAGGTCGGGATTTGCCGCGCCTCATGCCCACGCTGCTGGACGTCGCACTGGATGCGGTGATCGTGATGGTCACCAGTGCCGTCGACGTGCTGACGCTGGCGGCGCTGAAGTTGTCCGGCCTGCCGGCCCACCGGGTGCTGGGCCGCGGCACGGTGCTGGGTCCTCGAGGCTCCGTGACCTGATCGCCAGGCATTTCGGCGTGGCCCCGCAGAGCGTGCACGCTCAGGCACAACTCCGTGACCTGCACATATGCCTTCTGACGTTGCACGGACCCCGCCATTTAATTCCGCGAATCCCCGCCACTTATCTCCGCGCCTGACACGGTGCAGCGGTCACGAGCGGTCGTCCTGGACGTCGACCCGGTCGGCGGGCTTCGACATCGGTGTGCTAATCGCGGGGGTCGTAGGCGTCCAGGCCGTGCAGCGGGTAGATGACGCTGCGGGTGTCCTGGATGGCGCGGTCGACGGCCAGTTCGACGGACCCGTCCCAACGCCGGAAGGTCACCGG
>JADGOY010000317.1 GCA_017882715.1 Nakamurella sp. | reverse complement strand
TGGGCAACCTGCCCGCCGAGTACCTGGACGCGAAAACCCCGGCGGGGGGTTGTGGTCACGGACCGCTCGCGGCCGATGCTCACCGACCCGACCCTGGATGTCCGCTCGTACATCTCCGATGTATTTTGATAGTTGTTGCGCTGCAGTCGGCGTGGACTGCGGTCGCGGTTCCGCGCATTGGCACGTCCTGTCGCGCAGCGCCAGGACGTGCAAAGCTGGTCGGCTTCATCACTCCTCACCAGCCATCCGCCGAGACAACTGGAACACCAACTGCCAACTGCCAACCGTTCACCTGGCCAAGACCGCCGACGACGTCATCCCGCACGCCACACGACGTAAAGTAACCTCATTCAGGCGGTATCAGAGCACCGCGGCACCACCGGAGAAAGCGAACATCTGGGCCTGATCCTGCGGGGTGCAGGCCTACAGTTCGATCTTCGCGAATTCGGCGGTAGACGAATCGGTGACGTCGAGGCCTTTGTGACTACTCCCCGAGTTCTCACGGTGTAGGTCGCGCATTCGACGTTCCGGAGATTCCATATCTGCAAGACGGCCTGGCTGCCTGCAGTCGTGAACACGGCCTGGCAGGGTGTAAACCGGGCAGCGGTCGGAGCGTCGGAGCGGTTCGCCGCGCAAGAATGGTTCCGCAATATGAAGGCGATCATATCCAGGCGATCATTGGGTGTGCTCCTGGTGTGAATCCGCAGGTCGGGCACCATTTTGCAGCGGGGGAAAGGACCGCAGAGGAGTTGGATCATCGAGACTACAGTGATCGCGATTCCATTGCTGAGGAGGTTTCGGTGTCGCTTTCTTGCTGCGCTTTGTCGGTGCTTTGTCGGTTCGGTTGCTCTTGGCCTGCCTACCGTTGATCGCTGCGCGGTTCGGCGACCGAAGGGCCGGGTTGATATTGCTGTTCCCGATCATGACGGTGAGCGGATTCCTGGTTCTGGGACATGAACGCGGCCCTGAGGGGGGAGGTCGCGCGTGATCGCCAGCGGTCGCGTCAGCGTCCGGACCTCGCCCAACTCAGCCGTGCGGTTGCCCTTTGCGTGGCACCCAGACGCCGAGCAACCCCGCACCGATCAGCCCTACGGCGCCCAACGCTGCGATGCCGACGCCGAGGGTGGCGAACGCGGTGATCCCGGCGATGACGAACGGCCCCAGGCCGCTGCCGGTGTCGGCAAACACCCGCCAGATGCCCAGGAACACCGGGCGTTGATCGGGTGGAGCGAGGTCGGCGCCCAGCGTCATCACGATTCCTGAGCTCATGCCGTTGCCGATGCCCATCAGCAGTCCGACAACGGTGAGGGTGACCGCTGAATGGTCAGCGGTACCAACGCCAGCGACGCGCCGAGCACCAGCATGGACGGCACGGCCACCCAGACCCGGCCGTACCGGTCCATGACCCGACCGGCCGGATAGAACAGCAGCATGTCCACTGGTCCGGACAGACCGAAGATGACCGAGATGGCGGCAGGCGAGAGCCCGAGGTATTGCCCCCACAGCGGCAGCACGACCTGACGGGCCGCCCGCACCGCGCTGATCACCAACACCCCGGTGCCCAGTGCGGCGAACACCGACCGCTGCTCGCGCAGGACGGGACCGACCCTGGCGCGCGCATGCGCGGTATTTCGCCGCGCCGGCGCGTCTCCGGCGAGTTCCTTGACCAGCAGCAACACGGTCGCGGCCGCGGAGATCGCGGCGATGTGCACCGCGTAGGCGCCCCACGGACCGGTCGCCAGCATCACCGCGCCGTTGGCGAACGCGCCGACGAACAGCCCGATCCGGTACACCCCGCCAAGGGTGGACATGGCCGTGGCGCGCAGGCCGAGCGGCACGAACTCGGTGACGTAGGCCTGCCGGGCCAGCAACCACACGGCGGTCCCCACACCGGTCAGGAAGATGGCGGTCGCGAAGACCGTCAGACTCGGCGCGAGCATGCCGCCCAGCTGCGCAAGCGCGGTCAGCGCAGCGGCGCCCAACATGGTCGGGCGTTCCCCGAAGCGGTGCACCAGCGCAGCGGCGAGGATGTCGGCGATGACCTGCCCCAGCCCGGCGGTGGCCACCACCAGCGCCGCGATCGCGGGCGAGGCGCCCAGGTCGGTGGCGGTGATGACGACGACAGGGGCGATCGCGCCCTGACCCACCGCGAAAGGGCGGGCGGCAGGAAGGCGGCCGGGGCGATCTCGCGCAGCGTCAACTCTCGGGCCGCGTCCGTTCGCCGGTTCACCCTCCACCAAGCCCTTCGTGCGATGCGGATGTTCGACCAGCTTCCTGCGGCCCGTTCGGCGCCGGTAACGCGGTCGTACGCTCAGCCACATGACGGCGACGTCGCTGCGGCTCGGGATCGGTCCGCGGATCGGATCACAGATCGGAACAGCCGCGGTCGACAGCGGGGAACTCGCCTTCGAGGTGTTGGGCGGATCCAGCGACCCGGTGCTGGCGATTCACGGCATCAGCTGCCAGCGACGCCGGTGGAACTGGCTGCACCCCACCGCGCCCGACCTGACGCTGATCGCGCCGGAGCTGCGCGGGTGCGGCGACGACAGCATCGACGTCGCTGGGCCGTCCGTGACGACAAGGTATCTCGAGGGTGTCGAGCACGCCCGCACGATCATGACCGAGGCGGGTGCTACGGGCACGGTGGAGTCGCTCGTCCAGGCACTGGCATGACAGCTGCGGCGTCGCCCGATGTCGCGGTGCTGCTGGAGGCGCTCGGCCGGGAGATCCCCGCCGACCGGCTCGTCGCCGACCCGCAGGTGCTCGCCGGTCTCTCGCACGACGAGGCGGAGTGGGCCCCGGTCGGCCGGGCCACCGTGGCCGTCCGGGTGCGCAGCGATCGGACGTGCAGGCCGTTGTCCGGCTCGCCGCCGAACTGGGCGCACCGGTGGTCCCGCGAGGGGCCGGAACCGGGTTGTCCGGCGGGGCCAACGCCGTGGACCGCTGCATCGTCGTGGACCTGTCCCGGATGGACGCCATCCTCGAGATCGATCCGGAGAACCTGGTGTGCATCGTGCAGCCGGGGATCGTCAACAACGACTGAACGCCGCCCTGGCCGAGCAGGGTCTGTGGTATCCGCCTGATCCGGCCAGTGCGCCGTGGTCGACCATCGGCGGCAACGTCGCCACCAACGCGGGCGGGCTGTGTTGCCTGAAATACGGCGTCACTCGCGACTATGTGCTGGGGCTGCGTGCCGTGGTCGCGGGCCTGCCGGCTATGGGACCGCGGTCAGCGTGGGCCGCAGGACCACGAAAGGCGTTGCGGGATACGACCTCACCGGATTGATGGTGGGATCGGAGGGCACTCTCGGGGTGGTCACCGAGGTGACGCTGCGGCTGCGGCCGGCACTGGCAGGCACGCCGCACACCGTCGTCGGCGCGTTCGGCTCGCTTGTGGAGGCCGGACAGGCCGTCGCGATGATCACCCGCCGCGGGTTGACCCCGTCGGCGCTCGAGTTGCTGGACCGCACCCGCCTGCGGGCCGTCGAGGAGTGGAAGCATCTGGGCATCGAGGCGGACGCCACCGCGTTGCTGCTCGCCCGGGTCGACACCCCGGGCGACGCGGGCCAGGACGAGGCACGCGCACTGGCGGGGTCTTTCGAGGTGGCCGGCGCGTTGTGGGCCGCGCAGTCGACGGACGCCATAGCGGCGGAGGCGTTGTTCGAGGCTCGCCGGCTCGCCTATCCGCGCTCGAACGACTCGGACCCATGCGCACCGAGGACGTCTG
>JADGOY010000316.1 GCA_017882715.1 Nakamurella sp. | reverse complement strand
ACGCCGGCGCGGCGGGCGATCGCGGAGATGCTGATCTCGAATCCCTGTTTGGAAGCTTGATCGAGCGCGGTGATGACGCGTTGTCGGCATCTGCTGCTGTGGGCCTGTCGGGCGGCGACGATGCCGGGCGTGTCGTTCACGAGTCCTCCATGGATGGGCCGGGGTTGATCGGGCGGCCGATGATTGGCATGCCAAGGTCGGTCGGTCGGCGGCTGCGACGGACGGCGGAGATCGCGGCAGTGATGTCGGATTGTTCGGCGGGGGTGAGTTGGTCAAGACTTTCTTCGACCCGGTGAATGAGTTCTTTGACTCGGCGGATCTCTTCGTGAGAAGGAAGCGCTGCGTCTTTGGCCCAATCATCGAGATCGGTTGTAGCGAGGGTCCTTTCGCGATCGCGTAGAAGGTCTTGTAGGTATGCCTTGAGCTCGGGAAGGTGAGATGCGTCGGTGCGAAAGTGATCGCAGCCGACACAACGGAACCGGAACGGGCAAGCACTTCCGCCGGCTTGGACGTTGGACGGTTCACGGCAGGTGCCGTAGGGCACCGAGACCTGGCCTAGCGCGTGGCGCGCGTGCTCATGATCTAGAAGCGCCTGGGTTTCACGCCAAACTTCGTTGCCGTGGCGATCAAATTGGTGGTCGGCCAGTCGGTCCACCGCGGCCCGGCGGCGCTTCTCGGTGACATGGTAGTAGGCCTGAGTTGAGCTCAGCAGTTCATGGCCCATCAGCTCGGCCAGGACGTCGAGCGGGACGCCGGCGTCCGCGTGGCGTTGGGCGTAGCTGTGTCGATAGGAGTAGAGCGTGATGGTGTCCGGGTCGTAGGTGCTCCGGTCCGCGCGACGCAGCTGTGCGACCGAGTGGAGCCACTCCCGGTGAGCTCGCCCCAAATGTTTTCGCGACATCGCCCGGCAGCCGATGGGATTTTGCTGGGCTGATGGCAGAAGGAGCAGCTCGCTGGTCGGCACCTGCGGATACCGTTCCCGGGTCGATTGTTGTTGGCCTGCAAGCAGTGTGGCGGTTCCCTGGGTGATGGGTAATCGGCGGCCGGCCCTGTTGTTCTTGATGTCGTCGTAGACCAACACGAATTCGTCGTCGTGATCGCGGGCTAAACAGTCCCAGCTCAGCTGAAGGATCTCACTGGGCCGCCGGCCGGTTTCGATCAGCAACTCGACCGCAGTTGCCAGGACGCGGTTAGTTCGGGTGCGCAGCAGCGGCAACGCATCACAGAGCTGCCCCAGGATCTCTTCCGGTAACGCCCTGTGCGGCGGTAGTGCATCCGGGCGGCGTGGAACGTCTTGTGGCCGAAGCTCGAAATCTGCTGGTAGCCCGCTCAGTGGCCGACCGGCCCGGGCCAGGCCGAAGAGCCGCATCTGGCGCAGCGTGTGATGGGCTTTCCGGCAGATCATGGACCGGCTGAGCGCACTGATCTTGTTCTGATGTTGGCGGAAAGCCAGCCGTTGCAGGAACGCGTCGATGTCGGAGCGGCCCAGTTCGCCGACAATCAGGCCGTGGTCGCTTCGATGACTGTGAAGGCTCGCCGAGAGTTCCGCTAATGCGGCGACGTGCGCCTGCATCGTCGAGGTGACCGTCGCGCCTCGATGATGCAGCAGGTCTTCGATCGCCCATTCCTTGGCGGCAGCCCGCAGCCACGGCTGGTTGATCGCGGTGAAGTGCAACCGGCCGGTGTGCCCGAACTGCGACATGTCCCAAATGTCTTTCGCTCGCTCGGCTTCCAACCGACTCCCGGGTGCGGAAACGATTAACGAACCAGCCGGCCGGGCGCTCATCTGGTTACCTGGTGGGACTGACCGACCCGCTCGACCGCGTCTCGTAATCGTTGCGGAGCCGGATGCAGATAGACCTGGCTGGAGCTGATTGACGCATGCCCCAGAAGCTGTTGGACCTCGTCGATAGTGCCGCCGGCATCCATCACATTGCTGGCGAAACTGTGCCTCAAGGCATGGGGGTGCACGACGTGGTCCAGACCCGCGCGACGAGACGCCGCCGCGAGCAGATCGTTGACCGCGCCGAGCTTCATCGGCGCGCCCAGCGGTGCCCGGAACAGGTTGACGAACAGGAAGTCGCTGTCCATCGCGGCCTGCTCGACGCGTTCAGCAACGTACTGATCGTGGGCCTGCACGACCAGCCGATCCACCGGGACCGCCCGGGACTGCCGCGATTTCGCCCATGCACCATTGACGTTCTGCCGACGGACAACGTGCAGATGCGAGCCCGGGAATTCGCACCCCGCCGCTGAGGACTCGACCGCAAAGTGGACATCCTCGCGGCGCAGACCAACCGCCTCACCGCGGCGCAGACCAGCGCGGCCAAGGATCAGCACAAGCAGCCGATCGCGCGCCGAACGACAGGCTTTCAGCAGCGCGACTGCATCCTCGTCGCTGACCCGGTCGACTCTTTCCTTGACGACGGGAACCCGATGACGGGCCTTCATCCGCAGCCTCCAGGCTCCGTCCTCGCCGCGCGCCTCGGCCGGTAGATCTCGACTGTCCGCCAACTCGTAGAGTTGGCCGAGCACCTGCGCCGGGGCATCACCACGATCTACCGCGAAGGCCAAGAACCCTCGCGTCCCAGCAAGAACGCAGTTGATCCTTCGCGGCCCGCGCACCGCCGCGCCGGCCGCGGCCCCGGACGTCGACGGCGCATACCGAAGCCACAACACGAAAGATGGCAACCGCTCTGCCGACAAGCGCCAGTCCTGCCCCGTCGCCGCGCACCAGGACAAGTACAGGACGACCGCACCGGCGTAGGCCTTCGTCGTGGAGTCGGCAGCGTCACGACCGAACCGCAAATGCCGCAAGTACGCGTCCGCCGCCGGAACCACCCTCAGATCGCTGTCGATCACAGTCCAGTACTGCACTCCAGAAGGCATCCGCACCGGAAACGCTCGCATTTTCGACTCCCTGTCCGTGTCGGCCGCAACAACGACCACAGAACCCGCACACGGAGAGAACCTGTGGCTCCGACACGAGAAACCGCCCCCGTGCCACAGCCGCCAACACCCCATCTCACCCCAAGAGAACCAAGGAAGTGGGACGCCATCCTCACTCCACCAGTCGAGGGCCAGACCTGTGAACTTTCGAGTTATTTGGCCCACTCTGGTCGCGCTAAATGACTCACTTTTCGAACAGGTGCAGAGCGATGACCCTGATCCGGATACGTCATTCCAGGTCAGGGCGCGTGGTCGCTGCGTCGACGGCCTCGAACAGCGCCAAATAGTCCGACCAAACTGAGCCATCTACCCCGACTGACGACAGGCCAGGCCTGTTCGTCGTGGCGTTACGGGGTAATCACTCCGACCCGCGTGCACACGTCGATCGCCTTGCCGAAGGCATAGGACATGCCCTTCACGTAGGCGTCGTGGTTGTCGATGACCGTGGCGCTGCCCGGAGCGTGGGTGACCGGCAGCAGGGTAGCTGCGACGGCCACAGCCCCGGCGAGAGCGTCGTGGACCTCCGGTTCCGCGTCCATGCCGATGTTCGCCGGGACGTGCATCATCGCGACGGTAAGACCCCAGCCGGTGCTGGCCAGGCTGAGCTGGTCGGCGGTCATGCCGGGCTGCCACTTCTGGTTCGATGACTGCGCCATCCGCAAACTACTGGCGCCGACGCCGTTGACGAACTGCCGGCAGGCGGTGACGGCTTCGGGTGACCAGGCGGAAGCGCTGGTAGCGGCGCTGCTGCTGCTGCCGGTGGTGGTGGTGGCGCAGCCGGTGA
>JADGOY010000315.1 GCA_017882715.1 Nakamurella sp. | reverse complement strand
ATCAACGCCGAACGGCTCGACGGGCGCTGGCAGTTCACCGTCGCCGACGACGGGCCCGGCGTCCCGGACAACCAGCGCCAACGCATCTTCGCCATGTTCGTCCGCGGCACCACGGGCGACGAGCACGACGGCCACGGGATGGGCCTTGCGCTGTGCCGCCGGATCGTCGAAAGCTACGAAGGGCGCATCTGGGTGGAAGACAACCCGGGTGGCGGCAGCAGATTCCGCTTCACCCTACCCGCGACCTCGCCGTGACGGACCCAACCCGAGCATTCCCCCAGACGCGGAGGGCGCGCCGGGCGGGGGGCCAGAATGCCGGGGCTGCGGGTCGCCGCTGATCGCCAATCGGTGTGCGCACGTGTGCGCACACGGGTATTGGGGTTGCGGAGGTGGTGGCGGTGACAACCGTGTTGGACGTGTTGCGGGACCGCGGGTACCGCGACGTCGACGAGGCGGCGTTGGTGTGCGCAGTGCAGGTTGCAGCGACCAGCCATTCCTCGCTGAGCTGGCGCGAAGGCGGCTCACCGCTGCCTATCCTTGGGGATAGGAGACTCGACTCGCGAGGGAGATCGTCGATGACCGCACGGCTGCAACGGATCCACGCCATTCTCCGGGCCGGCAACGTTCCCTGCGCGCTCAGCTCGCGGCCCGGAATCGGTACCGTCCTGCACGCCGGAACCCCCGAACATGGCCCTTGGGACGTGCTCCTTCGCGACACCGGCAGCGAGCTGTTGATTCACCACGACGGGGGCGCAGTCGAGCTGCCGTACGACTCCACGGACACCATGGTCGCCAACGCCGTCAAGGTTTGTGTCGTGCAGGCATGGGCCGACCACGGTGACCCTGACGCGAAAGCCTTGATCGCCATGCTGCAAGACCCGTCACAGCCTCGTCGTTCGGCCTACCAGGAGCACCCAGCTCAGCCCGGCCACGACGTTTCACCCGGCGGGGCGGTGAAGTTCGTCGATCCACTGCAAATTGCCGCGGAGATGTTCCGGTCAGCGAACCGTCTTGGCTGGGCGTTCCTCACCGGGCGACCGACGTCCACAGCCTTCACACTGTCAAGCCCATGGGGCACCTACCTCAGTGTCCACATCAGACGTTGAGCGGGCATTGTCTCCCACTCAGCTCAGTCCAGATCGCACCGAGAAGGTCAACTCGCGTTTCTGCAGGAGGCCGCACGATTGGATCCGAAATTCCGAAGTAGGCCTTCAAACGGTGAATGGGTGCTGATGCGCCGCGTCGAACGCCTCCTGGATCGACTTGGAGATACGCCCACGTTCTGAGACTTCGAACCCGTTCTGCCGAGCCCACTCGCGGATGGCGTGGGTCTGGTCACGCCCGGCCGGAGCCGGCTTGGAGCTGCGTTTCGCCTGACGCGTCCGCTGCGGCGTGAGCCGAGTACCGTGCTCGACGTACCTTGCCAGCCTCTCGCGGAGCCGACTGGCGTTGGTTGCGCTGAGATCGATCTCGTAATTGGTGCCGTCGAGGCTGAGCTGCACGGTTCTGACGTCCTCTTCGCTGCCGTCGAGGTCGTCAACTTGGTAGGTACGGGTAATGGTGGCCATTCGGCCAATGTACTCTTTGGCTTGGACAAACCATGACAATGACGGCTCGTATCGTCGATCTTTGTCCCTGTATACCTATTGACCTTCTTTCCTGGAGAGTTCGCAATGATGCTTACGTCGGCCACGCGCGAGCATTCTGAAGCAGCGGATCACAGAAGTCTGAGCGCGCCTCGTGGAAAAGGAATCTACGCCGTTCGCCGTTCGGTGCCCGGTTGACATGCGCAACATTTCCCCGTTGCTTACAGTGCTGCGCCCCCTTGTGGTTCGCAACGGGAAACCGCAAGCGTCGGAGACCCTGACCGCCTGACCGCACATTCAACAACCACCGCACGATCCGTGAATTATCGTGTGGAACCCAACGAAACAACGAACTGTGGCTGGAACAATTCGGGTCAAACGCCTCCTGCCCCACCGACAGGGAGCATGACACCGCCCGCTCGGCCCATGCCGCGATCAGCGCCGCGGCCCCGATGGGCACGACCTGGTCGTCGTCGCCGTGCAGGATGAGCGTGGGGACGTCGATCTTCTTGAGATCCTCGGTCAGATCCGTCTCAGAAAAGGCTTTGACGCAATCGGACTAACGGACGTCGAATGTGGTTTCGCCTGGCGGGGCACCCTGGACGGCGAGGGAAACGGATGCTGATGGTCCACGACGCCGACGGATCAGACGCCGACGGATCAATCGACTACGTCAGCCAGGATCGATTCGTCGGCGCGGTCAACCCTCACCCGGGCACGGCACGGGCCGCTTCTGGATTGGTATGGCGTCGCCGGAGGCCACCATGTTCCCGGCTCCGGGACCGGCGCACAGGCAGAAATCATCGGCGTGTCGAACGGGACCGGCGGGTGGACAGCACGGGAACGATCGAACTGGTCTACGAGCCCTGAAACTCCGGCGTCCCAGGGTCGGCGCTTGATTGAGACGCCGTCGTCGCTGTGACTTCCCGCCGCGTGGGGTTCGCCACCTGGACAGTTGCGGTCGGAACAGCGCCGGGCGCGGTCGGCGACGTGTCTCGTGGTGGGGGTGGCCCCAGCAGGTGGTCGAACCGGGCCGCCGGCGCCGGGCGGGCGTAGAGGAATCCCTGCACGAGCTGGCAACCCAGTGAAAGCAGGATCTGCGCCTGTTCCGGGAGTTCGACGCCCTCGGCGGTGACCGTCAGATCGAGATCGCGGCCCAATGCCAGCAGCGCCCGCAGGAATCGTTCGGCGGCGGGATCGGTGTGGATGTTCGCGACGAACGCGATGTCGATCTTGACCGCCTGCAGGGCGATCTGCCGCAGGCTGAGCAGCGAGGAGTACCCGGTGCCGAAATCGTCCAGCCAGAGCTGAACCCCGAGAAGGCGCAGTCGATCCGCCACCAGTTGCGCGACGGCAGTCTCGCCGAGCAGGGCATCCTCGGTGATCTCCAGGACCAGCCGATCGGCGCCAAGGCCGTGTCGCTGCAGGACCGCGGCGACGCGGCGTGGGAGGTCGCGGTCGGTCATCAGCCCGGGCGGCACGTTCACACCGACCTGAAGATCATGAACGCCGAACCGCGCCGCCCAATCGGCCAGCTGCGCGCACGCCCGCTGCAGCATCAGATCGGTCAACGCGGGCAACAGACCCAGTCGGCCGGCGAGCGAGATGAAATAGTCCTGGGCGACGGTCTGGCCGCCGACCCGCCACCGGGCGAGCGCCTCCATGCACTGAACCCGCCCGCTGGACAGTTCGATGATCGGCTGAAAGAAACAGTCGATGTCGCCGGTGTTGATGGCGTCGATCAACAGCGGCCGGTAGTGCAGATCGGCGGCCTCGGGCAACACCATCGACGACTCGTACAGCGCGAGGTGTCCTTTCCCGCCGCGTTTGGCCGCGTACATGGCGATATCGGCCCGGGAGAACAATTCATCCAGCGGCGGGGTGTCCTGCTCGCCGTTCACCTCTGCCAGACCGATGCTGGCGCCGATCGAGAGTTGTTCGGCGCCCAGCGTGAACGGCGAACGCAGGGACTCGACCAGCCGGGAACCGGCCTCGACCGCGTCGCCGTCACCCTCGATGAGGACGGCGAACTCGTCTCCGCCGAACCGGGCGACGGTGTCGCTGGCGCGGATCACGCCGCGGAACCGTTCCGCGACCCTGATCACCAGCTGGTCCCCGACCGGGTGGCCGAGGGTGTCGTTCACGGCC
>JADGOY010000314.1 GCA_017882715.1 Nakamurella sp. | reverse complement strand
CGAACCTAGAATGGCTGAACCAGAATCAGCTGTGTTGCCAATTACACCATACCCCAAGGGCCTCGCCGGGGCGGGCGCCGGGGGTCGAGTCTACCTGCCACGCGAGCGAACTCGGAAATCCCTGCGGCTCGCCACTTCGCTTCCCCTGGGTGCCGAACGCTGACCGCAGAACGCTGACCGCAGAAGGCGGCCGGCACCGCACCGCGCGTCACACCGCCGAGGCAACCCGGTCGAGCGCGGTCTGCAGCCGCAGCAGGGTCGATTCCCGGCCCAGCAACTCCATGGACTCATACAGCGGCGGCGACACCGTGCGGCCGGTGACGGCTACCCGCACGGGGGCGAAGGCGGCCTTGGGCTTGAGCCCCAGTTCTTCAACCAGCGCCCCCTTCAGCGCCTCGGAGATGACGGCTGCGGTGAACGACTCCGATGATGGGAGTACCGCGATGGCCGCCTGCAGGACGGGCAGCGCAGCCGGTGTGAGCACCTTGTCCGCCGCGACCGGTTCGATCAGGAAACCCTCGTCCCCTACCAACAGGAACCCCAGCATCGCCGCCGCCTCGGACAACAACGCCGAACGCTCCTGCACCAGCGGGGCTGCGGCGCGAACCATCTCCTGTTGGGCGGCGGAAACGTCAGCGGGCAGTAACCCGGACATCACCAGGTACGCCTGCAGCCGGGCGGCGAAGTCCTGGGCAGTGAGCAGTCGCAGGTGGGCCCCGTTGATCGCCTCGGCCTTGCGCCGATCGAATCTGGCCGGATTGCCGGAGATCCGCCGGCCGTCGAACGCCGCAACCAGTTCGGCAGGTGAGAAGATGTCCCGGTCCTCGCCCAGCGACCAGCCGAGCAGTGCCAGGTAGTTGACCATGCCCTCGGTGATGAAACCGTCGTCGCGGTACTGGAAGAGGTTCGATTGCGGATCCCGCTTGGACAGTTTGCGGTTACCCTCCCCCATGACGAAGGGGAGGTGACCGAATTCCGGAACGACATCCGCCCGGCCGATGGCGATCAGCGCCTCGTACAGGGCGATCTGCCGCGGCGTCGAGGGCAGCAGGTCTTCTCCACGGAGCACGTGCGTGATGCCCATCGCCGCGTCGTCGACCGGGTTCACCAGCGTGTACAGGGGCTCTCCCGTGCCACGGACCAGCACCGGGTCGGGGACGCTGCCGGCCGGAAAGATGATCGGACCGCGGACGAGGTCGGCGAAGCCGATGTCCCGGTCCGGCATCCGCAGGCGCAGCACCGGCGCCCGACCGGCCTGCGCTGCCGCCGCGACCAGCTCGGGATCCGGTGTGCGGTCGTGGTTGTCGTAACCCAGCTTCGGATCCCGGCCGGCCGCGAGATGACGCGCGGTGACGTCGTCAGCGGTCGAGTAGGACTGGTACAGGTGCCCGGCGGCCAGCAACTCGGCGGCCACCGCCCGGTAGATGTCGGCGCGCTGACTCTGCCGGTACGGGGCGTGCGGACCTCCCACGCCAGGACCCTCGTCCCAGTCCAGCCCCAGCCAGGTCATCGCGTCGATCAGCGCCTCGTACGACTGCTCGGAGTCGCGGGTGGCGTCGGTGTCCTCGATGCGGAACACGAAGGCGCCACCGTGATGGCGCGCGAATGCCCAGTTGAACAACGCGGTTCTGGCCAGGCCGACATGCGGTGTCCCGGTCGGGGACGGGCAGAAACGAGCCCGGATCGGGCGGACGGCGGGAGTGGGCGACGCCGGATCGGCGGGCGCTGCGCTGAGGGGCGCGGGGAGGGGATGTTCGGTGTCTGTCATTGCCCGTCAACCCTAATGCGCGTCGCGGCTGCCGAGGGCAGTCCCGGACGCCCGACGGACTCAGCGCCGGGCAGCCACCGGATTGGTCAGCGTCCCGATGCCTTCCACCGTCACCGACACGCTCTGCCCGACCACCATCGGACCCACTCCGGCCGGGGTCCCGGTCAGCAGCACGTCACCGGGAAGCAGCGTCATGATGCCAGAGACGAACTCGATGATGTCCCCCACGGTGAAGACCATGTCGGAGGTACGGCCGTCCTGCACCGTCACGCCGTCCAGCTCGGTGCGCAGCGCGAGGTCCGACGGATCGAGCTCGGTCTCGATCCACGGCCCCAGCGGGCAGAAGGTGTCATAGCCCTTCGCCCGGGTGAACTGCACATCCGCCCGCTGCTGGTCGCGCGCGGTGACGTCGTTGGCGACGGTGTAGCCCAGGATGACCGACGCGGCGTCCTCGGCTCGGACATCGCGGCACGGCCGGCCGATCACCACCGCCAACTCACCTTCGTAGTCGACCCGCTCCGACGAGGCGGGCACCGCAATGGCCACGTTCGGCCCGATCACCGAGGTCGACGGCTTGATGAAGATCATCGGTGAGGCGGGCAAGGTACTGCCGAGTTCGGCCGCGTGGTCGGCGTAGTTGCGGCCCAACGCGACCACCTTCGACGGCAGGATCGGTGCGAGCAACCGGGTGTCCGGCACCGGCCAGGCCCGGCCGGTGTAGGTCGGCGTACCGAAGGGATGATCCGCGATCTCCCGAGCCACGGCCTGCGCGTCAGATCGGTCGATGGTGACGAAAGCGACCCCGTCGGGGTGGGCGATTCTGGCCAGCCGCATCAGTTTCGCCTCCAGTGCCGGTCCGCAGAGCAGGTCATCAGGGCGACCGGCGCCACCCCATCCAGACGGTGCATTCTCGTCGCGTCGGATGCGGTCATCATGCAGCGCGCCGTCACAACGCCCCTGCTCCGCTCATTCGGGCCGGCGCCCCGGCACCAGCGTGCGGCGCCGCATCCGGACCTGAGCTGTCGAGGTCGACGCTCACGTCCGCCGGGCCCTGACCCAACGCATACACCAACGCGTCCACCATGGCCTGCCAGGATGCCTCGATGACGTTTGCGTGCACACCGACCGTCGTCCACTCCCGGCCGCCGCGTGCGGAGGACACCAGCACCCTGGTGATCGAGTCGGTGCCCGCGTTACCGGCCAGGATCCGGACCTTGTAGTCCACCAGGTCGACCTCACTCAGCTCGGGGAACTGGCCGACGACTGCCCCGCGCAGCGCCGAGTCCAGCGCGTTCACCGGGCCGTTGCCCTCCGCGGTGGTGATGATCCGCTGACCGCCGACATGGACCTTGACGGTCGCCTCTGATGTCACTGACGTCACACCAGCGACGGTGTGCACTGTGTTCTCGACGATCACCCGGTACGACTCCAGCTGGAACGCCCGGGGCACCGGCACGCCGGTCACGCCGCGGGCCAGTTCGTCCCGCACCAACAACTCGAACGACGCATCAGCGGCCTCGTACGACCAGCCGGCCGCCTCGCGGGACTTGACGGTGTCGACGATCCGGCCGACCGCTTCAGGCTCGCCGAACAGATCAACCCCGAGTTCGCGTGCCTTCAGCTCAACCGATGCCCGACCGGCCATCTCGGTGATCAGGATGTGCATGTCGTTGCCCACCCTGCTCGGGTCGAGGTGGTTGTACAGCTCGGGGTCGACCTTGATCGCCGAGGCATGCAGTCCTGCCTTGTGCGAGAACGCCGACGATCCGACGTACGCCTGATGGGTATTGGGGGTGATGTTGGCCAGTTCGGCCAGGGCGTGGGAGACCCGGACCATGTCGACCAGCCCGCCTTCGGGCAGCACCGGCAGGCCCATCTTGGTCATCAGGTTGCCCACCACCGCGAACAGGTCGGCGTTGCCGGCCCGCTCGCCGTAGCCGTTGGCGGTGCACTGCACGTGGGTGGCG
>JADGOY010000138.1 GCA_017882715.1 Nakamurella sp. | reverse complement strand
GCCAGGATGGCCGACGCGGAGGTCGTCTCCGCCGCGAAGCCCTGCGGTGATCGCAGGTCGACCAGCCCCTTGCCCATGGTCCGCATGATCCGCCAGCCACCGGAATAGGTGCCGAGGCCGATGGCCAGGCCGGCGGTCGCGATCACCCAGGTCTGCGGTCCACTGCCTTGGTCCTGATAGCCGGCGGTGATCAGGACCAGGGTGATGACGCCCATGGTCTTCTGCCCGTCAGAGGTGCCGTGGGCCAGCGCGATCATGGATCCGGAGACTGTCTGGGCTTTCCGGAACCACCGCGACGAGGGATCCTGGTCGACGTTGCGGAACCAGCGGTAGACCAGAAGGGTGGCCAGCCCGGCCGCCAGCCCGGCGACCAGCGGAGCCATCACTGCCGGCAACAGGATTTTCGACACGACCACGGAGAAGTTGACCCCGGACGCACCGGCACCGATCAACACCGCGCCGATCAGTCCACCGAACAGGGCGTGAGACGAACTGGACGGCAGACCGAAGAGCCAGGTCGTCAGGTTCCACAGGATTGCCGCCACCAGTCCGGCGAAGATCATGGTCGGCGTCACCAGTGAGTCGTTGACGATCCCACCGGAGATCGTCTTGGCGACTTCGCTGGACAGAAAGGCGCCGGCCACGTTCAGGATCGCCGCGACCACCACGGCAACACGGGGCTTGAACGCCCGGGTGGCGACCGACGTGGCCATTGCGTTCGCGCTGTCGTGGAACCCATTGGTGAAGTCGAAGAACAGCGCGGTGACGATGACCACCGCCACGATGAAGAATGTGCTCGTCATGGCCTGACCGCACCTGCCTTCGAAGTACCCACCGATGACATCCGGCGCGTCATGGTCAATTCTCCTGAGCGCTCAGTCGAGCCGGATACGTGCGGAGGATCCTTGTCCTCCAGACTGCGCGAACCCCGATCGCGACCAAGAGGGTCCTTCGGCCTGAGATGCCCGAACGGTAGCCGGTCGAGGCGACGCGCGGTGACCGAGGTCACCCGCCTGCCGGACAGTGACCCAACGACCACGTTCGGTAACCATATGTCACCCGGCGCCCCCCTGCTGGACACTGCGGCCGGCGCCTGTTCAGCCGAGTGATCTCTTCCTGATGACTCTTCTCTGCGGCGCACCGGCGGAGAGTGGCCTGCAGGAGCATCTCCACGTTGCCGAGTTCCGGGCGTGCGACACCGACGCCGACCATCATGCTGCGAAGTGCATGTCGAGCAGCCTCGCTCCAGTGGCCCCGCGCTTGTCGAATCAGCAGGCGACAGTCATTCCAGAGCTTCTCGTCGACGGCCTTTTCGGCACTGCCCCAGGCCAGCCAGCCACGCAGCACGTCCAGCAACATCTTCCGAGTGAGTTACAGACCGAAAGGTCCATCGTGGTGACAGCAATGGGAGGAACAGGAATGGCGAACAAGGACAGCATCAGCATTACCGGTTACGTGAACGCCGGCGCCATCGGACGCGATGCCAAGGTTCGCACCACCTCGATCGGTAACACGACCAACTCCATCTCGACGATCGACTTGAAGACGCTGGCCGACGAACTGGTCGTCCGCGCCGCGGTGTCGCCAGGGGCGACGAACCTCACGCAGCGTGAATTCCTGGACTACGTGCGTAAGGCCGACAATGCCGCAGCCGATGGCGACGAGCCATCAACACTGAAGTACCTGGCCGCCGCCGGTGGGTGGGGGGGTGGGTGGGTGGGTACTCGGTGTCGCGGAAAAGCTGGCGCTGCCGATCGCGCGCCGCCATCAAGACCCAAAGCCGCTCAGCTTAAGTTGATCCAGCGTCTGGGGTCTGGAGTTCCCTGCAATATCCGGCACTCCATCCGAGGCCGGATCCAAGCAGCGCGAGAGCTTCGGACGGCCGTCGCCCACGAGAACGACCGAAACCGGCCCTTCGTTCTCCAGTTCGTCGTCCACTCGGCAGACCTGATGTTCGGCGCGGGAATGCCGGCGGGGCGACGACCACACCCATCGCCGAATTGGTCAGGTCCTGGTCGTCGGGGTTGCCGCGCAGATCGATCACAAACGAGCTCTTGGGTGTTTCGCCGGGCGAGAACCAGATCACCGCTGCAGCGCCAACCAATGACAGCCCGAACAAGATCAGCGGGACTGATCTGTTTCTTGCGGCCGTTCGCGGCCGCGGTCTTGGCATGGGCGGAAGCGTGCTCACAACTCACCGCCTGGCGAGCTGACCAAACGGTTTCCGGGCCTATCCTCGCGGCCTGCACGACCGAAGAAACTCTTCGCACTGCTGAGTGACTCTGTCGGCAGTCACATCGGCCCCATTCATCGCATGCATGTCCGATCTTCTTGTCGACAACTGCCGCTGCAACGAGATTCCTGCACCTTGCACGGCAGACCCGATGGCGGCCGAGCGGCGCCGGGCGGGCCGCCGATAGGCGTAGCCTGCTGGGTCGTGAATGATCTGCCGGAATTGCTGCACCAGGCCGCGCGGGCCGCAGCCGACTTTCGCGCCACCCTCGCTGACCGGCCGGTCGCTCGGTCGATCGATGCCAGTGACCTGCGAGCCGGATTCGGCGGCCCTTTTCCGTCGAGTTCCGCACCGCCCGAAGAGGTGTTGCAGGAGCTGATCCGAATCGCCGAACCAGGTTTGGTCGCGACCGCTGGTCCGCGATTCTTCGGGTTCGTCGTCGGCGGCTCGATGCCTGCCGCCACCGCCGCGGACATGCTGGCTGTCGGCTGGGACCAGATGGCGTTCAATGCTGTTTCGTCGCCGGCCGCCGCCGCGGCGGAGGCGGTCGCCGGCGGTTGGCTCAAGGACCTGCTCGGATTGCCGGGCTCGGCCTCGGTCGGCTTCGTCACCGGAGGACAGGCCGCCAACACGGTCGCGTTGGCGGTCGCCCGCCATCAGATGCTGGCCGCCGCCGGATGGGATGTCGAGCGGGACGGCTTGCCCGGGGCGCCGCGGGTACGGGTGGTGGCGGGCGCCGAGCGGCACGCGACGATCGATCGATCGTTACGATTGCTGGGCTTCGGCACCGCCATCGTCGAACCGGTCGCGGCCGACGCCAACGGCGCCATCGACGTGGCGGATCTCGCCCGGGTGCTCGGCGCAGGACCAGTTGGGCCGACGATCGTCTGCCTGCAGGCCGGCAACGTGAACACCGGCGCCTGCGACACCCTCCGCCCGGCCATCGATCTCGCCCGGGCCTGCGGCGGTTGGGTGCATGTCGACGGAGCCTTCGGTCTGTGGGCGGCGGCAAGCCCGGCAACGCGGGCCCTCGTCGACGGGCTGGAGTTGGCCGACTCCTGGGCCTGCGACGGACACAAGTGGCTGAACGTCCCCTACGACTCCGGCTTCGTCTTCTGTGCCGACCCGCGGGCGCACGTCGCGGCTGTGTCCTATATCGCCGCCTATCTCGAAGGTTCCGGGATCACGCCCGCCCCGTCCGATTTCGTGCCGGAGTCCTCGCGCCGCGCCAGGGGTTTCGCCGTGTGGGCCGCGCTGCGTGAGCTGGGCCGGGCCGGCGTGGTCGAGTTGATCGACCGGTGTTGCCGGCTGGCCCGCCGGTTCGCGCAGGGCCTGTCGGCCGGCGGTGCCGAAATCGTCAACGACGTCGTGCTCAACCAGGTACTGGTCAGTTTCGGTAACGACACCCGGACCGACAACGTGATCGGCGGAGTGCAACGCGAGGGCACCTGTTGGCTCGGCGGAACCACCTGGCGTGGCCGGCGGCTGATGCGCATCTCGGTCTCCAACTACTCGACGACCGACGCCGATGTCGACTGCTCGGTGGAGGCGATCCTGCGGGTGGCGTCCGGGTTGTGAGCCGCTTCCGATCGTCTTTCGACGCGACCCGACCCATCAGGCACGAGCGAGATTCGCGCCCCGTGACGACTCTCTGCTGATCGACACCTCGGTGCTGATCACGTGGTTCGATGCTGCACGCCGGTCTGGCCGAGTCGCCGAGCGACATCGTCGAGCGACTCCGACGTCGCCGACCAACTGGATGACCTGATCGTGACGTGCGCCGCCGAACGGGCGCGTGGCACAGTGAACTTCCGTGACCGCGCCACCCGGCCTGAACGCCGATATTCTGCGCCTGGCGGTCCCGGCGCTCGGCGCGCTGCTGGCCGAGCCGACGTTCCTGCTGGTGGATGCGGCCATCGTCGGTCATTTGGGCACCGCGCAGCTGGCGGGCGTCGGCATCGCCTCCGTCATCCTGGGGACCCTGGTGGGGCTGTCGGTCTTCCTGGCGTACGGCACCACGGCCCAGGTCGCCCGCTCACTCGGCGCCGGGGACACCGCGCGGGCGCTGACCTTCGGTATCGCGGGCCTGTACCTCGCGGTGATCATCGGGTGCCTCGTCCTGTGGGTCGGATGGCCGTTGGCCCCGCAGTTGGTCGGCTGGTTCGGCGGCGGTCCCGCCGAGACGGGTTTCGGCACCACGTTCCTGCGCTGGTCGTTGCTGGGCATGCCGGCCATGCTGGCGGTGCTGGCCGCCACCGGTGTGCTGCGCGGGTTGCAGGACACCCGGACTCCGCTGGTCGTCGCAGTGGTCGGCGCCATCGTCAATATCGGGCTGAACCTGTTGCTGGTCAACGTCTTCAAGCTGGGCGTGGCCGGTTCGGCGATCGGTACGGTGATCTCCCAGACCGGCATGGCGCTGGCCCTGTTGACCGTGGTGGTCCGGGCCGCACGCCGCGACGGCGCGCCGTTGGCGCCGCATGCCGGACACATCCGCGGCGCCGTGCGCACCGGTCTGCCGTTGTTCCTGCGGACCGTCACGTTGCGGGCGGCGATCATCGTGACCACCGTGGTGGCGACCCGCCAGGGTGTGGCCGCGCTGGCGGCGAACCAGGTGGTCACGGCGATCTGGAACTTCCTGGCGCTGGGCCTGGACGCGCTGGCCATCGCAGCGCAGGCCCTGACCGGTAAGGCCTTGGGCGCAGGCGACGGCCGGGCGGCGCGGGCGCTGACCCGCGCCGTGCTCCGCTGGGGGGTGTGGGCCGGGGTCGTCATCGGCGTCGTCGTCCTGGTGATCCACGCAGTCGCGGGTTCGGCGTTCTCGCCGGACCCCGAGGTCCGCGCCGCGGTCGGCGCGACGCTGATCGTGCTGGCCCTGTCCCAGCCGCTGGCGGGTTGTGTCTTTGTGCTCGATGGCGTGCTCATCGGGGCAGGCGACGGTGTCTACCTGGCCTGGGCTGGGGTGATCACCCTGCTGATCTACCTCCCCGCCGCGATAGCGGTCGCCCTGTGGGCGCCCGGCGGCGCAGCGGGACTGGTCTGGCTGTGGATCGCCTTCTCCGGCGTATTCATGGGCGCGCGGGCGGCCACTCTCGGCCTCCGCTACCACCGCGACCGATGGCTCGTCACCGGTGCGATCCGGTAGCACTCGGCTCGGGTGGATCGGATCGCTCGCCTTGCCGTCCGGCGGCTGGGATGCTCGACTGGGCGGGTGGACTTGCTCACCGCGCACGGGAAAGCGATGCAGGAGTTCGACCGCCGGGTGCAGGCGGTCGGCGACGATCAGTGGGGCAACCCCACCCCCGACACCGACTGGTCGGTGCGCGATCTGGTGGCGCACCTGGTGGGTGAGCAACTCTGGGTGCGGCCGCTGTTGGACGGCGCCACCATCGAGGAGGTCGGTACTCAGTTCGACGGCGACAACCTCGGTGACGACCCGAAGGCGGCCTGGTCGTCCGCCTCGCGGGCCGCCCGTCAGGCGTGGTTGGCGCCGGGTTCGGTCGACAGGACTGTGCACCTGTCGTTCGGGGACACGTCGGCCGCCGAGTATGGCTGGCAGATGACGATGGACCTGGCCATACACGCCTGGGACCTTGCCCGTGGCATCGGGGTGGACGAGGATCTACCTGGCGACGTGGTCGCCCCGCTGCTGGAGATGGTTCGACCATTCGTGCACCGCCTGGCCCCATCCGGCCTGTTCGCACCACCGATAACCGTGTCATCTGATGCCGAGCCGCAGACCGAGTTGCTGGCCCTGCTGGGGCGGCGGCGGTGACTCGGCAGGTCCGATCGGCGCTCTCGTGGCATGTCTCGTCAGCCGAAGGAAGGTCTTGATGACGCGGGGTGGTGACCGGCAGCAGTGGCAGGCTCGGCCGAGCGGTGGTGACAGATCTCTAGCCGAGAATGGTTACCAGGTGGTCACTCTCGATCGGGCGCCGGATCCGGGCTCGGACAGTCCCTTCGTCCGTGTCGATCTCACCGACCACGGGCAGGTCGCCGCGGCACTGCGCCTGGTGGGTCCGGCGCAGAACCCCCGCTGCCGGCGCGGACACATCCGCCGTCATTCTCCGGAATTGAGATCGGCGACCGTCTTGTCCGGCCGCAGCCCCCGCCAGCTCGCCGCGCGCAGCCGGCGCTCGTTCGTCCACTCACCGAACCTGACCTCGCCGACCAGCGTCGGCTCGACCCAGACCGCGTCCAGGCCGTCCTCTCGCGGCACCGCATCGACCGCTGCCGATGTGTTGCGGCGCAGGGGCTCCAGCGCGGTCATCAGCTGGTCCAGCACCGCGTCGCTGAACCCCGTGCCGACCTTGCCGGCGTAGCGCAATCCGCCCCGCTCTGCGGGGACCGCAACCAGCAGCGAACCCAGGCTCCCCTCCCGACGTCCGGCGCCGGGGCGCCAGCCGATCACCACGACCTCGCGAGTGCGGAAGTTCTTGATCTTGAACCAGGTGCGGGATCGCTTGCCGGGCAGGTACTGGGAATCGGCGCGCTTCGCCACGATGCCTTCCCATTTGAGAGCGACGCTGCCCTGCAACGCCTCTGCGACCGGGCCGGCCAACTGATCGGGAACCCGGCAGATCTCGCCGGACAATGGGAGTGCCTGAAGAATCCGACGCCGATCGTCATACCGCTTGCGCAGCAACGACACGCCGTCCAGCCACAGCGCGTCGAAAAGCCAGTAGTGCACTGGGATCTCCCGGCGCATGCGAGCGATATCCCGCGCGCCGGCCAGATTCATCCGCTGCTGAAGGCGGGAGAAGCTGGTGACCCCGTGGTCGTCGAGCGTGACGATCTCACCGTCGAGTACCGCGCTATGACCGTCCAGCAACTCCGCCAGCTCGGCGAGTTCGGGGTAGGACCGGGTGAAGTCATTCCCGGCTCGGCTGTGCAGCTTCAGGCCTGCGGGCCCGAGCGTGGCCACCGCCCTGATGCCATCCCACTTCCCCTCGAAACGCCAGTCGTGATCGTCGGAGATGTCCTGCGGCGTGCCGGTGGTGGCGAGCATGGGCCGCAGGTCGGTGGGGGGTGCGGGAAGATTCTTTCGGTCGGGTGGGCGGTCCTTCTCCCGCGCGGGGATCTCGGTTCGCGCAGCGGAACGGTCGCCCGCGGGCCCGTCATCGGGCGCGGCCGGAGCCTGCTCCTGCTGGGCCTTCATGCGATGCATCAGCCACGACGAATCCTTCGTCCTGATCAGTGCGTAACGACCACGGGCGCGTCGGCCGTCGAGGACGACGATCACCTCGTCGTCACGCCATTTCTCGGTGACGTAGGTTCCCGCATCCCAGATGCTGACGGTGCCCCCGCCGTACTCACCGTGGGGGATGGTGCCGGCGAAACTCGCGTAGTCCAGCGGGTGATCCTCGGTGTGCACGGCCAGCCGGTTGTGCCCAGTATCGGTCGGCAGGCCCTTGGGCACGGCCCACGACACCAGCACACCGTCGCGCTCGAGCCTGAAATCGTAATGCAACCGACGCGCGTGATGTTCCTGGATGACGAAGGTGTCATCGTTGCCCTGCGGCAACGGACCGCTTTCCGGGACCGGCTCTGGTGTCCGATCGGCGGATCGCTTGGCTCGGTAGGTGTCGAGCCTGTTCCCGCCGTTCGATCGCACGGTGGCCCGCCGGTTCCGAGATCCCTGACGGCCGCGGTGCTCGGCACCGTCGCAGTCGCCGGACTCCAGGCCCTGCATGGGATCTGGCGCCTGCGCGAGCAGGTCCAGCACCTCGGTGTATTCCAGGTGCCGCAGGTCCGGATCGGCCAGCTCGTCCCAGGTGCGCGGGGCGGCCACGGTGGGATGCTCCCGGCCGCGCAACGAGTACGGGGCGATGGTGGTCTTCGACGCATTGTTCTGCGACCAGTCGATGAACACCTTGCCCGGTCGCAGCGACTTCAGCATTCGCGAAACCACCAGATCCGGCATGTCCTTCTCGATCGCCTCTGCGGTCTGCCTGGCGAACAGCGATGCCTCGTCGGAGGTCATCGTGCCGTCGAGCCGGCTGTACAGGTGGATGCCCTTGGATCCGCTGGTCACCGGCACAACCACCGACTCTGCCAACCGCTGACGGACGGCGCGCGCGACTTCGGCGCATTCGGTCAGCCCGACGCCAGGCCCCGGATCGAGGTCGAACACCAGCCGATCCGGCCGCCCGATCCCACCGCCTGACTCGAATCGCCACTGCGGTACGTGCAATTCCAGCGCGGCAATCTGACCCAGCCAGGCCAGCGTCGCCGGCGAGTCGACCACGGGGTACGACTTCGGTCCGTCCGAGTGTTCGATGACGCGCCGGCTCACCCACGAGGGGGTGCCGCGATCGAGGTTCTTGTGGAAGAAGGGTGTGGTCGAAATGCCGTCCGGCCAACGTTTGCGGGTCACCGGGCGGCCCGCCAGGTGCGGGATCATCGCGTGCGCGACGTCGGCGAAATAGCCGATGATGTCCGATTTGGTCGTGCCGGTCGCCGGATAGAGCACCTTACGCAGATGGGTGAGGCTCAGCCGGTGCCCTTCCAGTTCGATGCTCGCACTGTCACCCGCTGCCACCCGCGATCACCCCGTTCCCGGTGTCCTCACGTTGCCGATGCACCTGGTCTTTGCACCGTGGAAAGGTCCATCATGGGCACATGCGATCGATCTGGAAAGGCTCAGTGGCCTTCGGTCTGGTGAACGTACCGGTCAAGGTCTATTCGGCCACCGAGGAGCGCGACATCCGGTTCCACCAGGTGCACGAGGCGGATGGCGGACGCATCCGGTACAAGCGGGTGTGCGAGCTGGACGGCAAAACGGTGGAGTTCGCCGACATCGCCAAGGCCTACGAGGCCGACGATGGCCGCACGGTCATCCTGACCGACGACGACTTCGCGCAGCTACCGGCGAACAGCAGCCGCGAGATCGAGGTGTCCAGCTTCGTTCCGGCCGAGCAGATCGACCCTCTGCTGTACGACAAGAGCTACTACCTGGAGCCGGCGTCCAAGTCCACCAAGGCATACGTGTTGCTCTGCCGCACGCTGGAGCAGACCGACCGCATCGCCATCGTGAACCTCGCCCTGCGGCAGAAGACGCGGTTGGCCGCGCTGCGGGTACGTGACGACGTGCTCGTGGTGCAGACCCTGCTCTGGCCGGACGAGGTGCGGGCGGCCGAGTTCCCATCGCTGGACGAGGACGTGACGATCAAGCCCGCCGAACTGAAGATGGCAGGCATGCTGGTCGAGAGCTTCGCCGGTGATTTCCAGCCCGAGGACTACACCGACGAATACCGGGTCGAGCTGGAACAACTGATCGAAGCGAAACTGGAAGGCGGAGATGCATTCCCGGCGCCCGAAGCCAAGGAAGAGGGCGAGGACGCCGAGGTCGTCGATCTGCTGGCCGCCCTGCAGCGCAGCGTCGAGCGGCACAAGGACTCGGGTGACGATGCGAAACATCGAGCCGAAGCCACGTCCGGTGGATCCCGATCGAGTACCCGATCCGCTGGCACCCGCTCCAGCAGCACGCGGTCGGGCGGCTCGCAGTCCAGTAGCAACCGCAAATCCTCGCGCAGCAAGACCGACGCCGAGAAGTCGACGGGCACCTGACGGAGCGCGGAGCGGGGTCAGATCACCGTCCGCCGGGCGGCGTCCAGCACCACGTCCGACAACAGCCCACGACGCGCGAACGACGCTCGCTGGTGATCGGCACCCGTGCCTGAGGTCCGGAGCTTCTTCAACGCGCTGGCGACCCATTCCAGTTCACCGTGCTCCCGGAGCGCGGGCTCGACATGCCGGACCATGTCGTCGACGAGCGACCAGGCGGGCACCGGGGTTCCCACCACCGGATCCACCAGATCGCCGGACAGGCCAGAGCGCGAGGCGCGCCAAGTGGCCGCACGCAGCATCTCGACCCGGATGTCCGGATCGGGCCGCCTGTTCACCCACTCCCCGGCGGCCGTGTCGACCAGGGCCCTGGCCAGCACCGCGATGACCACGGAGTCGCCGACGTCGGTGCACACGTCGGGCACCCTGATCTCCAGCGTGGGGTAGCTGGCGGACAGCCTGGCATCGAAATAGATCATCCCGTCGTCCAGCGCGGTGCCGGATGCCACGAGTTCGTCGATGGTCCGCTGGTACGTCGCCACGTCACCGAATCGCGCGGTAGGGCCTGCAGTCGGCCACATTCCCCAGGCGATGGTCCGATAGCTGGAGTACCCGGTGTCCTCACCCTGATAGAACGGCGAATTCACCGACATCGCGGTGATCACCGGTAGCCATCGCCGGATCCGATCCAGCACGGCGACACCCTCGGCCTGCGAGTCGACGCCGACATGAATGTGCTGGCCGCAGGTGAGCTGTTGGCGCGCGACCAGGCCGAACGCCTCGGTCATCCGCTGGTACCGCTCGTTCACCGTCGGTCGGGGCCACACCCTGAACGGGCTGGTGGCCAATGCCACCGCATGAACGCCGGTGGTGCCCGCGGCCGCCGAGACCGTGCGGCGCAACTCCATCAATTGCTCGAGCAGCTGCGGAGCTTCCGTGCACGGTTCGGACCCGATCTCGGTCTGTTCCATCTTGAATTCGTGATCGACCTGGTGATCCCGGTCGGTGCCGAGCCATTCCTGAGCCGCCTCGAGGACCTCGGCGCCGGCCGGCACCGGGTGCCCGCTGTCCGCGCTGACCAACAGCAGCTCTTCCTCGACGCCGAACGTCCGTTTCCCCACCCGGCCAGTCTGCTGCACGCGATCGGCTGATTCGACCTCGGGCAGGATGGGTACCGGACTCATGGCAGTCTGGTCTCGCACACTCACGGCGGTGTGCCTTCCGCGGGAATACGGGTTTCCGCTGGAATACGGGTTTCCGCGGGAATACGGGTTTCCGCGGGAATACGGGTTTCCGCGGGAATACGGGTTTCCGCGGGAATACGCGCGGCAGATTTGATCGGCGGGGGAGAACGATGAGCGTTGACAACGGCCCGCGGGTCGGCGCGGCACGGCGGGGATTGGCGTCCAACGCCGGCGAATTCGTCCGCGACTCCCATTACATTCCGGACCGGATAACCGTCGACGGCCGGGACGGCTGGCCGGTCGAGTCCGGCCGGTATCGACTGGTGGTGTCCCGCGCCTGCCCGTGGGCC
>JADGOY010000313.1 GCA_017882715.1 Nakamurella sp. | reverse complement strand
ATGGAAACAGAAGACCTCCGACAGCACCCGCTGCGCGTCGTCGTCCCAGCTGGGGATGTCGACCCAGAGCAGGCCGTCCGTCCTGGCCAGCAGGTCCGGCAGGTCCTCCACCGGGTGGCTGGTGACCAGGGACCGGTCGCCGTCGTCTCCGAGTCCTGACCGTGCCGCCGTCGTCCCCACGAACCTGACGTCCATCTGGACCTCCGTTCCCGTTCCACGTCCAACGGCCGGCATCCAGGCCCGCCAACCAGTGTGCGGCAGAGCCAAATGGTTCAGGTCGCGGAGCTGGGTGCGGCCGACCGAGCAGTTCGTCGATGACTACCACTTCACCGCCGGCCGGCGGTGGCTCGACACCTGCCCCTGGAAGAATGTTCAGGCGGCTTGAGCCGGCCGGGGCCGCCCGCACCGCATCGACGACGCGTGAAAACTGACCCCCTGTTTTCACCTGAATCCCCTTTCGGTCTTGGCCCGTTGAAGCCGATCCGCTGTGCCGGTGTGGTGCTGTTCAACGTCAACCCGCGCGCAACGTCCGCAACGCTCAGGTCCTCGCCACCATTCAGGCCATGCTCGAGGGCTCCGGGGCCGCACCGTTCGATGCGCTCATCCGGATGCCTCCGGGTTGGCCAACGACTACCAGCAACTCGCTCGGGAACTGCTGCTGCGAGTGGGCGAGCACGAGGGGCGGCATCAGCCAGAACCGGCGGTGGGGTCACCTCATGACCGCCCGACGCGCGGCGTTGGCCCTTCCCGGCTCGATGACGAGATCGAAGATCTGTTACCACCAGCACCCGCTGTCGGTTGTACCCGCGGGCGTTGCCCGGACGTCGGCAGTCCTCGTACAAAACGCGCGGTACCCGAACGGCCACAACCGTTGTCGGCCCATCGGCGGCGTCGATCGCAGGGGGCCGACAACCGCCGGCGCCCAGGGCCGAGCCGTACCGCGCAGGGTCCTTTGCGCCATTCCACCACTGTCATCGGTCACCGACTGCACGGATGGCCGCCCTTTCGGGCATTTCCCAGGAGGGGTACGCGCGTCGAGCGTCACCCGTCACACCGGCCAGCAACATTGCGCGTCGTCCGGCTCGGCGTTGGGTGACGCAGGTGACAGTCGCGCGGCGAGGATCGCGCGGAAGGTAGCTCCTGCGCCCTCTTCACGTGCTGTGGTGGCTAGGTGAGCCCATCCAGGATCTCGTCGAGGTGCTTCGTGAGAACGGAGAGATGCCCGTCGTGGCTCAAGTGCAGCTCGCTGCCGAGGATCGCCCGATGGAGGTGCTCGGCCATCGCCGGCCGGGCTCCAAAGGTATCGAGGGTCCCCTGCCACAACATCGTTGTGACCCGGATCTCGGCCGGGTCGAAGCCCCATTCGGCCGACATGAGCGCTTCATCGACCTGCGGTCCGCTCGCACCACGCCTGAAGGCACAGCGAATCGCGGCCGGGAACCCCTCGCGGATTCGTTGATCGTCGAGGACCGCACGGTCGACCTCCGGCAGTCCGGCGCCCACCATCTTCACGAGCAAGCTCGGGTAGAGCGATGGCAGGCCCATGCCGAGCGACATCACGACCCGTGCCAGGCGTGGCCGTGCGCGAGCGAGCCGCTTCAACTGAAGCCCGTTCCGGTGCAGTCCCTCTTCGAGAGCCGGGGCCAGATGCGCGACGCAGGCGACAAGAGTCAGGCGTTGCACGCGCTCTGGGAGCGCGAAGGCGACAGCGGTGGCGAACGGGACGCCGCCTGAGTAGCCCAAGACGCTGAACTGCTCGAGGTCGAGATGGTCGGCGAGCGCGGCGAGGTCCGCTGGCCAGTCGAGGATGCGGCGTCGCCGCTGGAAATCGGACCCGCCCATGCCAGGGCGATCTGGCGCTATCAGCCGTAGGCCGGCCCGCTGCGCGGCCTCATCGACGCGGAACGCCCACGGCTCGAGGTGCGAGCTCGGTGTCCCGTGCATGTAGATGACGGGCGCTCCTCCGCCGTCGCCGTACTCCGCCCAGGCCAGCTGGCGCCCGTCGGACAGCGCGAAGTTGTGCACACAGGCGGCGGTCATCGCTGCGTCTGCTTCCATTCCGGGCGACTCGACTGCCGGATACCGGGCTCGGCTCCGGATCCCTATAGCGGCGCGACATCGAGCGTCTCAACCCATGCCAAGGAGCGGGGAATGAACCAAGCCTTCAACCGACAATCGCCGGATCAGTTGTGGGTTGGTAGGTCAGGTTCTCACTATCTTGTACAGCGCCGGATGCGGGCGGAACTCGGCAAGAGCCTCGGACACTCCGCGAAAGCCAGCGCTCTGGATCGCCGCTTGGAAGGCCTGGGGGCTTTCCCAACGCCCGACGTTGACGAAGCGGAAGTCCGGGTTGGGTGACACCGCCTGATGCAGAGCCGTGTCAACGTAGCCGGGCTGGGCTTCCAGGTAGTCGCGCGTTGCTTCCCAACCTCGGATGAACTCGTCTTCCCTGCCCTCCGGCACCTCGAATGAATTGATCAAGACGAGCGGCCTATCGCTTCCCTCCATCGCCACTCCTTTCACCTTGGTCTACGACAGGACGGCGGCTTGTGCCCCGATTCCTTCGGCCCGCGGTGCCCGCCGTCCGATCACGACTGTCACGCCAACGACCCAGAGCAGGAGGCCGAGGAGCGTTACCTCTAGCGACGCATAGAGGACATCGCTGTTGAGCGGGAATGCCAGCCCACTGACCGCCAGGATCGGCGCGAAGATGAGGCCCGAGGTCGCAAGCCAGCGGGGAAAAACGCCACTCCGGCGCGCCAACATCGAAGCCGCGCCAATCATGATCGCCAGCAGTGCAATCTTGAGCGTGTCCCCGTTATTCAGCACGGTGAAGAGCGTCTTCACGCTGTTCGCGCTCGAACCGTTCGCAGCATCGTAGGTAAGTGTCTCGCCGACAACCATCTGGCCGATAGAGGCCACCCCGGCCGCAACGCCCGCCCCCAGCATGACGTGCCGCACCCGCTCCTCACCCGCCAAGTAGCGATGAAGAGACACAGCGATCGCGATGATCGCGACGCCCGCGAGTCCGTCGATCAAGAAGTGGGCGGCCATCGCCTTGTGCTCATTTGCTGCGAAGTAGCTTGCGATCTCCGCGGCGGAGTCATCCGGCTTCGGTCCGCTCGCAGCTAGGATCAAACCAAAGATCCAGGCCGACACGAACGTGCCGCCAGCTACAATCTGCAACCTCCTCATAATCCTCCCCCTTGGGCCGGGAAGTAACGAGTCTGGAAGCGGCGAAAATCTCATAGACCAAGACGATTGTCAAGGGCCCGGTCGTGTACCAATTTTCGCTCAGTCTGGTGTCGCGGATCCGCCCTCCTCGGGTGCCGCAACGAGGTCGGCTAACGGCACCCGATAGGCATGGGAGAGCGCAAGCAGCAGTTCCAGGGTGGGCCGCCGCTGACCGGTCTCGAGCCGCGACAGTGTGGTCTTCGAGATCCCGGTCGACGTCGAAACACCGGTCAGGTCAATTACCGTTGGGTGCAGGAAACAGCAACGTCCACAGGAGATCGGCTACCCGTCGCCAGCCTTGAGACATGACTAAATACGACTTAGTCCGCCGGAAACATCATCGACCCGCGCGCCCAGGTCATCACCGCCGCAGGCGCCGGCTCCGCGACCGCTATCGCTCTGAACGCCGACCCGATCGAGGAAGACGTCCGCGACGCGGCGGGCTCGGCGCAATATGCCGGGGTTGACCGACAATAGCCGGATATCCCAAACCCGTGAATGCTTAAGTCCCAGCAGCATCACTGTTCTTCAGTAGC
>JADGOY010000137.1 GCA_017882715.1 Nakamurella sp. | reverse complement strand
CCTTCGCCACTGCTGTCCTCCTCAGGACTCTTCTGATGCGCCATGCGACTTCCGGTACTGATTCAGGTCGTCAGGGCGTTGGTGGATGGATCTGGACCGAGTTCTCTGTCGAACCCGGACCCGTGACGGTGGAGGTGCGAAACCGCCCACCATCCCGACTGTGCAGGGTACGGATGGCCGCGCCGTGGGGCCAATCCGCACTCCTGGGACTACCTATTCGAGTCACTCGCCTGCGCTGTTGCCGAGACGCTGCTCGGCTGCGCGGCGAACTCCGGGCCTCGGTCGCTGCGACTATCGCTCGACACGGGGCGAACTCCGGGCCTCGGTCGCCGACGCTCCCTGGTGTCCTCGTTCACCCATCGCCTCCGCGCCCTCCCTCGCGCAGTTGAGTGTGACAGCATCACTCGCCGGTCGCTTTGGCGATGATCTCCTTGGCGACGTTCGCCGGAACCTCCGCGTAGCGGTCGAACACCATGGAGTACGAGGCCCGGCCCTGAGTCCGTGACCGCAGGTCACCGACGTAGCCGAACATCTCCGACAACGGCACCAGGGCCGTGATGACCCGCGCCCCGCTGCGCTCGTCCATGGACTGGATCTGCCCACGGCGCGAGTTCAGGTCACCGATCACGTCACCCATGTTCTCCTCGGGGGTGGTCACCTCGACGCTCATCAACGGCTCGAGCAGCACCGGCTTGGCCATCCGGGCCGCGTCCTTCATCGCGATCGAGCCCGCGATCTTGAACGCCATTTCGGACGAGTCGACCTCGTGGTAGGCACCGTCGACCAGCGTCAGTTTGACGCCGAGCATCGGGTAACCGGCCAGCACGCCGTACTGCAAGGCGTCCTGCGCCCCGGCGTCCACCGAGGGGATGTACTCCTTCGGGATACGCCCACCAGTGACCGCGTTGACGAACTCGTAGGTCGCACCCTCGGATGCGGCCATGTCCAGCGGCTCGACCGTGATGAGGATCTTGGCGTACTGCCCGGATCCACCGGTCTGCTTCTTGTGAACGTAGGAGTACTTCTCCACGGTGCCGCGGATGGTCTCGCGGTACGCCACCTGTGGCTTGCCGATGTTGGCCTCGACCTTGAACTCGCGGCGCATCCGGTCGACCAGGATGTCCAGGTGGAGCTCGCCCATGCCGGAGATGACCGTCTGCCCGGTTTCCTCGTCGTTCTTGACCTTGAAGGTGGGATCCTCCTCGGCCAGCTTCTGGATCGCGACGCCCAGCTTCTCCTGGTCGCTCTTGGTCTTCGGCTCGATGGCGACCTGGATCACCGGATCCGGGAAGCTCATCGACTCCAGCACGATCGGGTGCGCGGGGTCGGCCAGCGTGTCGCCGGTGGTGGTCTGCTTCAGGCCCATCACGGCGCAGATGTCGCCGGCGGAAACGCTCGAGAGCTCTTCACGTTTGTTGGCGTGCATCTGGTAGATCTTGCCGATCCGCTCCTTGCGGTCCTTGGTCGCGTTGACGACCTGGGTGCCGGACTCGAGGGTGCCCGAATAGATGCGGACGAAGGTCAGCTTGCCCAGGTGCGGGTCGGTCGCGACCTTGAACGCCAGGCCGGAGAAGCTGTCGGCCGGATCGGGATGCCGCTCGGCCGGGGTCACACCGTCGGGCAGGATGCCCTCGATCGCCCCGACGTCCAACGGCGACGGCAGGTACTCGACGACGGCGTCCAGCATCGGCTGCACGCCCTTGTTCTTGAATGCGGAGCCGGTGACCACCGGGTTGAGCTTGCCGGCGATGGTGGCCCGGCGGATGGCGGCGTTGAGCTCGTCGAGCGAGAGTTCCTCGCCGGCCAGGTAGGCCTCCATGGCGTGGTCGTCGTTCTCGGCGACGGTTTCGATCAGCGTCTCGCGCCACTCATCGGCCTGCGCCTGCAGCTCGGCCGGGATGGGCTCGACGGTGTAGTCCTCACCTTTGACGGTCTCGCCGCGCCAGGTCAGCGCGCGCATCTGCAGCAGGTCGACGACACCGATGAAGTCGGCCTCGGCACCGATCGGCAGCTGGAGCACGAGCGGGGTGGCGCCGAGCCGCTCGACCATCATGTCGACGCAGCGGAAGAAGTTCGCACCGGTGCGGTCGAGCTTGTTGACGAAGCACATCCGCGGCACGTGGTACTTCTCCGCCTGCCGCCAGACCTGCTCGGTCTGCGGCTCGACGCCGGCGACGCCGTCGTACACGGCGACGGCACCGTCGAGCACCCGGAGCGACCGCTCCACCTCGACCGTGAAGTCGACGTGCCCGGGGGTGTCGAGGATGTTGATCTTGTAACCCTTCCACGACGTCGTCGTGGCGGCAGAGGTGATGGTGATCCCCCGCTCCTGCTCCTGCTCCATCCAGTCCATGACGGCGGCGCCCTCGTGGACCTCACCGATCTTGTAGGTGATACCGGTGTAGAACAGGATGCGCTCGGTCGTGGTGGTCTTGCCCGCGTCGATGTGCGCCATGATCCCGATGTTGCGGACTTTGTCCAGGGCGTTCGTGGCCACGGTGGGTTCTTCCTCGTCTCAAATCAGGGGTGGGTGCCGCACGTCTCCGGGGTAACCGCAGGACAGCACTCGTACAGCGCCGCGCAGGCAGGTGATATTCCCGCGCGCCGCCGTGGGAGCAACTACCAGCGGCGACAGCGACGCTCGATGGCTGACGGAAATGCTGGCATCATCGACGGCCGCCAAGAGGCACGGCTGGCAGCGACATCATCGTCACCATCGGTAGTGTGCGAAGGCCTTGTTCGACTCGGCCATCTTGTGCGTGTCCTCGCGCCGCTTGACCGAGGCACCCAGGCCGTTGGAAGCGTCGAGCAGCTCGTTCATCAGCCGCTCGGTCATCGTCTTCTCGCGACGTGCCTTCGAGTACCCGACCAGCCAGCGCAGGGCCAGGGTGGTCGAACGACCGGCCTTGACCTCGACCGGGACCTGGTAGGTGGCACCGCCGACCCGGCGGCTCTTCACCTCCAGGGCGGGCTTCACGTTGTCCAGGGCGCGCTTGAGCGTCACGACCGGATCGGTGCCCGACTTCTCCCGGCAGCCCTCGAGGGCGCCATACACGATCGATTGCGCGATGGACCGTTTACCGTCCAGCAGCACCTTGTTGACCAGCTGGGTCACCAGCGGCGAGTTGTACACGGGGTCGGCGACGAGCGGCCGACGGGGAGCAGGTCCCTTGCGGGGCATGTCAGCTCTTCTCCTTCTTCGCGCCGTACCGGCTGCGAGCCTGCTTGCGGTTCTTGACACCCTGGGTGTCCAGCGATCCACGGATGATCTTGTACCGGACGCCGGGCAGGTCCTTCACCCGGCCGCCGCGGACCAGCACGATGGAGTGTTCCTGCAGGTTGTGGCCCTCACCAGGGATATAGGCGGTGACCTCGACCTGGCTGGTCAGCTTGACCCGGGCGACCTTGCGCAGCGCCGAGTTCGGCTTCTTCGGGGTGGTGGTGTAGACGCGGGTGCACACACCGCGCCGCTGCGGGCTGCCCTTCAACGCCGGGGTCTTGGTCTTACCGATCTTCTCGGTGCGGCCCTTACGGACCAATTGCTGGATCGTGGGCATGTGCTGGCGACTTCTTCCTTCGCGGGACGAGGCTGGGCGCTGACGCCCGACTGACGACGGCTGACCTACAGGAACTGGTGGTGCGGTTGGTGCCCGATCTGCGATCGGGCTCCAGACCATGCGCCACCCAAAGAGCTCGCTGGCGAGCGGGTATTCGAGCCGAGATCCCCCACTGCAAACCAAGCGAGTAGACCTTGCGCACGACCGGACGAACTGCGGTCCCGTCGCATGGTCCGAGGGCACGCGCCTGTGGGCATACGACAGCGACCCAGCAGGACCGGGCCAGTCGCTCAGGCTACCCGCGCGAGCGGGCCACCTGCAAATCACGGCCGTGTGGTCAAAGAGCTGGACGCCTTCGGGACTGCCGCCGGTATTTCGATCGGGGAACGGCACATCGGTGACGGCGTCGGTCTGACTCCCGATCGGTGGCCCGAACAAGCCACCGGCGGCGGGCCGGACCTCAGCGCTGGGTACTTCAGGGCCAAGAATACGCGATCGGGACCGCGAAGATCCCGCGCCGGGTGAGCACCGGACCGCCCCGGCCCGATTCCCTCCGAAGAAATGCCGTGACGCGGCACAACCGGCGCAAATCCGTCGCTGCCGCTCGAGGCCGGACTCGACAGCGCGAGCGTCGCGGGTGCCGATCCCGCTTGGGGGTTCCTGACCCTTGCGCCGCCGGTGTCCAGGCAGCACGTCAACGCGCCGTCAGCCCACGGGTTCGCGCAAGAGCCGAAGGGCGGTTGCGAACTCGGCTGCCCTCATCTCCTCGCGGCCGCGGAGCGCTACCGGACAGTCGGCTCGCACCGTCACCGCGCATTTTCTGGCCGCGGCACACCGGGCGGGCGAACACGACCGCACACATCGACCGCCGCGGCTCCGGCACCTGCAGCGTGCGGACCGAACTGCACACGAGCGACTGCGCCACGGCCGCCATCGCGCAGGTGTTGACGGTCGCCAAGAGGCCGGCCGGACGGGTCGATCACCGCGGCGGCCGGGGTGAGCACGTCGGAGTCGACCCACGCCGCCTCGACCCGTTCCACCTGCCCGTCGATTATGTGCCCTTCAGCCAGCACCTGGACTACCGCCCGGTCGGCGACGATCGACCCCTCGGCGGGGACCCCTGCCCCGGTTGACCGGCTGGGTCCGTCTGCTGGCTGATGTCCCGCCCATCGTCGCAACGGCCGTGCTACTGGACTCACTGCCACCGTCACTGTTCGCCGCGCTGTCCTCCCCGTTGTCGGTGCCCACCGTCGAGCTCACGGCAAGCTGTCCGGCGCCCTGCCGGTCGCCGGCTCGCGGTTGCTGCTGGACCAATCGACCCTGTGGCACGACGGCGATCTCGCTCTTGACGACGCCACTCTCACCGACGAACAGGGCACTCTCGTCGCGCAGTGTCTGCAGACTCGGCGGGGTTCCGGCACGCGGAACTCTCGCGGCGCTCTGCGTCGTCGAACAGCCGGACGCGGTCCTGCGTTCATCCACAGCGTTCATCCACAGCGTTCAACCAAGCGTTGGAGCCGCGACGCAGACGATGCTCACAACGCCCGCGCGTTGCTCCTGCCGCAGTAGGCGCAAGGCGCCAGCAGCAAGAGCAAACGCACCAACGCACGACGCGACTGCCCGGCGGCCAAACGGTCGCGACGGGCGCGGTAGAACGTCCCTCACACCCGTCCGACGCGGATGTCGAGCCCCGCCGTCGGGCTCCGACGTCTCAGGCGAAGGGGCCTGCCAGGGGCGCCGACATCGAAGGAGCCACCGTGAAGTACATGCTGATGATCTACAACAACCCCGCGACCATGCAGGAGATGACCGATCAGGAGCGCAACGGGATACTCACTCAGGTGGACATGATCATGAAGGAACTCACCGAATCCGGCGAACTCGTCGGCGGCGAGGCACTGGCCGATCCGTCCACCGCCAAGACGGTCCGGGTGCGCGGCGGGGTCGAGACGGCAACCGACGGTCCGTTCGCCGAGGCCAAGGAACAACTCGCCGGATACCTCACTGTCGAATGCGAGACCGAGGCACGTGCCATCGAGATTGCCGCCCGCTGGCCGGATGCCCAGTACTGCGCGATGGAGGTGCGGGCGGTGCTCGACACGGCGGGCATGGAGATGTGACCCCCAACCCCCGCATCGAGCGCCTGCTGCGTGAGCTGACGCCGCAGGTCCTCGGCGCGCTCGTCCGACGGTACGGGCAGTTCGACATGTGCGAGGAGGCAGTCCAGGAAGCATTGCTGGCCGCCTCCCTGCAATGGCCCGAGGAGGGCTTGCCGGACAATCCGCGCGGCTGGCTGGTGACCGTTGCCTCCCGCCGGCTGGCCGATCAGCTGCGCAGTGAGTCGGCCCGCCGCCGCAGGGAAGATTCGGCGGCCGCCCGGATGACCGTCGATCAGACGATGGCGCCCGCTCCCGACGAAGAGCAACTGGCCGACCGGGACGACACCGTGACGCTGCTCGTGCTGTGCTGCCATCCCAGCCTGTCGCAGGCATCGCAGGTCGCACTCACCCTCCGCGCGGTCGGCGGGCTGACCACGGCCGAGATCGCCCGCGCCTTCCTGGTTCCGGAGTCGACGATGGCGCAGCGGATCAGCCGGGCAAAGCAGCGGATCCGAGCGACCGGGACCCAGTTCCGGATGCCGCCGGAGAACGAACTGGACGAGCGCATGACGGCGGTCCTGCACGTGCTGTACCTGATCTTCAACGAGGGCTACACGTCCAGCTCGGGGCCCGACCTGGCGCGCGGGGATCTCACCTGGGAGGCCATCCGGCTGACCCGCGCGGTCTTCCGACTACTCCCCGATGACGGCGAGGTTGCCGGGCTCCTGGCGCTGATGCTGTTGACCGAGGCACGACGTCCGGCCCGCACCACCCCGGACGGCTCGCTGGTCCCGCTCGCCGAGCAGGACCGCCGCCGATGGAACTCCGGCTACATCGCCGAGGGGGTCGCGCTGATTTCCCGAACCCTGACGTCCGCGCCGCTCGGCCAATACCAGCTCCAGGCCGCCATCGCCGCGATCCATGACGAGGCGCCCACCGCACAGGACACCGACTGGCCGCAGATCGTCGCACTGTACGGCTTGCTGCAACACCGGTCGCCGACGCCGATGGTCCGGCTGAATCGGGCCGTCGCGGTGGCGATGGTGCACGGCCCCGCGGCCGGACTGGCCATGCTGGACGCGCTCGACGCCAACGACCGGATTGCCGGGCACCATCGACTCGACGCGGTGCGCGCCCATCTGCTGGAGATGGCCGGCGATCTGGTGGCGGCCAGGTCCAATTATCAGAAGGCGGCTCGGGCAACCACCAGCATGCCCGAGAAACGCTATCTCGAAGCAAGAGCCGCGCATCTGATGGATGTGGAAGCGGACTGACCCGCGGTGTCTCTTCGCGCCTACCTGCCTGTTCGGCAATTCGCTACTGCCACAGAGCCACCAGCCCTACCATCGCAGCGTGCCGCTTCCTCCCCGCGAATGGACCGTGTTGTTGCTCGGCGGCGCCAGCGGCGTGGGTAAGACCAATCTCAGCTATCCGCTCACTTGGTGTCATGGCGTCATCTCATCGAGCTGGACGACTTCCAGTCGGTGCTGGAGACGTTGACGACACCCGAACTCCATTTCTGGCGACCAACTGGGATGCATTCAGACGCTGGTCGGACGAGCGGCACCCGGCACATTCCCTTGCGGTGAGCCGGGTGTTTCTGCCCGCTCTGGAAGCCGTGATCCTCGCAGCCATCTGGAGTCGAACACCCCCGTTGTCGTCGAAGGTGGTTTCCTCCTCCCCGAACCTGCCACTTACTCCTGGTTCCTCGGTCAGGCCAATTACAATCGGGTCCCGTCCCTGTCTGTCCACGAAGGAGAAAACCAGATTGCCGCGAACTACGCTACTGGAGAAGGAGATGAACAGTCGTTCAGGGCTCATTTGAGCGCGCTGCACGATCAATGGTTTCGCTCGGAATGTGACCGGTTGGGATTTCCCGGTATGCCGGCACGGCCGGACGCCGGTGTGGCGCGGGCCTTGCACGCGCTGTCCCGCCCCGCGACCAGGGTCGGATGATCGCCGCCGATAGCCAGCGCAGGCAGCTGGCCGGACGACAGAGCCTCGCCGCGGCCGGCCCCGCCGCCGGAACTCCCCACTCGGCGCCACTTTTCGCGGATCGCGCCGTCACCGCGGTGCGGCGAACTCCATCAAGAGTTCGTTCAACTCGGCGGCTTCGAAATGGCTCGGGTCGAAATCCGCGGGCGATCCCAAACCCAGCCATTCGAGCATGGCGGCGTGGCCTGGATGTTTCGTGTCGCCGAGAGTCTCGATCAGGTCCGCGTATCCCCAGACGCCGCCGCAGTCTTCCGGAGGCGCCGCTCGACGCCCGCCGATGCACCACGGATAACAAATGTCGTCATCGGCCGGCACGATCGCTTCGACCTGGATGACATGTTGCCAGTCGTCGCCGAAGTCGTAGACATATTTGATCCTCGAACCCGACTTCGGCGCCGCCTTGGCGAGCGTCAGCCGCGCGGCGTTGAGGTGATCCAGTTCCGGGTCAGGAACTCCGTACTCGCCCCGGGGCGTCTGGAACACCCACAGGTGTCCCCCGTCCCACTCGAAAGACGCCTGCAGGATCTCGTGCAGGTCCGCGAGGGTCGTCGTCGACGCCACCTCCAGGCGCCGCCAGATCGGCGGTCTTGCCCCGGCCAACGTCACCTTGACGCGATGAATAGTCGCCGGACTTCCCCGTCCGGTGCGTGCAGATGAGGTGACTGGCGCTGGTCCCGGCGCCGGAGATGTCCCGGAAGCGACCGACGCCGTCGGGGTCGGGGAGGGCAGGAGCAGCAACCGGGATCGCACCAGCCGCAAGTAGGTCCCGACGTCCTCGATCTGCTCCTCGTCGGCAGGGCAGGGCGGCGCAGCAAGCGCCGCCTGCAGGATTGTCGCCGCCCGTTGCGCCGTGTATCCGCTCAGCGCCTTCCGCACATCGTTCGCGGCCAGCTGGAACTGCGCCCGGATCCGCGGAACTTCGTCGGTGAACCAGCAGTCCTTCACCCCACCGCCGAGGTCGTGGTCGATCAGCAGCACGCAGGCGTGCGACCGCTTGCCGTAGCGGAACTCGATCGCCAGTGACTCCTGGGATCCGAGGGGATCAGCGAATCCGAAAGCCGAAACCCACTCAGGCCGTCCCAGACTACGGACCCAAGGCATGTCTTTGGCGCCCGAGGCCGCCAGTCGGTGCGCGGCCGCGGTAGCCGCACGCTGGACTGGCAGCGGGCCGAGGAAACTCAGGACCCGTGTCATGGCCAGCGCTTCCCGCGCTCCGGTCGCCGCCGCGTCGGTGATCAACTGCGCAAGCGGGTCCGCCGGGTCGCCCTCGCCCACGGTGGTCTCGAATATCCGCAGGAACTCTGCTCCGCTCAGTTCGGCGTCGAGAGCGCTGGTTCCACGTTTCAACAGCGGCCGCCAACCGGCCAAGATGCCGTCCAGTGTCTCCTGTGGCGACCCATCCAGCCCCATCTCGCCCAGCCATGCAGCGAGCGCCTCGACGTCCTCGCCGAAGCCCTCGATCATTGAGAGCAATTCCGCGGGTGCACCGGCATCGGACACGATCTGGTAGATGTCGGCCGCGCTCGCGCCAGGCGGGAACAGCGCGCTCTCGCATGCGAGCAGGTCACCATCACGATCGGTGGGCAGCGATTGCGGTGGGTGTTGACGTCGCTCAGACGGGGTGAGGTCAGGTTCGATGCCGAACAGGGCATCCCTGGGCGGTTCGAGGTTGCGACGCTCGTGCGCTGAGTCCGCCGCGCCTGGCTCGCCGCCAGTTCGACTGGTCGTCTCGGCGGGCAAGCCGGGTACCACCGTGAGATGGCGATCTGTTCGTGCACGCTTCCCGTTCATCAGTGCCATGGTGCCAGCATGTGGCGCTCGCCCGGAGCAACCGCTCGGCTGACCCGACCATCCGAACGGGGCTCCTGCTGATCTGCTTGTCACATCGTGGTGGTGTGGACCGTCACAGCAGTGACGGAACGCGACAGAGGAGGCTGAGTGATGGTCGACCACGATTGGCTGGCGGAGCGGTTCGAGGACAACCGGACTCACCTCCGGGCGGTGGCCTACCGGATGCTCGGCTCGAGCACCGACGCGGACGACGCCGTGCAGGAGTCCTGGCTTCGGCTGGGCCGCTCCGACACGAGCGCCGTACAGAACCTGGACGGATGGCTGACGACGGTCGTCTCACGGGTGTGCCTGGACATGCTGCGTTCACGCCGGTCGCGGCGCGAGGAACCGCTTGGCGATCACCCACCCGAGCCGATAGCGCGGCGCGAGGATGGGATCGACCCGGAACACGAAGCGCTGCTGGCGGATTCCGTGGGCCCCGCATTGCTTGTGGTCCTCGAGACGCTGGATCCCGCCGAGCGGCTCGCCTTCGTGCTGCACGACATGTTCGCCGTCCCGTTCGACGAGATCGCTCCCATCGTGGGGCGCTCCCCGGCCGCGGCACGGCAACTTGCGAGCCGCGCACGCCGCCGGGTGCAGGGGACGGCCTCCGATGCCGCGGACTCGGCATCATCGACCACGGCACCGAGCACGGCATCCAGCACGACTCCGGATCGCCTCCGCCAACGCGAAATCGTCGACGCCTTCCTTGCTGCCTCCCGCGGCGGGGAATTCGAGCCGCTGCTTGCGCTGCTCGACCCCGACGTTGTTCTCCGATCCGACCCGGCCGCGGTGAAGATGGGTTCGTTGAAGGAGGTCCTCGGCGCGCCGGCGGTGGCCGAGACATTCTCGGGGCGGGCCCGCGCCGCGCAACTCGCGCTGGTCGACGGGGTCGCGGGAGCGGTGTGGGCCCCCGGCGGCCGGCCGCGTGTGGTGTTCGGCTTCACCATCACTGACGGGAAGATCATCGCCATCGACCTGCTCGCCGATGCCGAGCGGATCGACCAGCTCACCCTGACCGTGCTCGGCGACTGACGATCCCTTCATCGCCCGAGGTCTCCGAGAGAGCGGGGTTGGGGCCGGGGTATCAACGGTGTCTGATTCCAGGGTGTCTGATTCCGCCTGGTCGGGCCAGGGCCGCATCGTCGTTCACCAGGTAGGGCAGCGCACGGCGTGCGGTGGCGTCGCGACGGTGGGTGTCGGCGACCGCGGCGTCACCTGTGGACTCCGGCCCACGGTCTCACCCCACCTCGCGAACCGGGCGCACATCCAGGCAGCCGAAGCGACTCGGGACCTGCTCGGGCCACGGCCAGCGCGTCATCCAGGTCGCCGCCTCGATGAGGTTGTAACCGCCCAGGGCCCCCTTGGCCTCGGCGAATGCCGCGTCGGTGACAATGAAATCCTGCCTTGATCGGGTCGCACGGTGGTGGCCGTGATCCTCGGCGTTGGCGTAGGCGGCGATCAGCCAGTCACCGTTCTGCCGGTCAGCACCCAGGTCGCGTGGCGTTCGGGAGGGAGAACGGTTTCGCCGGCCATGACGATCCCCGCCGTGCCGACGCAATGGCGGTGTCACCGCCGATCATGCGGATGATCAACGGTTCGCCCACTCCGTGGGACCTTTCAGTGGTCCGCGCAAGCTCGCGGCCATCGAGTCGCGGACCTCGGTCCTGTTGCGGTGCAGGACCTTCGGCATGACAGGGTGGCATCGTCGCGGTACAGCGCGGCGAATGCTCCTGCGTCGTTGTCGTCCCATGCGGCGTAGAGCTTGGAGAAGACCTCGCGTACCTCAGCGGTGACTTCGGTGGGGCCGTGATGTTCGGTCGAGTCCTTGGGGTGGTGGGCGGTGGTGAGGCTGCCGGACCGGGTTTCCGGTACGCCGAGCGTCATGGTGTTTCTCCTCGTTTCGGTGGCCCGCTGGTCCGGGCCTTCACCAGACCGACGCCGAGCACCACCCGGAATCGAGCACCACCCGGAATCGAGAAC
>JADGOY010000312.1 GCA_017882715.1 Nakamurella sp. | reverse complement strand
TGGGTCCGCCGGCTTAACCGACTTCGGGTCGTCCAGTGCTTGTGGCGGCCCGCCGGTCAGATGAGGGCGTCGCCCGTTCCTTGTGGGGATGGTGAAGGTGGATCCGGGCCGGCCGGACGACGCGGTTGGGGCCGTTCATCACCACCAGGAGCACCGCTCCGGGTCTGCGGTATCGACGCGGCGCTTCCATGCGATGCCGCAACCAGGGCTTTGTCCGGGAAGGGGAGCGGATCACCTGGCAGCACTATGTCTTCGATGTGGACGTACAGAGTCCGCCCAGCCAGAACCGTTTGCAGCGCGGTAGCCAGCTGATCTGCGATGTGGGTCAGCGGGACTTCGTAGCGCGCGACCACGTACAGGTCCACCCGGTCCGTGTCGACACTGACCCCGGGAACAGTTCGACCGGGCAGGTAGGACTGATGCGACCCGGAAAGCGCTGCCACTGCCGTGCAGGACGCGACAATGCCTTCGATCAGGTCGATGTCGAGGGGTGTAGATCCCTGCCCGGCGGGGGTTCCCGGACCGGGTCGGGGTGAGTCACTCGACGCGGGAGTCGGCGGGCTCATCGGTGTCCCCCTGCGGGAGGTGAACGTCGTGCACGACGATGTTGACCTCGGTGACCTCCAGAGTCGTCATCCGTTCGATCGCGCTGATCACATTGCGTCGAATGGCCTTGGTCAGTTCGCCGATTTCGACGCCGTATTCGACGACGATGTCCAAATCAACGGCGCTCTGTCGGGCTCCGACCTCCACCGCGACGCCAGCGGTCAGCCCCGAACCGCCACCGGGGATCTTTTGCCGGATCGACCCGAATGTGCCGGCAGCTCCGCGGCCGCCGACCCTGTATACGCCGGCGATCTCACGGGTCGCCAGGCCGGCGATTTTTGCGATCACGATGTCGGCTATCGACGTTGTGCCATGGGTCGTGACAAGCACGGTTTCGGTGACCGGCTCGACGGCGTTGCCCGCCGAGTCCGATCCTTGGACATTGCTGATTGCGGAAGTCATCGGAGGACCTTTCGGGAGGGCTGACGCGGCGATCGAGCGAGGCCGTGCTTGATGATTCATCTGCGGCATCCGGCGGGTACTGCCTGCTCGCGCCGGACACCACGATCCGGTGGACAACGACAGCTGGCATACCGTCAGGTCCGCGACATTCGATCGTGACCAGCGCCGGCGGTGTGACAGTCCGTCCATGCTCACTGTGGACGTCTCGGTTCCTCGCCGGCATCACACCATCTGCATGAAAGGACAGAACGACCGCCGCGCGCCGTCCACCGTTTGTCGTTTCCCGAAGCCAAGATTCCGACGAAGAAAAATTCCACGGACCGGCGCGCCCGACCCGACCGAAGACTCCGCCGGAGACCCTCCCGGGGGTGCGAGGCTCCCACGGGCAACGCGCGTGCATCCGACAGACCCGCCCCCATCTGGATGCATGTCATGGCCGTGGCGCATGTTCGTTCCGTGGTGCTATGCAACATTTCTCGCAGCTCGCATGGTGCAATCGCGCTCCGCGGCGCGCGCGGGCCGCCGTCGAACGGTTCAGTGCCGCGCCTTCGATGATGTCTGCGACGATGACCGGGCGCGGCTGGACGAACGACAACCCCAGTTGAACAATGCCCACGGATCCGTCATAGCCGTCCTTTCGGTGACGGGAACTTCCGGGTTGCCGTTGATGCGCAATGTCGAGGGTGGTTGGAGACGCTACGGGCGGTTTTCACTAGCGCCGTTCGTTCGTTGGGCAAGGGCGACGGGTGGCGAACCCAGCTACAGCAGCAGCGGGCAAAATGGTGAAATGAGCGTTGTGGGTTGGTCTTGTGTCTCTTGCTGCTGGGGGACATTTGTCGGCGGCGGCCACCTTCGTTCCTCTTCCGCTGTTGGGGACAGTTCGAGATGTGATGGTGTCCTTAGTTGTTGCGCAGCGGTGCCACCTGATTCGCTGAAACCTGCGGCACCCGGTCGGGTGCGATGCATCGGTTCGGCCCGGCGTCGGCCGATCCGGATGTCGTCTGGGGATTCCATGCGAATCATCCGCGTGGTCTCCGGTCGGCCGGCCGCATGGAGCGCGAGTAGGGCCGGTTGTCCCGCGCACCACGAAATTCGAACATGTCGTTATCCATGGTTCTCACGAGCGTCGACCGGGCCAACTGGGTTCAGGTAGGCGCTCGGACTTCACGAAGTCCGAGCCCGGGTCTGTGTAGCCGCGTCAGGACACCTTGAAGCGCTGCCTGATCGCGGATCTGCGAAGGGACGGTCTTCCAGTTAGTCCGGGGGATTTTCGTCCTCGGATACGAATCTCGTACGATCGCGCTGGCATCGTTGGGATCTCCAATCCGACCTGAGGTTTCAGCTTGACTGCACGGGCGGTCGTCCAGCATCACCCCGATCGGATATTCCGTTCGGTACAGACCCGCACAGGCTTGTTAGATCGTCGCTGCTGCCTGCTCGTATTGCCGGCAGAAGACGGAAACCGGTGAGTGCACGGTCCATTCCATGGACATCGGCTCCGGCTCGGGACCCTGAAGTCCCGTCCACGAACGCCTGTCCTGTGCCTGCCGGCCAGTCGCGGCTCCGTTGAGTCGTTCCGGTCAACATCGCCGCCAGTGCAACGCTGGGAAGTCACGGGTGCGCTCCTGGGGCGGCGGGAGCGGTGCTCGGTGGTCGACGATCGGTCCGCCCAGCGATGATTACGGAATCAACATTGCGGAGGAAATCGACCACCGCGATCGCGAGGAAAACCGCACCGATCAACGACAGGATCTGCCCCTCCGGTCGTCCGGTCCTACGAGCAATCGAACGGGCGATCGGTTCTGCGACCTTCCTGGTCGAGCCGGTCAGACCGGCCTGCCCCATCGCCACAAAGTTCCATCTCGACATCTTTAGACGCTCCCTTCGGATATCCGGTTGGGCACTCCATACGCACTGCAGCGGCATCGGATCGACCGACACCCAACGTGATGTCCGGCTCTCGCGGCCCTGGCGGTCGTCATCGTGTCTGTGACCGCACGACGCCGTCGTCTTCCTTCCCGCGTCAGCATGACCGTAGGCAGGCGTGCCCGTTGATGACCAGGGTCAATGGTCATATCCCGCCGATGCGGTCCGCCGAGCGTTGACGCGGCGGCGCATCAGGCGTCTTGTCCTGTACAGGATATGGGCCGAGCAACGCCACACGGTGGGTCGTGGCCACGGGCAAGCCGTACGGGGCCGCGCCGTGTCTCGACGGGCTGCCAGGCGGTCCGGTGATGCGCATGAGAATGCTGGCGCGCGCTCGGGTGATCACCGGGAATGGGCTGTGGGCCTCGATGACGAGATCAGTGCGAGTCGACCTGATGAGGCTGCGTTAGCAGGTGTGCGCTGGTCTGATCCCGCGGTTTTGTTGTTGCTGCGCCGCGGAATGTGTGGTTTCACCCACCCGGGATGATGCCGCGAAGTCTCATGCGACGGAGAGTACTTAAGGACAACCGAAGGTCGGCGAAGATCCGACCTAATCTTCGGACGCGGCCGGTCGCGTTCCGTCCAATTTTGGCGGCGCTGGACCGCACGCTCCGCCTGGCTGAAAGGCAATTCTGTGGCAGACAAGACGCTCGTCGTCGCGATCTTCAATGATGAGGCGGCTGCGGACAATGCGGCGGCGGCACTGAAGGACTCCGGTCTGGCGGACGGTGACGCGATCGGGTTGTTGGTGGTTGACGCCACCGGGCAGCTGAAGGAGGCGAAGGTTGGCGCTCGGAGTACGGGTAAGGGCGCCGGGGTCGGCGCGTTCCTGTTCGTCCTCGGGCCGGCGGC
>JADGOY010000311.1 GCA_017882715.1 Nakamurella sp. | reverse complement strand
GGTTCGGCGGGGTGGGGGTGCCGGTAGTGGTCACAGCCCTCTCCTGAAGCTCGGGGCGGCCGGCCTGCCGGTTCCCCGGCCGATGCCGCCGTGCTGGTCATGTGCTGACTGCCCGCCCGTGACCGATCGCCCGGTCCCAGGTCTGGCGACCGTACTACCGGTGCCGGACGTGCGGCCGGACCCATCGTGCCATGCCGGTCCAGCTCCGGCCGCGCGCAGGTGGTTCGCGTCGGCTACTGGCCGAGCAACCACCGGTCGGGGGCGGCGAGCTCCGCCGCGGCGGGCGGGCCCCATGATCCCTGCGGGTACGGCTGCGCAGCCGGCCGGTGATCCAGCAGCGGCTGAATGACGGCCCACGCGTGCGCGAGCCCGTCGGGGCGGGTGAACAGCGATCGGTCGCCGATCAACACGTCATGGATCAGCCGGACGTACGGCGGCAGCGCATCGGCTCCCGCAACCTCACCGAGCACGATCTTCGCGTCGGTGGTGGTCAGGTTCAGGCCCGCGCCCGGTTCCTTGACGACCATCGACAGCAGCACTTCGCCGTTGCCCGCCAACGAGAGCGTCAGCACCCCGCCGTCCTGGGGGACGTCGAACGGGGCGTCCGTCGGCTCGCGCAGCACGATGCTGACCCGCTGGGTGGAGCCGGCCATCCGCTTGCCGGTCCGCATCAGGAACGGCACCCCGCGCCACCGATCGTTGTCCACCCACATCCGGGCGGCGACGAACGTATCGGTGGTCGAATCCGGAGCGATCCCCGGCACGTCGCGGTAGCCGTCGTACTGGCCGAGCACCACCTCGGTGGGATCCAGCGGGCGGAAGCAGCCGATCACCTCTTCGCGCGCGGATTGCAGATCGTCGGCGCCCATGCTCGCCGGCGGCTCCATGGCCACCTCGGCGGCGACCTGCAGCAGATGGGTGATCAGCATGTCCAGCACCGCGCCGGTGGCGTCGTAGAACCCGGCCCGGTCGTCGATGTCCAGCGTCTCGGGCGCGTCGATCTGCACGGACTTGATGTGCTCGGCGTCCCAGGAGGTGGAGAACAGGCTGTTGGCGAAGCGCAGCACGTGCAGGTCCTGGGTCGCCTCCTTACCCAGGAAATGGTCGATCCGGTACACCTGCGACTCGTCGAGCACCTCGTGCACGGCCTTGTCCAGCTCTCGGAAATTCTCCGGTGACGTGCCGAACGGCTTTTCGTAGACCACCCGGGAATCGGCGGCCAGCCGGTGTTTGCCCAGCGCCGCGGTCAGCCCGATGAACGCCACCGGGGGCACCGCCAGGTAGTGCACGAGCTGGGTGTCCTCGCCCAGTTCGGCGCGGGCGTCCGCGACGACGTCGAGCAAGGCGCCGGGGTCGTCGCTGCTGAAACCGCCGCCGGCGAAACGCAAACGGGAGCTGAAGTCGTCCCACGGCCCGGCGTCCGGGTGCGGTCCGAACGCCCGCAGCGTGTCGTGGACGTGCTTGCGGAATTCGTCGTGCGAGACGTCACCGCGCCCGTTGCCGATCAGCAGGTAGTTGTCCGGAAGAAGTTTCTGCTGGGCCAGGGTGAAAAACGCCGGGATCACCATGCGCTTCGCCAGGTCGCCGGTGGCGCCGAACAGAACGAAAACAATGGGTGGGCCCGGAACGGAATTGGCTGTCATCGGTGACGTCCTTGGTCTCAGCGGTGACGCGCGGTCACGTCAGCACAGCCGAGGGTAGCCGAGAGCCATCGTCACTGGTGCACCAAACGCTGGCTCGCGAGGACCTCGTTGCCCCGATGTCGTTCGCCGGGACCTTCGTTCGCCAGGACCTCGTTTTGCCAGGACCTGGATCGCGAGGACCTGGTTTGCCAGGACCTGGTTTGCCAGGACGAGCACCGCGGCCGGGCGAGCGTACGCACCCGGCCGCGGTGACTGGGTCAGTCGGAGGTGGCGCTGGACAGCCCGGTGCTGATCAGGTTCATCACGGCCGAATCCTGCAGGGTTGTCACGTCACCGATCGTGCGGTTCTCGGCGATGTCACGCAGCAGCCGCCGCATGATCTTGCCGGAGCGGGTCTTGGGCAGCTCCGGGACGACCAGGATGCGCTTGGGCTTGGCGATCGGCCCGATCTCCTTGGCGACGTGGCTCTTCAGCTCGACGATCAGCTGCTCGCCGGAGTCGCTGGCCGACCCGCGCAGGATGACGAACGCGACGATGCCCTGGCCGGTCATTTCGTCGGTCGCGCCGACCACGGCGGCCTCGGCCACCGCCGGGTGCGAGACGAGTGCGGATTCCACCTCGGTCGTGGAGATCCGGTGTCCCGACACGTTCATCACGTCGTCGACCCGGCCGAGCAGCCACAGCGCGCCGTCGGTGTCGTACTTCGCGCCGTCACCGGCGAAGTAGTAGCCCTGCGCGGCGAACCGCGACCAGTAGGTGTCGGCGTATCGCTCGTCGTCACCGAAGATCGTGCGCAGCATGGCCGGCCACGGTTTGTCGATCACCAGGTAGCCGCCTTCACCCTTGCCGACCGGGATGCCCTCGTCGTTGACCACGAGCGCACTGATGCCGGGCAGCGGCACCATGGCCGAGCCGGGCTTCGTCGCCGTCACCCCGGGCAGCGGGGAGATCATGATCGCGCCGGTCTCGGTCTGCCACCAGGTGTCCACGATCGGGCAGTTGTCGTGCCCGATGTTCTCCCGGTACCACATCCAGGCCTCGGGGTTGATCGGTTCCCCGACGCTGCCCAGCACCCGGAGCGAGGACAGGTCGAACTTGCCGGGGATGTCCCGGCCCCACTTCATGAACGTCCGGATCAGCGTGGGCGCGGTGTAGTAGAGCGACACCTTGTACTTGTCGACGATCTCCCAGTGCCGGCCCTCGTGCGGGCTGTTCGGGGTGCCCTCGTAGATCACCTCGGTGGCCCGGTTGGCCAGCGGCCCGTACACGATGTACGAGTGGCCGGTGACCCAGCCGATATCGGCGGTGCACCAGAAGACATCGGTGTCCGGCTTGTGGTCGAACACCACGCGATGGGTGTACGAGGCCTGGGTGAGGTAGCCACCGGAGGTGTGCACGATCCCCTTGGGCTTCCCGGTGGTGCCCGAGGTGTACAGCACGAACAGTGGTTGCTCGGCGGGGAACGCCTCCGGGGTGTGCTGATCGGACTGGGTCTCGACCAGGTCGTCCCACCACACGTCCCGCTCGTTCCAGGTGACGTCGATGCCTGTCCGACGGACCACCAGGACGTGCTCGATCGGCGAATCGGGATCTTCGGCCGCCTCATCGACGGCGGCCTTGAGCGGGACCGTGGAGCCGCGGCGGTGCTGGCCGTCGGCGGTGATCACCACCCGGGCCTGGGCGTCGCCGATCCGGGTGCGCAGGGCCTCGGCCGAGAATCCGGCGAAGATCACTCCGTGGGCGAGCCCGAGCCGAGCGCAGGCCAGCATGGAGAACACGGCCTCGGGAATCATCGGCAGGTAGATCGCCACCCGGTCGCCGGCCGTGAGGTCCAGGGAGTTCAGCGCGTTGGCCACCTTGCAGACCTCGGCCTGCAGCTCTGCATAGGTGATGGTGCGGGAGTCTCCGGGCTCGCCCTCCCAGTGGATCGCGACCTTATCTCCGTAGCCGGCCTCGACGTGCCGGTCCACGCAGTTGTAGGCGACGTTGAGCGTGCCGTCGGCGAACCACTTGGCGTGCGGGGCGTTGCTCCAGTCCAGCACCTGGGTGAACGGGGTCGCCCAGGACAGCCGGTGCGCCTGCTCGGCCCAGAACGCCTCAGGGTCGGCGGCCGCGCGGTCGTACGCCTCGGCCGTCAGGTTCGCGTT
>JADGOY010000310.1 GCA_017882715.1 Nakamurella sp. | reverse complement strand
CTTCGGAGTACTGGTAGGCCGTGTCCGAGGGCTTCGGGCTGCCGAGCACGACGGAGCCCAGTGAGACGCCCGCCGCACCGAAGACCACGATGATCACGACGCCGACCAGCCATGCCAACCATCAGGGGCTCGGTCGGCGGACCTCATCGACCATCGTGACCAGCGGTGAGTTCCGATCATTCATCGACAACTTCCGTCGACATAATCGGCGTGGGTCTTGGGCCGGACGACAGGATGTTGTCGCCCGAGGGTGGCAGCGGATCATGATAGCGAGGCCGAACGCGACGGTGAAATCGGTGCTTCTGAGTGACTTGTCAAGGGCGACAGCTGACTGAATAAGAAGATCATCTCGATGTGACATTGGGCTGGGGGGAGGCGAGGGGGAGGCGACAAGGCGGTTACGGGCGTGGTTGCGGGGTCCACCGCCCGCCGCCGATGCCTTGACTGTCGCAGACCAGCCACGGCCCGGCGTCCTGGGGGCTGCCTGATTCGGTGACCGCCGCGTGCAGTCGTTGGCGGTACCGCAGCAGCGGTGCGTGGCGTTCGGCCGGTAGGTCCGCGAGCAGGTCACCGAGCAGCGCGCTGATTCTTCGGGTCACCTGCGGTGCGGACAGACCCGCCTCGAGCACCTCCCAGATCGCGAGGTCAACGATGTCACTCCACGTCGCCCCGCGCACGACGACGCTGCCCGCTCCGGCCCGAATCCGAACCGGGCCGAGTGGCAGCGGCGCAGCGGCCCGCAGTACCGCTTCGACCTCTCCAACGCCCGGACCGCGGTCGTCGGGTCGTTGATCGCAGGGGAAAGTGCTCGAAGACCGACATCGGTGAGGATCCGTAGGGCGTACACCGGGTCGTATTTCAGGGATCGTTCCCGGTGCACAATCACGCACCGATCGAACCGCTCGACAACTGAATCCGCCGCCACCAGAGCGACCCTGGTGCCCGGTGCGATCCCGTCGCCGACGCGCACCTGGAAGACCACCTCCACACCCGACCGCGCAGCCATCCGTTCGGCCCGGGCGACGTCGATCCCAACGCCCTGACCGGTGTCTCCCCGGTGCCGGACGACCGCACCACCGTCTTCGATGTCCGGTGCCGCATCAAGAACAGCGGCCCGCTGACCCCTCGCGCCCGGCGAGTGTCGGGGCAACGCGCGGCGAGCAATCTTGCCGAGATCTGACAGCAGGGCATCCACCCTGATCCGGCCCGCCACGTTCTGGATCAGGGCGAGGAAGGCCACCAGGCTGGCCAGCAGGAAGAGCAGGCTAACCAGCACTCCGAAGAAGGGCACGTACGTATCCCGGCCCGCCGACCCGATGGAGATCAACGCCAGGAACGCGTAGGCACTGGTACCGACGAATATCGCCAGCACCGACTGGGTCACCCGCGACCTCAAGAAGTACGCAACCGTCCGCGGGGAATAACTTGACGACCCGAACTGGATCATCAGCAGCACCACGGAGAACACGAACCCGGTAAAGGTGACCATCCCGCCACCGATCGAAGCCAAAAACGTCACAGACGCGGAAGGTGACAACAAGGCCAACTCGGCAACGGAATCGGCGAACGCCTCATCAGCGGCGTCGACGATCCAGTCGACAACAACAGCCACCACCAGGCCGGTCAGCGGAATGACCCAGAACGCGTCGTCCCACCACATCCGAAGCCGCGTCACACGCGCGCTCACGATCACCTCTCCGTCCCACTCCGTCGTCGGGAATCTTCCCCGGACACGCCCCGAATCATCGCGGACACGCGGACGTCGGCGGCAGTCATCCTGAGCCTTCGGCACTGGCGCGAGCCCCGGCGGCGCCGATCCGAGAAGCGAGCGCCTGGGCAGTATCAACGGCCTCGCGGACGGTGCTAGCCGGATCGATGGAGTCAGAACATGCCGGTTGGCAAACCTCCGAACTTGTCGGCACTCCGCCCACAGTCGGCGCGGTGAGGCGGCCAGACAGCCGATCGGCTCCTCCGCGGCCGTGCCAGGAACCACCGCTCCTGTGTTCTTCGGAACCGAACCTCGCGACCCCGCTCATCGCCAGGCACCTTGTACCGACGAAGGTGTGGATCCCGGAGTCGCCGGCGTCCTGCAACGACCGTGGAGCTTGCGTTCCTCGAACGTCTGCAAAGGAATTCCGGGTCTCATTCCGTAATGGATGCGGGAGAATGCGATGCCGGGGCAACCTCCGACCTGAACGGAGTGAGAATGAGATGACCGCCGATCGGCCGGCATCCGGCACGGAGGCTTCCGTGGACGCTGATGCGTTCAAGGGGTTCGAGATGGAGGGGTGGGAAAACCAGGCCCCAACGTATGACTCATTCATTGGCCGCCTGACGAGTCAACTCGTCGATCCCCTATTGGACGCCGCGAGCGTGGGGCCAGAAATGCGGGTGCTCGATCTCGCGACCGGCCCCGGTTATGCGGCCGCCAGGGCCGCGGAGCGAGGCGCAACCGTGGTGGGGGTGGATATCGCACCCTCGATGGTCCGGCTCGCCAGGCAACTGCATCCCACCCTGGAGTTCCGAGAGGCAGATGCAGAAGCGCTCCCCTTCGAGGACAGCTCGTTCGACGCCGCGGTCAGCAACTTCCTGATCCCCCATCTGGGACGGCATGCCCGGGTAGTCAGCGAGTTGGTCCGAGTGCTCCGGAACGACAGCAGGTTGTCGCTGACCACATGGGATTTTCCGGAGCGAATGCGTTTGCTCGGAGTCTTCCTCGATGCCTGCGCCGAGGCAGGTGCTGCAGCACCGGACGACATCCCGGTCGGGCCGCCATTCTTCCGGTTCGCCGACGACGAGCAATTCATCGCTCTCTTGTCAGACAACGGACTGAGCGACGTGGATGTGAGGACCGTGTCGTTCAGCTATCACACCGACTCCGCCGACCAGCTGTGGGAAGGAATGCTCACCGGGACAGTCCGGACCTCGGCGTTCTTCTTGGGTCAACCCGAGGAGACGCGCCGCCGGGTCCGATCAACGTTCGACCGATTGGTCCTCGACTACGGACGCGGCGGGAACTTCGAATGGCCGGTGTCCGTCAAGCTTGCACGCGGCCGAAAGGCAAGCTGACCGGGCGACGGCTTTCAAGCATCCGAGTGGCGGGCCCGGGGTGCGGGTCAGGCGTCGGGGCTTGAGCAGCAACCGAACGGTCAGTGGCGTAGCACCAAACCCGATGAGCGGTAATCGACGGGTGTTGGTTTCGGGTTCCGCGCGGCGTCATTCGGCGAGGTTTGGGCAACTTCCGCGGCTGCCGCCGCGCCTCGAGGTGCACCAGCCCGCGGCGTCCGGGCACAGAAATGTTGCGCGGCACCGAAGGAGTCCCGCATGTCCACCGCCAGCGAGGCCGCGCGGAACGCCGCGGTGACCGCGGCCACTCTTGCCCCGGTCGCCGAGACCGTCGCCGCCGCGCTCGCGCGGACCAGCGCGATCGCCGGTGACCTCGTCGCCCGGACCACCGAGGTGGTGCCCCGCTGGTGCAGGCCGCCGCAGGCAGCGGGCGGGCGCTGTCCGACGGTGTCGCCGCGGAGGTCAAGACGGTTGCCGGGCTGACGGTGGACGGATCTACCGGCAGGCCGTCAGGTGGCAGCTCGACCGCTCGATCGTGCTGGCCGACGCGGTGCCGGTCGGTTGGGTCGGCGAGTTGACCCGCCGCAACGCCGCGGTGATCGGCGAGCTCGTCGCGGTGTGCGCGGGCGCGACGCACGACCTGCTGCATACGGCTCCGCGCAGCACCTGGTGCCGTCGTCAATGACGAAGGTGACCTCAGTAAATCGCCGGTCGCGACGCGGGG
>JADGOY010000309.1 GCA_017882715.1 Nakamurella sp. | reverse complement strand
GCCATCAATCTCCTGGAAAAGATCCAGCTCAGCCTGCTGCCGATCCTGTACGGAGCCATGATTGCGAGCGTCGACTACGTACTGATCGGCGCCGGTTTACCAGCGCAAATTCCCGAGGCCCTCGACCTTCTCGCACAGCATCGGCCGGCCCGGTATCTGATCACTGTGGAAGGCTCACAAAGCCACGACCAATTCGCCGCCACCTTCGACCCGAAGCGATTTTTGGTCGCCGCACCGTTGCACCGACCGTTCTTCTTCCCGATCATCAGCATTTCCCTGGTGGCAACGATTCTCGACCGGCGCAAGGGTGGTCGGATCGACGGTTGGATCATCGAGGGCCCGACGGCCGGCGGGCACAATGCACCGCCGCGGTCGAAGAAGCTCGGTCCCGACGGCGAGCCGGAATACGGGCCGAAAGACGAGGCCGATCTCGCCCAGATCAGCGCGCTGGGCCTGCCCTTCTACCTGGCCGGCTCGTACGGCGGCCCGGAGCAGCTGGCGAAGGCTCTCGAGCTGGGTGCCGTCGGCATTCAGGTGGGCAGTATTTTCGCGTTGAGTCGTGATGCCGGAATCCTTCCGGAAATCCGGAACGCAGTGCTTGATCAGTGGCGCGGCGGTGGTGTGACGGTGCGGACGAATCCCCGCAGCTCCCCCAGCGGTTACCCCTTCAAGGAAGTGGACCTGGCGGGCACGGTGACGGACGACAATGTAGTTCGCCAGCTCATCTGCGATATCGGGGCGCTGCGGACCCCGTATCGGCAGGACAACGGATTGCTGGGCTACCGGTGCCCGGCCGAACCGCTGGATGACTTCCTGACCAAGGGCGGCAAGATCGAGAAGACCGGGGGCGCCAGGTGCGTGTGCAACGGCCTGTTCGCCACCACCGGCTGCGGCCAGGTCCGCCCCGACGGGTCCTGCGAACCGGCGCTGGTTACGTTGGGCACCGACGTCCGTTTCCTGCACGACCTCGACCGCGACTACGGCGCGGAAGACGCGCTGGACTACCTGCGAACCCCGGTGTCCCACCCCTCCTGACCCGGTCACCCGGGCTTGGTTGGCCGTGCTCGCACCACGTTGACGTTCGGACCCGCACTACAGCCGGAAAAGTCGGCACAAACTGCCCGGGGTGCCTTCCGTTGGGCCGGGATTTCGCGGATCGCTGCTGTCCGAAAGGAACGCCCGCAACAGTGCTCAGCTGACGTTCGCGCGGAGCGCGGTCGCGTAAGTGCGGTGCGCCGGCACACATTGGAGAACGACATGTCGCACATGCTGCCAAATTAGGGATCACCAGTCGGACCCAGACCGCGGCGCTCGGCTCCCACGCCCGCGACCAGCGGCACGCAGCCCGGAATCGATGATCCCCGGCCGGCCTTCGAACACCAGAAACAACCGGCACCAGTCGTCTGCGGGTCGGGGCCCGCTGACGCCGTGCATTGTTCGGGGAATGGCGGCCCATTCACAGTGTCGTTCAGCACCGGACTCCGGGCCATAGGTGTGTCCCGGGTCCCACTTTTCCACTGCCAGGAAGGAGCAACATATTCCCCTTCACCCAAGGCCGCTCACAGGAATCATGGCGACAGCGGCCTGGGACCCTCCTGCGATAACGCGTCCGGAGGCCGCACCAACCCAAAGCCCGTGCGCCATCGCATGGGCCCGGCGACCCGATGGCTGAATGGGTGACGCGGACAGTACCGGGGAACCAACACTAATGAGTGATCACCCCCGTGAATTAGGTGAACACCGCCACCGCATGTTGACAACCCCGAATGCCTCGGGTCAACTCATCAATGCTGAGAACACAGCCGCCTGGAAACGGTGCCGCCGCCAGCGCAAGTCGCGACACCGTGAGATCCCTCTCGACGTCCAGGGCAGTCGGTAACGAGGACAGTTGGCGAGCCCACAACCTATTGGCCCGCATTTGTGTCACCTTGCGTTTCCCGGATCGTCGGTAGGTTCGGTGTTGTCCCACGGGGGCGATCAGCGCCGAGCAGTCACCGGCACATGATCACAACGGGATCCACCGCACTCCACGCACGGCCCGTGTGTCGGGTCCATATCGCGCGCGGGACAGCTCATAGAGGGGGAGCCCTGCCATGGGAACAACCAGACCGGCCGGACCATGACTCTCACGGCCACCGAGGCCGCCATAGGCTTGCCGAACGGTGCCACCCACGGCGGTCTGACCGTGCGGTGGAGTGCCGACGACCGCCGGCAGATGTCGCCGACAATCTCGGCACAACGAGCCCGGCCACGGGCCACGGTGCGCCGGGTGCTGATCTACGACTCCCGGCCCGAAGCGCGCGCCGAGTTGACTCTCAGGATCACCGCCGCGGTTCCGGCGGTCGACGACATCACCTGCGCCGCCACGTCTGCGGACCTGATCGCGGCATTCGGTGGTCACCCGGCCGACCTGGTGTTCATCGGCGTGGAACACCAGGCCTGCAGTGCCGTCGACACGACCGCCCTGTTCCTGCGCCAGTGCCCGACCGCGACGGTGATCGTCTTCGGCGCGATCCTCGACATCCCCGCGCTGACCGCGGCCGTGGCCCGTGGAGCCGTCGGCCTGATGCTCTGGCACCCGTGGCACGACCACCCCCTGCAGCCACCGGCGCGCCCTCTCGTTCAACGCGGAACCCAGGATCACACAATGACCCGCGGCGAACGCGGAATCCTGCAGGGCATGAGCCGGGGGCTGTCCAACCGGGAGATCGGTGTGCAGCTGAACCTCTCCGAAGAGACCGTGAAGGCCAAAGCCCGTGTGCTGTACCGCAAACTCGGTGCCCGTGACCGCGCACATGCCGTCGCGCTCGCGCTTCGGCAACAACTCCTGTCCTGACCGGCCGCAGCAGCGGCGGTCCCACCGGTCACCCACCTCGGCCGCCGATTCGACCAGCACGAACCCGAGAGAACGCGCTGGGAGCGGATCCGGACGGCCGCATCTCCGGCGTCACCGACAGCGGTCGAGCACCAGACTGCGAACGAATTGACGATCAGCCACCCCGTACCGCCCCGAACCGGCGTATCGGCAACCCGGCAATCCCGTGAAACCGTGATTGCTGTGATCTTGTGAGTTCGCCGATCGCTCAGGCGCCCGATCGAGGGGTACCGGAAAAAAGCGGCACGCCCATCGCCTTTATCGAACGTGTGTGCGACACTCTGATCATGGCAATGAAGACGGTGGCATGTCGTGGGTGCGGAGCTCCGGCCACGGTGAACGTTCGCTCCCGGCCACGCGAGCACTACTGCTCGGAGGCCTGCAGGCCCACCTGCGACTATCCGGGCTGTAATACGCCGGTGCCCGGCCTGGGTGGGCGGTGCTGGACGCACCGCAACTACGACGTACCAGGCTGATCGCCGCCGAACCAATGCTGATCGGCGCTGATCAGCCAGCAGCCACCCGATCGGCGAATAACTCGAACGCCACCGCGTCGATGGCGAACCGGTAGCCCACCTCGCCGGCCAACGGCGCGGTTCCACCGCCTCAGCTTGCGATTAAACCTTGACCTTCCTGTTCTTGGCTTCGTCCATGATCAGCTGTGTGGCCTGTGCGGCGATCTTGCGCATCTGGGTGAGCAGGGCGCGTAGTCGTCGGTCGTTGGCGATCCATTCCTGGTAGAGGGCGGCCTCGGTGTCGCTGAGCCGGCGTGTGACGGTCTTCCCGTCGACCTTGGCGGTCCATTGCCAGTAGGGGCCGTGCGGCTGTGGTGGGTCGGCGCGGCAGCGGCAATTGGGGTTGGCGCAGCGGGTATGGCGGCGGGTGATGCTGCCGGCGCTGATGTAGCCGAGGTCGGCCAG
>JADGOY010000136.1 GCA_017882715.1 Nakamurella sp. | reverse complement strand
AGCACCTGCTCGACGGTCCCGTCCTCGACGATCCTTCCGGCGTACATCACCAGCACGTCGTCCGCGACCTGGCTGACCACACCGAAGTCGTGGGTGATCAAGACGATGGCGGAGTGGGACTCTTCTTGCAGGTCGGTCAGCAGGTCAAGGATCTGGGCCTGCATCGTGACGTCCAGCGCGGTGGTGGGTTCGTCGGCGATCAGCAGGTCCGGGTCGTTCACCAGGGCGATGGCGATCATCACCCGCTGGCGCATCCCGCCGGAGAATTCGTGCGGGTATTGGTCGACCCGCGTGCCGGGCTCCGGGATGCCGACCCGGTCGAGCATCTCGACCGCCCGACGGTGCGCCTCCGAGCGACCTGCTCGCGGGTGGTGGACCCGGTACGCCTCAGCGATCTGCCGGCCCACTGTGTACAAAGGATGTAAGGCGGACAGCGGGTCCTGAAAGACCATTGCCATATCCCGGCCGCGCAACTGGCGGACGCGCTCGTCGTCGAGACCGATGATGTCGAGCCCTCCGACGACTATCTCGCCCGTCACCGTGGCGTGGCGCGGGTCGTGCAGGCCAAGAATTGCGAGCGCGGTCACGCTCTTGCCCGAACCGGATTCCCCGACTATTCCCAGGGTCCGACCCGGCGCGACGGCGAACGAAATCCCGTCGACCGCGTGAACCACGCCGTCCTCGGTGCGAAACCGCACGCTCAGGTCGTTCACCCGCAGGTACGGCGCCTCGGATTGGGCGCCAGACAAGATCGTTCCCCCGTCTCGCGAGAAACCCTCACCCCGACCGTAGATGGCGCAGATAACCTACACCTGGACGGTGCCGCCGGCTCACGTGCGCAATTCGGCGCACCGGTGGTCGCGTTCGGCCGCGGCCTCTCCCGTGGCACTCGAAGCGGTCGTCACATCGAGATCGAGCCCTTGCGGAAATCGCTCCGCCCCATGCGCACGTCGATCAGCGTGGGCTGCGCGCTGTCCCGTGCCTTCGCCAGCGCGGCGGGCAATTCCCCGGCGCTGTCGACGTGCAGGCCCACCGCGCCGAACCCGGCCGCGACCCGGTCGTAGCGGGTCGGCGCGAGAACGGTGCCGACGTCGTCACCGAGCAGTTCGATCTGCGCGCGGGCGATCTGCGACCAAGCCGCGTCGTTACCCACCACCGCCACCACCGGCACACCGTGTCGGACGAACGTGTCGAACTCGCTCAGGCTGTAGCCCACGGCTCCGTCGCCGAAGACGATCCACACGGGCGCATCCGGATTCACCATTGCCGCGCCGAGGGCGAAACCGGCCCCGACGCCGAGGGTGCCGAACACCCCGGGATCGAGCCAGCGCAGCGGGCCGTCCGGTCGGAGCACGTAGGACGCGGTCGCCACGAAGTCCCCGCCGTCGCCCACCACCACAGCCCCGGGTGGCAGGGCGTCGGCGATCTCCCAGCACAGCCGAACCGGGTTCACCCCGTCCGCCGGCAGCCCGGCCTGCTCGGCGATCTCGACGTCACGGCCGGCATCGCGTCCCTGGACCCGTGCCCGCCAGTCCGCCCAGCGGTCCGGATCACCGGCAAGAGCATCGGCGATGCCGGCCAGGGCGAGCGCGGCGTCACCCAGGACGCCGATGTCCGGGCTCCGGTTCTTGCGCAGGTCGGTCGCGCTGCGGTTGGCCGAAACCAGGAAGGCGCGCCGCCGAATGTGATTGCCGTAGTCCAATCGGAAATCCGCGGGTACCCCCGCGAGCAGCGCGAAGTCCGCCTCGCGCAACGAGTCACGACGTCGGTGTCGGGCCTGCAGGGGATGGTCGGCACCGAGCAGTCCGCGTGCCATGCCGGACAGGTAGACCGGTGCGCCGATTCGTTCCAGCGCAGCTCGCACCGGTTCGGCACTCGCCGGGCTGACCAGGGCCTGGCTGCCGACGAGGATGACCGGACGCTCCGCCTTCCTGAGCCGCTGGGCGGCCTCGACCAACCGGGACGCATCGGGCGCCGGCGAAACGACATCGGCCGGTGGGGTGGCTCGGTATGCGCGGGCGCCGCGGAACTGCCGGCGCAGCCGGAGTTTCAGGTACGCCCGCACCGCCCGCTCCCGTGGTGTGCGGCCCGTCCTGGCCGCCCCGTACCACTCCCGGACGACGGACTCGTCGTAGAGCAGATCGATCGGGAGTTCGACGAACACGGGGCCGGGCACGTCCTGCTGGCTCACCCGGAACGCATGCTCCAGCGCGGGAACGATGTCCCGGACCCGCCGCACCCCCCGCGCCCATTTGACGTGTGGACGCAGCAGCGCCATCTGGTCGATGTCCTGTAACGCCCCTCGGCCCTGCAGCACGGTCGGCGCTGCGCCGCCGAGGAGCACCACCGGTGACTGTGCCAGCTGCGCGTTCTTCACCGCGGTGATCGTGTTCGTCAGACCCGGGCCGGCCGTGACCGCGGCGACCCCCGGCCGCCCGGTCAGCCGGGCCACCGCGTCGGCGGCGAAGACCGCGGTGACCTCGTGCCGCGTGTCGACCACCCGGATCCCGCGGGACTTCGCGCCGACCAGTATCGGCGAGATATGCCCTCCGCACAGCGTGAACAGCACCCGGACGCCCTGTGCCCGCAACACTTCACCGACAAGTTCTCCGCCGTGCACGTCAGCGCGGCTTCGGTGATATCTGGTCCTGCATGGCGTGGTCCTGCCTGGTCTGGTCCTGCCTGGTCTGGTCCTGCATGGTCTGGTCCTGCATGGTCTGGTCCTGCATGGTCTGGTCCTGCATGCTCTGATCCTGCCTGGCTTCCTGGAGGGCGCGCCGATCGAGCATCCCGATCATGGTCGGCGGCAGGTCCGTCCGGAACACGATTTCCGACGGCACCTCGACGGGCAGCAGGTGTTGCTGCGCGACCCGCTCGCAGTTGGAGAACGCGACTTGCACCGCCTGGATGTGGTTTCCGTTCGATGATGGGGATAGTCGCCCAGAATTGGGCAGATATCGAACCTTCTTCACCGAAATCGACCAAGACTTGCCGCGCGGAAGAATGACGCTTCGGGCTACCCTGGTTTCCTCAGGCCCCATGGGGGAAGCGCCTTCGGCAGGAGCAATGTTATGCAGGTCAAAGATGTCCTGGCCCACAAGAGTGGGGGAGTTGCCACCATCGAACCTGGTATGTCCGTGGCCGAGGTCGTTGCCGCGTTGGCCGAACACGGCGTTGGTGCCCTGGTGGTGAGCAGCGATCGGCGGACCATCGAAGGAATCATCAGCGAGCGGGACGTGGTGCGCGCGCTGAATACCTTCGGTCCCGGCCTGTTGGGTATGGAGGTCCGCGAGATCATGACGGTGAACGTGCACACCTGTGTGCCGACCGACGAGGTCCGCCTGCTCGCCCGGACGATGACCGACAAACGGTTCCGGCACATGCCTGTGACGATCAACGGCGCACTTTCCGGAATCGTGTCCATCGGTGATCTCGTCAAGAGTCGCATGGACGAGATGGAAACCGAGCACGATCAACTGGTGGATTACATCTCCTCCGCCCGCTGATCTTTGCACCTATCGCCGCCGACTCCCATGTGCTGGGTGAGGTAATTCGTGTGCAGTTCGTGTGACCGGAGAACCTCCTCACGGGCACACAGGTCCTGGCTGTCATGATGATGTTGTACTGCTGGTTGTACTCGGCACCCCGGGTCAGCGGGGCGAACCCAGCCTCGAGGAAGAACTGGCTGTCGCACGTGGCTCGGGCGAACCCCTCCCCCGGCTGCGACCCTCGGGTCGTGAATCACCGAGCCCTATCCTGGCGCGGTGACCGAGCAGCCGGGTGTAGACCGCGACGCCAGCCGGGCCGCGGCGGAAACCCCCACGTCAACACCGATGCTGCGGCTGGGCGTCGACGTGGGCGGCACCTTCACCGACGTCGTCACCGTCGACCAGGACGGTCGAGTGGTGACAGCCAAGGTGCCGTCCACGCCCCAGGATTCCTCCGCGGGTGTCATCGCCGGATGGCAGGCGCTGACCGTGCCGGCCACCCGGGTGGCGATGTTCGCGCACGGGACGACTATGGCGACCAACACATTGCTGGAGCGCCGCGGCGGTCGGACCGCGCTGGTCACCACGGAGGGCTTCCGCGACATCATCGAGATCGGCCGGCAGGACCGCGCATCGTTGTACGACCTGACCCGGCACCGGCCCGCGCCGCTGGTGCCGCGGGAGCTTCGGTTCGTGGTCCGCGAGCGGATGGGCCCGGACGGCGTCGTCCTCCCCCTGGACATCGACAGCCTCGCGGCAGTCGTCGAGGCGGTGGCCGCGGCCGACGTCGAGGCTGTCGCCGTGTGCCTGCTGTTCGGCTTCCTGCATCCGGAGCACGAGCGGGCAGTCGGGGACGCCTTACGCGACCGCCTGCCGGACGTCGCCGTGTCGATGTCCTGCGAGGTGCTGCCGGAGTTCCGCGAATACGAGCGGATGTCCACCACCGTGGCTGACGCGTACCTGCGCCCGCGGCTGAGCGCCTACCTGCGACGGCTGGAGGCTCGGTCGGCCGCGGCAGGCCTGCCGGAACCGCTGGTGATGCAGTCATCCGGCGGCGTGGCCGACGCCGAAACGGCTGCTCGCCACCCGGCGCGGTTCGTGCTGTCAGGGCCCGCCGGCGGCGTGGTCGGGGCGTCGTATGTCGCGGGTCTGTCGGGTTTCCCGAATGTGCTGACGTTCGACATGGGCGGCACCAGCACAGATGTCGCACCGGTCGTGGGCGGGCAGGTACAGACGACCACCGATTCGGTCGTCGCCGGTGTCCCGCTGCGGCTGCCGATGGTCGACGTGCACACCGTGAGCGCCGGGGGCGGCTCGATCGCCTGGGCCGATGACGGCGGCGCGCTGCGGGTGGGGCCCCGCTCGGCCGGCGCCGATCCCGGCCCGGCGGGGTACGGGCTGGGTGGTGATGAGCCGAGCGTCACCGACGCCAATCTCGTCCTCGGCTACCTACCCGACGGCGCCAGGCTCGGCGGCGGGCTGGTCCTTCGCGGCGCGTTGGCCGAGCGTGCGCTTGCCGGTCTGGGAGAGCGGCTCGGGCTGGAAACCCGGCAGGCAGCACTTGGCGTCGTGTGCGTCGCGGACACCGAGATGGTCCGTGCTCTCCGGCTGATCAGCGTGCAGCGCGGGCTCGATCCGCGCGAATTCGCGCTCGTCGCGTTCGGCGGCGCGGGCGGACTGCATGCCTGCGCGCTTGCCGAGGAACTCGGCTGCCGGACCGTGCTGGTGCCGCGCGCCGCCGGTGTGCTGTCGGCGTTGGGTCTGGCGATCTCCGAGGTCAGGCACGACTTCGTGCGGCCTGTCCTGCGGACCGACCCCGTCGGCGAGGGCGCTCTCGTTCTGGAGGCCGAGTTCACCGAACTGGAGGCGGCGGCGCAGGGGGATCTGGACGCTCCGACGACGCGGCGGCTGGCCGACCTGCGGTATGCGGGGCAGTCGTTCGAGTTGACCGTCCCCGGGTCGACCGCGGCGGAACTCGAGCACGCATTCCATGCCGAGCACGAACGCAGGTACGGCCACCGGATCGATGACGAACCCGTCGAGATCGTCAACCTCAGGCTGGTGGCCACCGTGCCCGGCGCGAAGCCCGACCTCCGCGAGCCCGAACCCGCCGGCGACACCGCCGTTGGCCACCGCGAGGTGCTCGTCGACGCCGGCCCGGTCGACGCCATGGTGCTGGACCGGACCCGGATGGGACGCGGCTCGCGAGTGAAAGGCGTTGCAGTGGTGGAGTTCCCGGAGTCGACGTGCCTGGTACGGCCCGGCTGGTCGGGTGTCGTCGACGCCGTCGGCACGCTCGTTCTGTCCCGCGGCGAGGCACGCGACCAGGGTGACGAAAGCGAACCGGGCGACACATCCGAACCGGGCGACACATCCGAACCGGGCGACCCCCACGATCACCCGGAGGCGAGCCGGTGACCCTCGATCCGATCACCCTGTCGGTGCTCCGGAGCGCCCTCGCGGGGATCGCCGAGGAGATGGGCACCGTGCTCGTTCGCTCGGCCTACTCCTCCAACATCAAGGAGCGGCGGGACTGCTCGGCCGCGCTGTTCGACGCCACCGGGCGGATGGTCGCGCAGGCCGAACACATCCCCGTGCACCTGGGCGCGATGCCCGAATCGGTCGCCGCGGTGATCGCCCGGGACCCGCAGCCCGGCGAGGTCTGGATCCTGAACGACCCCTACACCGGCGGCACCCATCTGCCCGACATCACGCTGGTCAGCGGCGTCGATGTGGACGGCGAGATCGTCGCTTACGCGGTCACCCGGGCGCACCATTCCGACGTCGGCGGGATGTCCCCCGGGTCGATGCCGGCCGGGTCGCGGGACCTGTGGCAGGAGGGCCTGATCATTCCGCCGGTGCGGCTCACCGCCGACGTGCTCGCCCTGGTCTGCGCCAATTCCCGCACTCCGCGGTTGCGGCGCGGTGATTTCCGGGCACAGGTGTCGGCGAACCGGGTGGCGCAGCGGCGCATCGCCGAGCTCGCCGGACGATGGGGCCTGGACACGGTGCTGGACGGGTTCGAGGAGGTCCTCAACTACGCCGAACGCCGCACCCGCGAGGCGCTGCGGCAGCTTCCCGACGGGGTGTATCGGGCGGCGACCGAACTCGAGGGCGACGGCGTCAGCGACGACGACATCCCCATCGAGGTCGCGGTGACCATCGACGGGGACTCCGCCCGGATCGACTTCGCCGGGACGTCAGCGGCTGTCGCGGGCAACGTCAACTGCCCGCTCGCGGTGACCCGCTCGGCCTGCTATTTCGCCCTGCGCGTGCTGTTGCCCGAGGACGTGCCGGCCTGCGCCGGGACCTACGCACCGTTGACCATCGACGCTCCCGAGGGGTCGTTGGTGAACGCCCGGCCGCCGCATGCCGTCGTCGCCGGCAACGTGGAAACCTCTCAGCGCGTCGCCGACGCGGTGCTCGCGGCGTTGTCGCAGGTGGCGGACGTGCCAGCAGCCGGGGAGGGCACCATGAACAACACGGTCATCGGCGGCCGCGGCTGGACCTACTACGAGACCGTGGCGGGCGGCCAGGGCGCATCGAGCAGCGGGGATGGTCCGTCCGGAGTGCACGTCGGGATGACGAACACCCTCAACACACCGATCGAAGCCCTGGAACTCGAATACCCGATGCGGGTCGAACGCTACGAACTGGCCGACGGATCCGGTGGGACCGGGACCCATCGGGGCGGTGAGGGCGTCATTCGCTCCATCCGGGTGCTCGAGGACGCCACCGTCAACCTGCTCACCGACCGGCGCCGGCACGCCCCGCCCGGCCTGGCGGGCGGCGGCCCCGGTGCGCTGGGCCGTAACGTTCTCGGCGAGCCCACTCGCGGCGGCGAGGTGACGGGCGAGGATCTGCCGCCGAAGACCGCGCGGCGGCTCGCGGCCGGCGATGTCGTCACCGTCGTGACGCCGGGTGGGGGGGGTTGGGGAGGCGAGAGATGAAAAGGCCCGCGAGCCCGTCGCCCGGCGGCCCGCCCTCTCAAGGCGTCTCAGACTCCACTACCGAAGCGGTGCTGGCCTGGCTCCTCGAGGGTGATCCGTCGATCCGCTGGCAGGTCATGCGCGACCTCGCCGGAACGGCGCCAGGAATCGTCGACACGGAACGGCGTCGCGTCGCGACCGAGGGGTGGGGCGCACGCCTGCTCGCCGAGCAGGACCCCGACGGTCGGTGGGCCGGCGCGCTGTACAGCCCCAAGTGGATCTCCACCACCTACACGCTGCTGCTGTTGCACTGGCTCGGCCTGCCATCCGGCCATCCCCAGGCGCTCGCCGGATGCCGGCAGGTCTGGCAGGGCGCGCGATACCACGTTGGTGGTCTCACCCTCGCCCGGTCGATGGGTCAGCCGGAGGCGTGCATCACGGCAATGCTGGTGCTGCTGGCGTTCTCGTTCGGCTTTCACGACGACCGTCGTGAGGAGGCCGTCCGGTGGCTCATCGACCATCAACTGCAGGACGGTGGTTGGAACTGCCGGTCCGTTCGCGACGGTTCCCGTCACGGGTCGTTCCACACCTCGATCAGCGTCCTGGACGCCCTGCTCCAGTACGAGCGCTGCGGGGGCGAGCTTTTCGTCGGCGCCGCCATGCAAGGTGGCCGCGAGTTCTTCCTGGACCACCGGCTCTATCGGTCGCACCGAACCGGCGAAGTGGTGAACCCTGCCTTCGTCAGGTTCCCCTTTCCACCCCAGTGGCACTTCGATGTGCTTCGGGGTCTCGAACACTTCCGAGCGGCCGGGGCGACTCCGGACCCACGGCTCAAGGACGCGATCGATGTCGTTCGCCGCGCCCGGCGCAACGACGGCAGCTGGCCGGTCTACCGGGGTTACGCCGGCAAGACATGGTTCCGCATGGAGCCGGCCGGAGCGAGCCGATGGACCACGCTGCGGGCGCTGCGGGTTCTTCGGTGGTGGGAGGGGCAATGAGCCTCACCGGCCGACGACCCGTCGTCCCGCGAGAAGGTCACGGGTTGCTCGGGCACTGGAAAGGGCCGAGCCCTTGAGCCCGGCTGAGAGCCGTCGCGCCGAGGTGCTTCGCTCGTCGTAGAGCGGACGGGAGCGCACGATGGTCGATGCTCCGACGTCGTCGGCGGTGCGGGATAGTGTGGTGGTCCAGGACGGAGGGCGGGGTGTTGTCGTCGCGCCGTGCGCTTTCCAGGGCGGCCCGTTTGATCGGTTTCTCGGTTCGTTCGGGCCTTGTCGGCGCGGCGTTCCAGCTGCGGGGAGGTGAATCTCGTGGCCGGTGAATCGGCGCCGGGGGAGACGGAACCGCTGATGACGCAGGACCTTCCGGCTGGCTTCGAAATCGGGGCGTATCGCATCGAATCGCTCCTGGGGCGCGGCGGGATGGCGGTGGTGTACAAGGCCCTCGACTCGCGGCTGGATCGCCATGTGGCGTTGAAGGTGCTGACGCGGGAGCGGGCTGCGAGCCCGGAATTCCGCAAGCGTTTTCTTCGTGAGGCGCGTTTCGCCGCGTCGCTGGATCACCCCAACATCGTTCCGATCTACGAGGCCGGCGCGGAGCAGGGCTTGTTGTACATCGCGATGCGGTACGTGCGCGGCGGCAATCTCGCCACCTTGCTGCGGCGAAGCGGACCCCTCGACCAGGGCCACACGTTGGCGCTGCTGTCCCCGGTGGCCGACGCATTGGACGCCGCGCACGCGGCCGGCCTGATCCACCGGGACGTCAAGCCGGCGAACATTCTGCTGACGTCGGCCGCCGAACGTCATGGATACGAACACGTGTATCTCGGCGATTTCGGTCTGACCAGGTACGCGTGGGACCTCACCAAGCTGACAGGCACCGGAAACCTGATCGGGACATTGGCCTACATCGCGCCGGAACAAATCCGTGGTCAGACGCTCGATGCGCGAACGGACCTGTACGCGCTCGGCTGTGTCGCCTACGAGTGTTTGACCGGAGCGGCCGTCTTTGTTCGGGATGACCCCGCGGCGCTGTTGTGGGCACATCTGAGCGACCGACCCGCGCCGGTTTCCGATCGACGCAATGAATTTCGTGCGGCGGACCCGGTGGTGGCCAAGGCGCTCGCCAAGAACCCGCGGGAGAGGTACCAATCGTGTGAACAGTTCACGGTCGCGTTGGCCGACGCTCTGCTGACCGACAGGCCTCGCTTGTCCGACATCGGCACCACCGAACGCGCCCTGCCCGCGGACATCGCCGCGCTGGACGAGGGACCGGTCGTCGACCCGACCGGCGGCAGTGGCCCCTTGGGTGACCAGCTCCCCACCGGGTCGGGTGGCACTCGGACTGTCAGTGACACCGGAGCGACCGGGACGCGATCCTTGACGGTGTTCCTGGTCGACGACCATGAGGTGGTGCGGCGCGGGGTGGCCGACCTGCTGGACCAGGAACACGACCTGACGGTGGTCGGTCAGGCGTCCTCGGTCGCCGAGGCCTTGGATCGGGTGCCGGTGTTGAACCCCGATGTTGCGGTGCTGGACATGCGGCTACCCGACGGCAACGGCGTGCAGATGTGCCGCGAACTGCGTTCCCGCGTACCGGATCTGAATTGCCTGATCCTCACGTCGTACACCGACCAGGAGGCGATGGTGGACGCGATCCTGGCCGGCGCCGGCGGGTACGTGATCAAGGATATTCAGGGCCTGGATCTGGTGTCAGCGGTCCGCACGGTGGGCGCGGGCAAGTCGATGTTGGATCCCAGGGCGGTGGCCGCTCTGCGAGGCCGTATCAATGCCGAAACCCAGCATTCCGGTCCGCTGGCGGGACTGACGGATCAGGAGAAGACGGTGCTGAACCTGATCGGCGAGGGTCTGACGAACCGGGAGATCGCGGAGCGGACGTCGCTGGGCGAGACGACAGTGAAGAAATCGGTCTCGGCCCTGCTGACCAAATTGGGAATACACACTCGGACCCAGGCCGCCGTGCTGGCGACCAAATTCCGCGATTAGCGTAACCGATCGTCATCGGGAGGGTGAATCGGGCTATCCTGCCGGGACGGTAAGCGGTTGCTGTCCGTGCTCGGCCCCACCGGGTGGCTCCGGCTGGACTATCCGCACGCACACTCGCAACCCAGCCAATGCCCATCTGCCCGGGCGATCACATCAGTTTCTGCGGATTCGAGCTCTCCACGATCACCTTCGAGCCGGGCAAACCAACCGGCGTCGCCATTGCGCACCCGACGACGGTGAGAGTGCTTGTTTGCACGATGATGTCGAGGTCCTCGGTGGTTGCGGTCCGCAGCTCCTCGGTGGTGCGGTCCGCAGCTCTTCGTGACGCCGGCGATGAAGGTCGCGCGATCGACAAAGGTGGTCAGGTCCGCGCGAGGCATGGCGAACTCGGCCGCCATGTCTGTCACTGCGCGCCCATTTTCTGATCTGCGCGCCAACATATGTCGGCGCGCAGTCCATGAAGTTGGCGCGGAGTTGTGAGCGCCCAGAGCTCGCGAGCACCGCATCGCGGGCGCTGGTCTCGGCGGATCAGCACCGTCAGATGATCTGTGGCAGCTGGGATCCGGCGCAGACGTGGATGACCTCACCGGTGATGTTGCGGGCCCGTTCTGAGGCCAGGAACGCCACCGCGTTCGCGACGTCCTCGGGGTCGATGAGCCGGCGCAGCGGCGTGAACGCGACGTAGTTGGTGATCATCGCGTCCATGTCGGTGAGGTCGTTTTGGCGCTGCTCGTTGAACGGGTCCGCATTAAGCTGGGAGCCACTGCATTGGACCGGACCCCGATCGCGGCATTCGAGCTGACGTAGCCCGGGTTCGTCACACTACCCAGATACGTCCTCGAGCTGATGTTCACGATCCTCCCAGAACCCTGCGCTCTCTGCCTGTGCAGGGACTTTGGCCTGTGCGGGGAGTTTCGCCGGGGTCGCGGATGCACCGTCAAAGCCGAAGAGCCGCGCCGCGGTGTCCCACAGTACCTTCCGCCGGTCGCTGGGGTCGGGCACCAGGCGCTGGATGAGGGCGAGAATCAGCCCGTAGTCGATGCGCTCGGGTGCCTGCAGGAACGGCCAGTCG
>JADGOY010000017.1 GCA_017882715.1 Nakamurella sp. | reverse complement strand
CTGCGAGCACTGCCTGAACCCGTCCTGCGTGGCGTCCTGCCCGTCCGGGGCGATGTACAAACGCGCCGAGGACGGCATCGTGCTGGTCGACCAGGACAAATGCCGTGGCTGGCGGATGTGCGTGTCCGGATGCCCGTACAAGAAGGTGTACTTCAACCACCGCACCGGCAAAGCGGAGAAATGCACGTTCTGCTATCCACGCATCGAGGTGGGCCTGCCAACGGTCTGCTCCGAAACCTGCGTCGGGCGGTTGCGGTACATCGGCCTACTGCTGTATGACGCCGACAAGGTGCTGGCCGCGGCGTCGGTCGAGCACGAAACGGAGCTGTACCAAGCGCAACTCGATCTGATGCTGGACCCGCAGGATCCGGCGGTCGTGGCGGCCGCGCGCGATCAGGGCATCTCCGACGAATGGCTGGACGCCGCCCGCCGGTCCCCGGTGTACGCGCTGGCCAAGACCTATCGGATCGCCCTGCCACTGCACCCGGAATACCGCACCATGCCGATGGTCTGGTACGTCCCGCCGCTGTCCCCGGTGGTCGACGCGATCAGCAGGGACGGCCACGACGGCGAGGACGCCGACAACCTGTTCGGCGCGATCGAGGCGTTGCGGATCCCGATCGAGTACCTCGCCGGGCTGTTCACCGCCGGCGACACTGCGGGCGTGCAGGCCGTGCTGCGCAGACTGGCGGCGATGCGGTCCTACATGCGGGACATCAACCTCGATCGTGTGCCCCGCCCGGACATCCCCGCCACGGTGGGGATGAGCCAGGAGCTGATGTACGAGATGTACCGGCTGCTGGCGATCGCGAAATACGACGCCAGGTACGTCATCCCGACCGCCTACGCCGCCGACGGGCACCGACTGGAGGAGACCGTCACCGAATGCTCGCTGGACTTCGACGGTGGACCCGGAATGTACGGCTCTGGGCCCTTCGGTGAGGCCAGCGGCCAGCCCGTTCCGGTGGCGGTCGAGACTTTCCAGGCGCTCAAGGAACGGCAGACCGGTGAGGGGGTCGGGGTGAGCGGATCGCCCAGGTCCAGGGTGAACCTGCTGAACTGGGACGGAAAGGGCTCGCCGCCCGGAATGTTCATGCCCCGGCCCGGATCACCGCGTTCCACCGAGCACGGCGGGAGTGACGCATGAGGCTGCGGCGTGAGAAGCCGCCGGCGAACCGCAGGGTGGTGTGGCAGGCAGCGTCCCTGTTGCTGGCCTACCCCGACGCCGATCAGGACCGCCGGCTCGATGTGGTCGAGGCCGCGACCGCCGGCCTGGCCGAGCACGACCGCGCGCCACTGCTGTCATGTGCCGGCCATCTACGGAGCACTCCATTGATCACCACGGCCGCGAACTACTCCGAGACGTTCGATTGGCGGCGGCGCCGCACCCTGTTTCTCACCTACTACACCGCGGGTGACACCCGGAACCGAGGAATGGCATTGCTTGATTTCGCCGACACGTACCGGGCGGCCGGAGTGATGCCACCGGCCGGTGAATTGCCCGACCATCTCGCGGTCCTGCTCGAATTCGCCGCGACCGTCGATGAATCGGCAGGATACGCATTGCTGTGCCGGCATCGCACCCCGATCGACCTGCTGCACGCAGGTCTGGCAAAGGCCGAGTCGCCGTATGCGGGGGTGGTTGCCGCCATTTCCCGCACCCTGCCCCCCGCCACGGTGGCCGATCTGAAGGAGGCGCGCCGGTTGGCCATGCAGGGTCCGCCCGCGGAGGCCGTCGGCCTGGAACCGTTCGCGCTGACCATCCCCGTGCGGGACAGTCGTCCGGCGAGCCTGCGATGAGCGCGCCGGCGCTGTTCTGGGACATCACGCCCTACGTCACGATCGCGATCCTGGTGGTCGGCACCTGGTGGCGATACCGCTACGACAAGTTCGGCTGGACCACCCGTTCCTCGCAGCTGTACGAGAGCCGGTTGCTGCGGATCGGCAGCCCGTTGTTCCATTTCGGGATTCTGGTGGTGATCGTCGGGCACGTCATCGGATTGCTGATCCCGCAGTCGTGGACCAGCGCACTGAAGTTGAGCGAGCAGGGTTATCACCTTCAGGCCGTTGCGCTGGGCTCCATCGCCGGCGTCGCGACCCTCGGCGGGGCTGCCATTCTCGTGTACCGGCGCCGCACCAAGGGTCCGGTCTTCATCGCCACCACCCGCAACGACAAACTCATGTACGCGGTGCTGCTCCTGGCCATCGTTGCGGGGTTGGCCACCACGCTGATCGGCTCTGGGGCGGTCGGGGAGGCGTACAACTACCGCGAGTCGGTGTCGGTGTGGTTCCGCTCGATCCTGATCCTGCAACCGGACGGCGAGGCGATGACGCAGGCGCCGGTGTCCTACCAGATCCACGCGGTCATCGGCATGGCGCTGTTCGCCTTGTGGCCGTTCACCCGGTTGGTGCACGCGTTCAGCGCGCCCATCGGGTACCTGTTCCGGCCCTACATCGTCTACCGTTCCAGGGATGCCGCCAGGCCCGGGGAGCCGATCGGTTCCCGGCCGCGGCGGCGGGGCTGGTAGGGATGTGCAGCTACTGCGGGTGCCGCAACATACCCATGATCGCCAAGCTCAACGCCGAGCATGACGAGATCGTGGGCAGCAGCTATGCGTTGCAGATCGCGTTCCGCGATCAGGATGTGGAAGCGGCCAGGTCGGCCTGCAAGGAACTGGGCGGGCTGCTGCACCCACACACGCGGCTCGAGGAGGTCGGGCTGTTCGCCGAGATGAAGCTGGACGAGCTGTTCACCGAGCACGTCGCGTCGCTGTGCGCCGAGCACGCCGAGTTGGACGTCGAACTGGAAGCCATCGTCGCCGGCGACCTGGCGTCGATCCCGAAGATGCTGACCCTGTTGAACAACCACATCGACCGCGAGGAGAACGGGCTGTTCCCAGCGGCGTTGGCCTACCTGGACGACACCCAGTGGGACAAGCTCCACCGACCCGAGCTGATGGACGGACCCGGTGAAGCGCACGGCCACCCGCACGAGCAGTGAACCGTCAGCCCTCTTCCCTGGTCAATCCGCCGAGTGCAACGCCCCGTACTGACGGTCGCGTTGTCGGAGAACGCTCATTCATGACGAGCCCTTCCCGCCGCCCCGTTGGCGCCACCTCCACTCGGCCCGAGAACCGCCCGCTGTTGACGGCGTTGCGGCGTCGGCGACGGCTACGCGCGGGCGTGGTCCAGCTCGCCTACATCGCGGTCGGGTCGGGCTGGGGAGCGTGATGGCGCGGATCAGCGGCGGCCCACGGTGAGTACCGGTCAGTTGGACGCGGTGTTCGCCGGCCTCGGTGCCGGCCTGATCGCTTTGGTCAGTGTGGTGTACGCCTTGCTGTTCCCTGTGATGCCTGCCGAAGGCCGCCGGCCGGTGGAACGGTCATAGCTACCTATTTGTCCGGGCGCTATGCCTATCACTGGTGAGTCGGCCGATTGGGCGGTGGGCAGGCAGCGAGCCGGATCGTGGCCATGTTCGGCGGATTGCCGGGCAGCATCGCGGCATGCGCAGTTCGCGCTGACGGGCCATCCGGCAGTGTCGCTGGGGACCAACGGCTCTGGCTCGGTCAGCGCGCCGGATGGTCTGCTGAATCATGTTCGTCGACGAGGTCCTGGTGCTGCCGGTGCCGGTGGCTGTGGCGCAGGACCGGCTGGTGGCCCTCCACGACGATGGCGGTGTGCAGGACGCCGCGACGTGCGCTTTCCGAGAGGGTCATGCGTTGCTGCTGGATGCGGGCTTCACGGGGTGGATCGACCAGGTCGCCGTGCACAGTGTCCCGGCGTATTTGCGCGGTAGCAGCACCATCGTCCCGCTTCGCTGGGTGGTGACCGGGGAATCGGGCGAAATGTTCCCGGCGGTCGACGCCAACCTCGAGCTGGATCGGGCGCCGGGCGGGTGCAGCCGGCTGACCTTCCGGGGGAGTTACCGGTCGCCGAGCGCTCAATTGGGATTCGTACTCGACCAGCCCCGGCTGCAGCGGGCGGCCCGGGCCAGCGTCCGTGGCCTGCTGGACCGGGTTGCCGGCGTCGTCACGCAACGGGCGCCGATCGGAACAACGGCATCCCGAGGGCCGGATCGCGCGCCCCGCCGAGCGACTGATCGGCGTCGGTTGCTGGCGGATCCGCCGCTGGCCGTTGGCCCGGCGCCATCGGGATGATCACCGGCCGCGACCGTCCCGCCCGCTGGGCACCTGGTCGCCGACGGGCCGCGGCGGCCCTGATGAGCGCCTGGATCGGATCGATGACGTCCCAGCTGTTGACGCGACATCCCGGCGCCGACCACGAGCGAGCCACAAAGCGATGAACCGGCCGCTGTCGATGTCGCCGCGAAAGACGACCCGGTCGCATTCGCCGGGTTCGACGTAACCGAAGTATTCCGTACCAAGGTCGTACTGGTCGGTGAAGAAGTACGGCAACCGGTCGTACTCGGCGTCCTGACCGAGCATCGCCCTGGCGGCAATCGCAGGCTGGTGCACCACAGCAGCCAGTATTCCGGCTGGAAGGACCGGATGTGCAGCGCAGTCGACCGGTCGGTCTCGGCCTGGTCGATCGTGCTGGGGTCGATCGTGTTGGGGTCGATCGTGTTGGGGTCGATCGTGCTGGGGTCGATCTTTGTGGGACGGACCCTCCCACGGCTGGTCGCAATGAGTCCACGGTCGTGAGAGAGGTCGGAGACATCGGACACGTCGTAGCCGTAGTGCCCGTCGCGGCCGAATCCGACCTGGACGAGCCACGGCCAGATGTCGTCCGGGTGTGCCTCGACGGTGATCGCTCGGGTGAACGAGACCCGAGGTGACGGGCATAAGTCGTCGCCTGGCAACCTCTCGCTCACTTCCGTGGCGGTCGCGCCCCGCAGCTGCCACCGACGGTAGGCCGACGCAGCGCCGGTAGCCGCGCCCACCAGACCGGCCGTGGTGGGCCGCGATCCGACCGCCGGGCCATTCTCGACTGCCGGACGGACCTGGGCCGGCGGAGGATCGCCGGCAATCTGCGTGATGTCTGCGCGGTCCCCTCGGGCATTGGTTCGAGCAAATGCGGTCACGGCCAGGTGACCAGAGGCGATAGTCCCTGCTTTCCGGTGCCCGGGACCTTCGCCCCCAGGGCCCGGGACGTCGTTCTCTGCGGAAACGGGCCGAATCGGACGAACGTGGGGGTGTTCCGTTCCGGGAACGTGAGCCGAGGAGGCCCACCATGACATCGGCGGCTGCCACAAATCCCGTCCGTCTCCAGGGCCGGTTGGATGTGCCGCTCAACCGTTGGCTGTGGTTGGTCAAATGGGTGCTGGTGATCCCGCACATCATCGTGCTGTTCTTCCTGTGGATCGCCGTCGGGGTGCTCACGGTCTTCGCGTTCTTCGCGATCCTGTTCACCGGGCGATATCCGCGCCCGCTGTTCGATTTCAACCTCGGGGTCTTGCGCTGGTCGTGGCGGGTGGCCTTTTACGCGTACGGCGCGCTGGCCACCGATCGGTACCCGCCCTTCAGCCTGGACGCCGAGCCCGATTATCCGGCGACGCTGGACATTGCCTATCCCGCGCGCCTGTCGCACGGGCTGGTGCTGGTCAAGTGGTTGCTTGCCCTTCCGCAGCTGGTCATCGTGGCGATTTTTGTCGGCGGCGGTTCCTACATGGCAAGTCGGGCTGGTCAGTGGCTCTACAGTTTCGATGGCGGCCTGGTTGGCCTGCTCGTCATCATCGCCGGCGTGGCGCTGCTGTTCACGGGCCGCTATCCCCAGGGGCTGTTCGACTTCATCCTCGGTCTGGATCGATGGGTGCTGCGGGTCAGCGCGTACGTCGGCCTGATGACCGACTCCTACCCGCCGTTCCGGCTCGACTCCGGCGGCAGCGATCCAGGGGTCGCGGTCCTCGGATCGCCGCCGGCGGTGGACGCCGAATCGGCACTGACGCCCCAGACGTCGACCGGATGGCCGCCGCCCCCGCCCGTGTCGGCTCGCAGTCGCTGGGGCGCCGGGAGCGTGGTTGCGGTCGTCCTGGGCTCGCTCATCGCGCTCGGCGGGCTCGGGTCCGCGGCCGGTGGCACGGCCGTGCTGGTGGTCGGTAGCCACCTTCGAGGCGCCGACGGCATGCTCACCACTTCCGCGGAGGACTTCGCGAGCAGTGGGTACGCGCTGGTATTCGGGACGGCGGACATCGCGTGGGTCAATGGGAGCGGGTCGGCCGGGAATTGGCTGGGCGAGGTCCAGGTCCGCGCGCAGGGCACGTCCTCCGATGTTCCGGTGTTTGTCGGTATCGGTGCGGAATCGGATGTGACGCAGTATCTGGCCGACGTTCGCGCGGATCGGGTGACGTCGATTCACGCCTTCCCGTTCTCCGCTTCCTACCAGCCTCAGGGATCCGTGGCGCCGTCTGCACTTCCCGGCACGCAGGACTTCTGGGTCGCATCGGTGTCCGGGGTCGGCAAGCAGACGCTGAGCTGGAACACCGAGCCCGGCCGCTGGGTGCTCGCCGTGATGAACGCGGACGGCAGCGCGCCGGTGGCCGCCAGCCTCGCGCTGGCCGCGCAGATCCCGGCACTGACCCCGGTGGGTTGGGTGCTGATCGGTGTCGGCATCGGGTTGGTGCTGCTGGGGGCGGTGCTGATCGTGGCCGGAGCGCTCTCCGCCCGCTCGCGTGGGAATGCCGAGTCGGCGGCGGGTTTCACCTCGGTGTAAGGCCGAGCGCGGCCGGATCGCCGGATCTGTCCGTGTACCCCGCACGTGTCAGGAAGGGGAACTGGGAAGGAACAGTGGAGGCAGGACGATGACCAAGATGCTGGTGGCGTATGCCACCAAAATGGGTGCGACAAGAGACATCGCGGAGACCGTCGGCGACGAGTTGGCTCGCGCGGGCATCGAAGCCAGGTGCTCAACGCCGCGGCCGGGAACGACCTCGGCGGCCGTGACGCGGCAGTAGTGTGCAGTGGCATCTACGCCAATCATTGGCTGTCCGAGGCCGTCACGCTGCTCAGTCGGCAGGCCGAGCACGGGACCCGCGTTCCGATCTGGTTGTTCCAAAGCGGACCGTGTGGCGAGAACGCCGAGACGATGCAAATCCCGGCGCCGAAAAGAGTTGCCCCGAACAGTTGACCGCACTCAAGCACGCCGCCGTCTGGCGGTGACCCGGCTGGCCCGAGCAACCAGGGCCACGCTCGTAGACTGACGCGACAGGCGCAGGTCACGGCATCGGGTGTCTGAACCCGTTTCGCCTGGCCACGTCAGGCGTGCAGCCGTCCACCTTCGCGGGCCGGCGGTGAGGGGACGGGCCGATGCTGAAGGTCGCGATGCTGGGACCGATCGCCTGGCGCACCCCACCGACGCACTACGGTCCCTGGGAGCAGGTCACCAGCCTGATCACCGAGGGTCTGGTCGCACTGGGCGTCGACGTCACCCTGTTCGCAACCTTGGATTCGGAGACCACCGGCCGGTTGGACGGCGTCTGTCCGCAGCCCTACGCGGAGCACCCCGAGATGGAAGGCCGCGTCTGGGAGGCGCTGCACGTCGCGCACGCACTGAGCCGCTCTGCCGAATTCGATCTGGTGCACAATCACCTCGACTGGCTGCCGCTGGCGTTCTCCGAGCACTGCGCGGCACCGATGGTGACCACGATCCACGGTTTCTCCGGCCGCACCATCCTTCCTGCCTACCAGACCGCGCGGTCGGCCTTCGTGTCGATTTCCGACTCCGATCGCGTGCCGGAGTTGGATTACCTGGCGACAGTCCATCACGGCATCGATCTGACCGCGCTGCCGTTCTCGCCGCAGGGCGGCGACGATTTGGTGATTCTCGGCCGTATCCATCCGGACAAGGGCACTGCCGAAGCGATCGAGATCGCCCGCCGCGCCGAGCGCCGGTTGCTGATCTGCGGAATCGTGCAGGACGAAAGCTATTTCCGCGACCGGGTTCGGCCTCACCTCGATCACGATCAGGTGATATATCTCGGCTCCGTCGGCCCGCAGCAACGCGCCGACGTGCTCGGTTCGGCCCTTGCCTTGTTGCATCCGATTGCCTTCGACGAGCCGTTCGGGCTGTCGGTGGTCGAGTCGATGGCTTGTGGCACACCAGTTGTCGCCTATCGCCGGGGTTCGATGCCGGAGATCATCGATCACGGGGTGACCGGCTTCGTGGTCGATGACACCGCGCAGGCTGCCGACGCGGTACGAGCAGCGGTCACGCTCGATCGGGCGACGTGCCGAGCGGTCGCCGAGCGGCGGTTCAGCGTCGCCCGCATGGTGCAGGACTACGTTGCAGTCTATGACCAGATCCTTCGGAGTGGTGGGTGACGGGCTGTTCGAGCGCGCACACGCGAACCCGCTGCTGACCCCGGAGCGCTGGCCGTACCGGATCAACGCCGTGATGAACGCGGCTGCCACCCTGGTCGGGGACGAGACGGTGTTGCTCTGCCGGGTCGAAGATCGGCGGGGGATCAGCCACCTCACCGTTGCTCGCTCCGCGGATGGCATCTCGAATTGGGTGGTCGAGCCGGCGCCGCTGATGGCCCCGTCGGAGGAGCGCCCCGAGGAGTGGTGGGGGGTCGAGGACCCGAGGGTGACCCGGGTGGACGAACTCGACGCGTGGATGATCGCCTACACCGCGTTCGGTCCGCAGGGACCGGCGGTGTCGCTGGCGCTGACCCGCGATTTCCTGTCGGTGGAGCGTCTCGGCGTGGTCTGCCCCCCGGACGACAAGAACGCGTCGCTGCTGCCTCGACGCGTCGACGGCAACTTCGTGCTGTTCCACCGCCCGGTCTCGACGACCGGCGGCCGTGCGGACGTCTGGGTCTCACGTTCTCCCGACCTGCGGAGCTGGACCGCCCCGGAGCCGGTCTTCGGGGCCCGGGCGGGCGGTTGGTGGGACTCCGCCCGGATCGGTGTCGGCCCACCCCCGCTGGAAACACCGCACGGATGGCTGGTCGTCTACCACGGGGTGCGGCAGACGGTGGCCGGCGCGCTGTACCGGGTTGGGCTGGCGTTACTCGACCTGGACGATCCGGCGACGGTGCTCAAGAGATGCGACGAGTGGGTGCTCGGGCCGCGCGAGGAGTACGAGCTGGTCGGTGACGTGCCCGGGGTCGTCTTTCCCTGCGGGATGATCCACCGCCCGGAATCGGGCGAGCTGCGGTTGTACTACGGGGCGGCGGACACCTGCATCGGGATGGCCTCCGGGCGCTTGGACGAGGTGCTGGCGTACGTGCTGGAGCACGGGTAGTCGCCGCGGTTCAGCGCATCGTGGGTGTGACGCGGATGGCTCACGGTGCCTGCCGACGCCACGATCGCCCATGTCGACGGGCGGCCGGCACCGCTGCCGACTGGCGGCCGCGCCCGGCGACCCCGGTAGCGATCAGCCGCCGGTCCCACCGCTGCCGCTGTTGCCGCCGCTGTTGCCGCCGCCGCTGTTGCCGCTGCCGGGTGCGGCCGTGGCGGTGTCCCCGGCCGATTGTGGCGCGCTCGTCGGAGTCGTCACGGTGGTGACCGAGGTCGTGGTGGTGTGCGTCGACGGCGTCGTCGGCGTGGTCGGCGTGGTCGAGATCGTCGTCTTGGGGATCGAGGAGGTCGTCGGGGTGGTGTGCGTCGTCGGTATCGTCGCGGTGGTGGTCGGGGTCGGGGTCGCGGTCGTCGTCACCGTCTTGGGCGGGGTGGTGCTGGTGACGGTCGGCTGGCTGCTGGTGGTCACCCCGGGGATGGTCGGATCGCCGGAGGTGTCCGGCCTGACCAGGGCGATGACGGCAACCACCGCGAACGCGATCAGGGCGGTCGTCAGCAACGCGATGAGGAACACCCGGCCGGTGCTGCTGCGAGGCTTGTCCTGGGCGGGCCCGGTGGCGGTGGCGGCGACCGGTGGCGGCACCGGGTAGGCGTTCGGCAGGGTCGCCGTTGCCGTCGGTCCCGGGGGCAGCACGACGGTTCCGGTCGGTGCCCGCAACGCGGCCTCGACCGCACCGGCCGTTGGCCGGAGCCGCGGGTCGGACTCGGTCATCGCTCGCAGCAGCAGCGGCCACGGCGGTGGGAGATCGTCAGGGATCACCGGATCGCGGAGCAGCCGGGCCATCGCCGACTCGACCGCTTTCCCGGGGAACTCGCGGCGACCCGTCAGGCATTCCAGCAGGACCAGACCGAGGGCGTAGATGTCCGTGGGTGGACCCACGTCGGCACCGCGGGCCTGCTCCGGGCTCAGGTAGGCGGCCGTGCCGATGACATCGGCTGCGGCAGTGAGATGCTCGGCCTCCAGATCACGGGCGATCCCGAAGTCGCTGAGCTTGGCCTCGCCGGCCGTCGACATCAGGATGTTCGCCGGTTTGATGTCGCGGTGCACCAGCCCGAGCCGATGTACGGCGGCCAGCGCGCCGGCGACGGCCGCTCCGATCCCGGCGACCTCGGCCGGCGGCAGGCCGCCGGGCTTGATACGGTCCGCCAGGGTGCCACCCTGAACCAGTTCCATCACCAGGTAGGAGAGCGCGTCGGGACCGGTGACGGGAGTGTTCGGGTCGCTGGTGGTGGCGCCGATCTTCGCGTCGTAGACCATCACGAGGTTCGGGTGATGCAGCTTTGCCAGCACCTGCATCTCGGTCCGCTGCCGGGCGGCGCTGGTGGTGTCGCTGATGCCCTGGTGGAAGACCTTGATGGCCACCGACCGCTTGAGCAGGTCGTCGGTGCCGCGGAAGACCTCGGCGGTCGCGCCCCGGCCCAGCAGCTCCTCTAGGCGGTACCGGCCGTCGAGGACGACACCGGGCGAGACGATATGGGCAGGTGGGGGTGGCTGCCATGCGGTCCCGGTCAGGTTGTGAGGTTCGGTGGGACCGAGCGACTGTTCGGCGGTCTCGGGGAGTTCGTCCTCCCCGTTGGAGGATCCGTCGCGGCCTGCCACGCGCATCACACTAGTAGACGGTCCCCCCGGGTTCGGCGGGGCTGAGTGGCCGGGCTTGCGGGGTCCGCCCCCGGCCGCTCCCACGCTGGTGATGGACTTGACCTCGGTCGCGGGTGGGGAGGCCCCGGCCGATCGTCCGGACCGCCGAACGGAGACCGATGACCGCTGGTGCTGCTGTTCCTTCGCCCCCTGATGCTGCGGCGAACCCGCTCCTGCAACCATCGACCCGACCGTTCGAGCTGCCGCCCTTCGACCTGATCAGCACCGCCCACGTCGGGCCGGCATTCGACGCCGGGATGGCCCAGCAGCGTGACGAGATCGCCGCCATCACCGGCAACCCGGAGCCGCCGACCTTCGAGAACACGGTGGTCGCGCTGGAGCGCTCCGGAGCGGTGCTCCGGCGAGCATCCATGTACTTCTTCAACTTGACGTCGAGCACCTCCACCCCCGAAATGCAGGCCGTCGAGGCCGAGTACTCACCGCGGTTGGCCGCCCACGAGGACGCCATCCAGCTCGATCCCGTGTTGTTCGCCCGGCTCGACGCGGTGCACCGTGATCGCTGCGGTGACCCCACGCTCGATGCCGAAGCGATCGCGCTCATCGAGCGCTACCACCTGGATTTCGTGCTGGCCGGTGCCCGCCTGGACCCCGACGGTCGCGCGCGGCTCACGGAACTGAACCAGCGGTTGTCGGTGCTCTCGACGACGTTCCAGCAGAACCTGCTGCGCGCGAGCGAAGCGGCCGCCGTCGCGGTGGACAGCGCGGACGAGTTGGACGGGCTCAGCGCGGAGGCGATCGCGACGGCCGCCGAGGCAGCGAAGGCACGCGACCGCGAGGGCTCGTACGTCATCCCGCTGGTGCTGCCGACCGGTCAGCCGCTGCTGGCCGAACTGCGCAATCGCGACGTGCGACGTCGGTTGTTCGAGGCGTCGATCGGGCGAGCGTCCGCCGGGTCGCGGGACAACGGCCCGGTCTTGGTCGAGATCGCCACCCTGCGGGCGGAACGAGCGCGGTTGCTGGGGTTCGCCACCCACGCCGATGCCATGCTCGCCGACCAGACGGCGGGGACCAGCGCCGCGGTCGACGAATTGCTGGCCAGCCTGGTGGGGCCTGCCGTCGTCAACGCGCAGGCAGAGGCCGAGATCCTGCGCGGGTACGCGGAGCGGGACGGCGTGGAATTGGCCGCGTGGGACTGGGCGTACTACTCCCGGCAGGTGGAGGCCGAGCGCTACTCGATCGACACCGCCGCGCTGCGACCATATTTCGATCTGGACCGGGTCCTGCACGACGGGGTCTTCCACGCCGCGGAGCAGGTCTACGGCATCACCCTGGTGCCTCGCCCCGACCTGATCGGCTACCACCCGGAAGTGCGGATCTGGGAGGTGCGGGGTGCCGACGGATCGGTCATCGGGCTGTTCCTGGGGGATTTCTATGCGCGCGAAGGCAAGCGTGGCGGGGCGTGGATGAACAGTTTCGTCACGCAGTCGTTTCTGCTGGACACGTTGCCGGTGATCGTCAACGTGCTGAACGTCCCGCACCCGGCCGAGGGTGAGCCCGCCCTTTTGACCCTGGACTCGGTACGCACGTTGTTCCACGAGTTCGGGCACGCCCTGCACGGGTTGTTCTCTCGGGTGAGGTATCCCCGGCTTGCCGGGACGGCGGTGCCCCGGGATGTCGTCGAGTTCCCGAGCCAGGTCAACGAGATGTGGATCTTGTGGCCCGAGGTGCTCACCCACTATGCGCGGCACGTCCAGACCGGCGAGCCGTTGTCGGCCGCGGTCGTCGAAGCGCTGCTCGCGTCGGAGCGTTGGGGCGAGGGTTTCCGCACCAGCGAGTACCTCGCTGCCACCGTTCTCGATCAGGCGTGGCACCGGATCGGCCCGGACGAGGAGATCGGAGATGTGGACGCCTTCGAGCGAGAAGCGCTGGAGCGTCACGGTATTGCGCTGGCGCTGATCCCACCCCGGTACCGCAGCCGCTATTTCCAGCACATCTTCGGCGGCGGCTACTCGGCCGGCTATTACGCCTACATCTGGGCCGAGGTGCTCGACGCGGACACCGTCGATTGGTTCAAGGAGAACGGCGGGATGCGGCGCCAGAACGGAGACGTGTTCCGCAGCAAACTGTTGTCCGTCGGTGGCTCGATCGACGCGATGGACGCCTTCCGGTCGGTGCGCGGCCGGGACCCGGATATTGCGCCGCTGCTACGCAGGCGCGGGCTGGACCGGGCGGGGGCGACGGGCTGACCGGCGCTCGCTCGGGCCCGCGCGCGAGGCGGGTGGGCGGTCAGCGGCGTTCCACCGATCGATTCGCCACTTCCGGCGGTTGAACACCGCGTCCCGAAGCGCCGAAAGTGGCGAATCGATGTGTCATCGCCCGGTTCGCGACGTCAGCGCCGCAGTTCGACCGGTTGTGCCGCGTCCACGACGACCTGCTCCCGTTCCAGGCTCATGACGGCGAAGACTACGACGCTGCCCGGACACCGGTCGTCCGGGCTCTGGGTTACCCTGCACCGGTGGCGTCGCTGACCGAGTACCGGCACTTGGCGACCGGGAAGGTCCGGGAACTGTACGAGGTGAACGACGACCTGCTGCTGATGGTCGCCTCCGACCGGATCAGCGCGTACGACCATGTGCTGCCGACGCAGATCCCCGACAAGGGGCGCGTGCTCACCGCGATGAGCGTCTTCTGGTTCGAGCTACTGGCCGATCTGGTGTCCTCCCACGTGGTCGCGGTCGACGATCCCGCGATCCCGGTACGGGTTCGCGGTCGGGCCCTGCTGGTGCGGCGGTTGGACATGCTGCCGATCGAGTGCGTGGCGCGCGGGTACCTGACCGGGTCCGGGCTCGTCGATTACCGGCAGACCGGCGGGGTGTGTGGGATCGCTCTGCCGCCAGGTCTTGTCGAGGCATCGCCGTTGGCTCAGCCGATCTTCACCCCCGCGACCAAGGCGGAGATCGGCGCTCACGACGAGAACATCACCTTCGAGGCCGTGGTGGCGGCGATCGGCGCGGGCCGCGCCGAGCAGTTGCGGTCGCTGACCCTGGCGCTATACGCACGCGCCGCGGAGCACACCCGGTCCAAGGGAGTCATTCTCGCGGACACCAAGGTCGAGTTCGGCCTGTCCGGTGACGCCCTGGTGCTCGGCGACGAGGTGCTGACGCCCGACTCGTCGAGGTTCTGGCCGGCCGACGGGTACGAGCCGGGGCGGGTCCAGCCCTCGTTCGACAAGCAGTACGTGCGGGATTGGCTGAACTCTCCCGCGTCGGGGTGGGACCGCGCGTCCGAAACCGCTCCGCCGGCGCTTCCCGACGACGTCGTGCACGCCACCCGAGCGCGGTATATCGACGCCTACGAACGCATTTCCGGCAGGTCGTTCACCGACTGGATCGGCTGAGGCGCTGTTCGGTGCGGGTTGCCGCGGGCGGTCCGCCAAATGCGGTTTCTCGCGCGGCCGCAGCCGGTTCACTCGCGCGGCCGCAGCCTTCACTCGCGGGACCGTCGCCTTCACTCGCGCGGCCGTTTTCTTGGGGCGCCGCGGCTTTCTTTGGGCGATGGCCAGCAATGACGACGTGACTTCGCGCCGGTTTTCTGGACTCCGCGCCGGTTTTCTGGACTCCGCGCCGACATATGTTGGCGCGCAGTTCATAAAGGCGGCGCTGAGTGGCCGTTGGGGAGCAGGTGCGCCGCCGCAGGTGCGACGATCGCGGTCGGTGCGTTGCCGAAGGATGACCGGCCGGACGATGCTCTCGCTGCGGGTGTGTTGCTCATCCAGCAGCAAGAGCAGCGTGCGAGTAGCCGGAGCATTTTCGCAGAAGGGCCCGCCGCGGCCCCGAGCCGGCGGCGGCACCCCGGCTAACGCTTCTCGGATTCGACCTCCGGGGAGAAGTCGGCGCTGGTGTCGGCCAGCGCTCCCGGGCCAGGGCCGTCACCGGATCCGGTCGCCGCGGTCCAGGTCCAGTCCCGCACCGACGGGAGATCGTCGCCGTACAACCGGGTGTAGCGCTTGGCCTCCGCCCGTGCATCGACCATTTCCTGCCGCAGCAGCGCCGCCGAGGACCGCAGCGAAGGGACGTGGTCGATCACGTCGATCACCAGATGGAACCGATCCATGTCGTTCATCATCACCATGTCGAACGCGGTCGAGGTGGTGCCCTCTTCCTTGTATCCGCGCACGTGCAGGTTGTCGTGATTGGTCCGTCGATACGTCAGGCGATGGATGAGCCACGGATAGCCGTGGTAGGCAAAGACAATCGGCTTGTCAGTGGTGAACAGCGTGTCGAAGTCGCGATGCGACAGGCCGTGCGGATGCTCGGTGCTGTCCTGCAGCCGCATCAGGTCCACCACGTTGATGAACCGGATCTTCAAGTCCGGCAGCTTGTCGCGGAGAATGGTGACAGCCGCGAGCGCCTCCAGCGTGGGAACATCACCCGCGCAGCCGATCACCACATCCGGTTCGCCGTGGTCGTTGGACGCCCAGTCCCAGATGCCCAGCCCGCGAGCGCAATGCAGACCCGCCTCGTCCGGGTTCAGCCAGTCGAAACACGGCTGCTTGCCGGCCACGATCACATTCACATAGTCCTTCGACGCCAGGCAGTGCTCAACGGTGGACAGCAGCGTGTTGGTGTCCGGCGGCAGGTATACCCGGACGACCTCGGCCTTCTTGTTCACCACATGATCGATGAAACCCGGGTCCTGGTGGGAGAAGCCGTTGTGATCCTGTCGCCACACGTGCGAGGTCAGCAGGTAGTTCAGCGACGCAATCGGCCGCCGCCAACCGATCTCGCGAGTCACCTTGAGCCACTTGGCATGCTGGTTGAACATCGAGTCGATGAGGTGGATGAATGCCTCGTAGCAGGAGAACAGGCCATGCCGCCCGGTCAGCAGATAGCCCTCCAGGAAGCCCTGGCAGGTGTGTTCCGACAGGATCTCCACCACCCGGCCGTGATGGGCCAGATGCTCGTCCACCGGCAGGATCTCGCCCTGCCATACCTTGTCCGTCACCGCGTACACCGCATCCAGCCGGTTGGACGCGGTCTCGTCCGGACCGACGATCCGGAAGTTGTCGACATTGTCCGTCATCACGTCCAGCAGGTACTGACCCATCACCCGGGTCGGCTCGTGGACCGAAGCGCCGGGCGACGAGACCTCGACCGCCCGCTCCCGATAGTCGCGCAGTACCAACGGTTTCAGCAGCAACCCACCGTTGGCGTGCGGGTTGGCGCTCATCCGGCGATCGCCCACCGGCGCCAACGCGGCGATCCGCTCGATCACCCGGCCGTCGGCGTCGAACAGTTCCTCCGGCCGGTAGGACTCCATCCATTCCTGCAGCATCCGGCGGTGCTCGGCGTTCTCCCTGGTGCCGGTCAGCGGCACCTGATGCGACCGCCAGGTGCCCTCGTACTGCAGGCCGTCGATGAATTTCGGCCCGGTCCAGCCCTTGGGGGTGACCATCAGGATCATCGGCCACGGTTTGCGCTCCAGGTCACCGTCCTCCCGGGCGGCGCGCTGGATCTCCCGGATCCGCGCGAGGACCGTGTCCATGGTCGCAGCCATCGTCTCGTGCAGGATCTGCGGATCGTCGCCCTCGACAGTGAACACCTCGTGCCCGAAGCCGGTCAGCAGGGCCTCGAGCTCCTCGCGGTGAATGCGTGCCGGGATGGTCGGATTGGCGATCTTGTACCCGTTCAGGTGCAGGATCGGCAGCACGGCTCCGTCGTTCACCGGGTCGATGAACTTGGTGCCATGCCACGACGCGGCCAGCGGACCGGTCTCGAACTCGCCGTCACCGATCACCGCTGCGACCAGCAGATCGGGGTTGTCGAAGGCGGCGCCGTAGGCATGCGAGAGCACATACCCGAGTTCGCCGCCCTCGTGAATCGACCCCGGCGTCTCCGGCGCCACATGGCTGGGGATGCCGCCGGGGAAGGAGAACTGCCGGAACAACCGGCGGATACCGTCCGCGTCCCGCGTCACCTGCGGGTACACCTCGCTGTAGGTGCCGTCCAGGTACGCGCTGGCCACGGCCGCGGGCCCGCCGTGCCCTGGACCGATCAGGATGATGAGGTCGACGTCGTCCTTGCGGATGATCCGGTTCAGATGGACATAGATGAAATTGAGGCCGGGTGTCGTGCCCCAATGCCCGAGCAACCGCGGTTTGACGTCGTCGGGTACCAGGTCGCGCTGGAGCAACGCATTGTCGAGCAAGTAGATCTGTCCGACAGCCAGGTAGTTCGCAGCACGCCACCAGGCGTCGATGTCGTCGAGTTCGGTCGGGCTCAGAACAGGTGAATCGGCCACTGTGCGCCTCTCAGGGTCGTTGACGTGCCGACGAGCAAAATCGTCGGAACACCTCAGCCTGACCGTCCGCGATGGTCGGGGCCACCCGAGTATGACCGTCTCATGCTGACGGCATGCTAATTCTGGACCAACATCGATTCCTTTCGGGCCCCTGTCGACTGCCCGGCAGCGCAAATCGCTGGCGATGTGATCCGTGTTGCTCAGCGTTGCAGCGACGATGGCCAGTGGGCGGAGATGCTGCGGGCAGGCGGGTCAGACCGACACCAGACCCCGTCCGCGCCGCGGCGCGAGCAGGAACGCCACCAGGTACAGCACTCCCACGATCAACAGCAGGTTCCGGTATCCGGTCAGCAGCGCCAGGTACTCCAGGCAGCCGCCCAGCATGGCCCCCAACAGGTTCAAGCCGAAGGCCGACTGCGAGTCGTCGGACGCGCCGAACCGTTTGGAGAAGGCCACGTTCGCCAGGTAGATCGGCACGAAGGCCAGTAGCACCGCCGCGATCAGCCGCAGCAAGAACGGCAGCGTCAGCAACCAGTCGGGCTGGATGAGGTAGCAGACCAGCAACGACAGGGCTATCCCGACGAACACCACGGGCAGCGGCGGAGTTCGGAACCGTCTCGTGGTTTCCACCGCGGCCAGCACGATGACCAGGACACCGCCGAAGACCAGCGCGTTCACCACCCAGGTCGTGCCGAACAGCAGCGCGAAGGTGGCGATGTTCTTGGTCTCGAGCAGCAGGAACGCCGCGCCCATGAAGAACAGATCCGCGTACGGTCGCATGGCGCGGAACGGCCCGCCGAAGGCGCGCACCATGAGCACCGAGATCAGCAGGATCCCGCCGAGCGCCCACAGGTACATCGACGGGATCGGGCCGCCCTGGTAGTACAGAAACGGCCGGTCGTCGGTGGCGGGCGCGATGACGGCTCCGCTCGGGCTGTACGGCGTGCCACACGACTGCTTCGACTCGTCCAGGGCTGCCGTCACCACGGCCTCGCCGCCGCCGACCTTGTCCACGCACGGGGTGTGCCCGAAGGCCGCCGAGGCAGTTCCGGCCAGCCGGTCGATGAGCCAGTCGTCGCGGTAGTAGTTGTACATCGAGAACGAGCCGCCGGGCGTCAGGTGATCGCGGGCGGACTGCAGGGCCTCCTCGGTGAACAGGAAGCTCTCCAGGCGGATCTGCGACGCGCCGGTGACCAGCGCGAGTGAATCCGGCAGGGCAAAAAGGATGAGGTCGTATTTGTTGTCGGTGGTCTGCAGGAATGCCCGGCCGTCGTTGACGTAGCGGGTGACCCGCGGGTCGTCGTACGGGTGGTCCGGATTCTTCTCCTGGCCGATCTCCATCAGCCGCGGGTCGATGTCCACGGCGTCGATGTGCTGGGCGCCCTTGGACAACGCGATCGCCACGTCCGACCCCGAACCGGCGCCGATCACCAGCACCTTGGTCAGCGGGTTTCCGGCCGCCCGCTGGTACGGCAGACCGTACTGGGGTTCTTCCTGGAGGCGCTGCGCCGCCGCGCGCATGATCTGGTGCGGCACCCCGTTGACGGAGATGTCGGTTCGCGACGTGCCGCCGACCACCCGATCCTCGGTGAAGATCTTGTAGTACGGGGACCAGGAGATGCCGGCGCCGAGCGTCTCGACCATCAACGCGGTGATCATCGCCAGGCCGGCGACCGCGCCGAGGAAGCGCGGCCAGCCGCCGATGAGCACGACGAAGCAGATGGTGACGACGATGCCCCACACCATCGAGGGGGCGCGGACGAACGACAACAGGGTGAACGACCCGATCCCGATCAGCGACCCGACCAGGTCCCAGCGGTACGCCGTGAGCGGGCGCAGGTGGGCGAAGCACCGCCCCACCACCTCCGCAGGGCCGGCCAGCACGGCCGCCACCAGGATGAAGATGATCGGCAGCACCAGCCAGGCCGGCGGCCCTTGGGTGGTCAATGAGGTGAAGTAGATGACCTCGTCGCCGGCCCGGTCGATGGTGACCGGCTCCAGGAACACGAATATCACCAGCAGGGCCAGGATCACCGGCGTCGCCGGCAGCACCGACCACCGGCGTCGCGAGATCAGGAAGCCCAGACCGATACCCAGGAACGAACCCAGCAGCACGAAGTTGGAGAAATAGCTCAGGTGCACGACGTTCGCGCCGAGCCAGCGGATCAGTGCCAGTTCGAGGAACAGCATCAGGGCGCTACCGAGCACGAGTCGACGGATGACGGCACCCGCCGGCTTCTCGGTCTCCCAATCGGTCGGCACCCGCCACGGGCGCCGAACGGATGTTCCGCGGGTGCCGGTCCCGCGCCCGGGAGGCGAGGCCGGTCCGGTCGTACCCATGGCCTCAGCCATGTGTCACCTCCGCACGGCCGGCTGTGCGCCGACCCGTCGATGCAGTGCCAACCGGTCGGCTGACGGCCCGCGGGAACGCGGCATCATCTGCCGTCGCAAGGCTGGCCGCGGCAAGGTGGGGTGGGCCGATCACAGCTCCTCGGTGTGCCCGTCGTCCAGGTCGATCCATCGTGCGTCCGCGGGTCCGAGCCGCGAGAGCAGCGAGTAGACCATCGCGGGATTGGCCATCAACTTCTCGTGAATCGGGAAGGCGATCGCGGGATCCACCGCGCGATAGAACTCGACGGCCTCCTTGACGGCCATCCACGGCGCCGACGCCGGGACCGCGAGGATCTCGACGTCCTGCTCGGGAACGGCCAACGAATCGCCCGGGTGCAGCAGCCGGCCACCGATCAGGTACCCGACGTTGGGAATGACGGGGATGTCGGCGTGGATGACGGCGTGGTCGCGGCCGACGACCTCCACCGCCGTCCCGACATCCAGTCGCCCACCGGCGTGCACAGCGGTCGCCTCGACGCCCGCCTCGGCCAGCAGCCGGGCGGAGCCCTCGTCCGCGTAGACACCGGCGTCGGGGTTCGCGGCGAGCACGGCGGGCAGCCGATCGCGATCGAGATGGTCGGGATGCTGATGGGTGACCAGCACCGCGGTCAGGTTCGTCAGCACCTCGAAACCCGCCGAGAAGGTGCCCGGGTCGATCAGGACGCTCGCCGATCCGTCCACCACGTGCAGGCACGAATGACCGTACTTGGTGATCTTCATCTTGCTGTTCTCCTTGGTCCGCGTCTGTGCGACCCCGTCCGGCCGGCGGACAGAGGTCAAGCAGACCGGACGTTCTCGCGTCCGGCCAGGGCAAGGCTACGTCGGCGGACGGGCTGAAGTGCAGATCGAGGAGCGAGTTGGGCAGTGAATCAGTGGACCAGCAACCAGGCGGCGAAGAACCCCAGCGAGTTGGTCGCCCAGTGCACCAGCATCGTCGTCTTGATTCCCTTGCCCAGCCGGGCGAGGGCACACAACAGGATTCCGGTCACTGTCATGGCGGCCACCGCCAACGTGGTGGTCACCACCTGATCGGGGCCCAACGCGTCGGACACCGCGGCATTTGCCTGGTTGATGCCGATGGACGGCAGGATGTGCCAGAGACCGAACAGGACCGACGCGCCGGCCACCGGCCACCACCGCCAGCGGATCGCCGGGGACGCTCCCAGCAGCGCGGGCACCACACCCCGGAACGCGACCTCTTCCAGCACCACGGTGCCCAGCGGGATCTGCACCAGCACGACCCACAGCAAGCCGCCGACGCCCGCGTCACCGATCCGGGTGTCGACGAAGGCGCTGCGGGTCGCGGGCAGCAGCATTCCGAACGCAAAGAGCAGGGCAGTACCACCGGCGAGCAGCAGCCCAACGCCCACCGGACGATGCCAATGACGGATACCGAGCCCGACCGCCACCGGGCCCGCGCCGCCGCGGTAGGCGATGCCCAGCAGCACGAACGCGATGGACAAATTCCACGGCACGTAAGCCCAGGCGGGAAGGATCCGATTGGACATCACGTTGCTCAGGACAAGGGTGCCGACGGCGGCCCAGAGCGCCAAGAGCCGGCGGCGCCGTGCGGGGGAGGCGACCGCGGGCCGAACCTGCACTGCGAAACCCATCCTTCTATCGTGGACCCAAAGCCTGTGGGTGGGCCACCATGAGTTGTAGCGGCCGATCCGTCGGGGGTCCGCGGTGATCTCCGGGGCTCGGCCCGGCGGGGACGGCAGCCTGTGCGGGGCCTGCTCGGATCAGCCGGAACCGGTCCTCCAGCGCCGGCCGACTCCCATCCCGTCACATCCCGCCCGCTCGGGAAGGAGGAGGTCGTGGCCAGGCGAGCCGAACGCGACCCCTACGCCGACTTCCTGCGGTCGTTCTCGCTGCTCGTCGTCATCCTGTGGCACTGGTGCTTCACCATCCTGGTCTGGAACGACGACGGGCCCTACGCGACCAACCCGCTCGGCTTCACCTCCGGCCTGTGGATCGCCACCTGGCTGCTGCAGGTGATGCCGCTGTTCTTCTACATCGGCGCCTACGTGCACCTGAAATCCTGGGAGCGAGCCGCCGCGCGTGGCGAGCGGCTCTGGCATTTCGCGTTGCGCCAGGCCAAGTCGCTGGCCATTCCGTCGGCGGCGCTGCTCGTCACCTGGGTGATCCTGGGGATCATCGTCGGCATCGTCTTCGACCTGGACTGGATGGGCCGAGCCGTACTCATGGTGCTCTCGCCCCTGTGGTTTGTGGTGGCCTACCTGGTCTTCGTCTGTCTGATGCCGATCAGCGTCTGGCTCCATCGGCGCTACGACGCGCTCGTGCTGGTCTTCCTGGGCGGTTTGGCCGTCATCGTCGACGTCCTGCGGTTCCGGTACCAGGTGCCCGGTATCGAGTGGGTCAACATGGTGTTCGTCTGGGGGTTCGCGTTCCAACTCGGGTACTTCCATGGGCGCATCTCCGGCGTCGACTCAGCGCCCCGCTATTCCGACGGTCGGATCGACTGGGAATATCAGTCCCCCCGTTCGGCGCAGCAGGCCAGGATCATGGCGGCCGCTGGGTTGTTCGCATTGATCGGTCTGGTCTTCTCCGGCCTGTACCCGGGGTCGATGGTGGGCGTGCCGGGCGAGGGCTCCAACATGGCGCCCCCGACGGTGTGCATCGTGGCCCTGACGATCTTCCAGGTGGGGGTCGCAGAGCTGGTCCGCCCCTCGGTGCTGCGCGGCCTGGCGCGGGGCGGGTTGTTCTCGCATGCGACGGCGGTGTTCACCCGATTCGCGTTGCCGCTGTTTCTGTTCCACACCACCGGTATGGCCCTGTCTCGCGGGCTGGAGTGGACCATCTTCGGGACGCAGGTGCAGGCCGTCGCGCCGACCATGACCTGGTGGCTGCTGCGGCCGGTCGCGATCATCGGGCCGCTGCTGGCGACGCTGCCGGTGATCTACCTGTTCGGTCGTCGCTGGCAGACGCAGACGGTCACCCCGCCGCCCCGGATCCTGCCGATCGTCGACGAGGAAGTCGGCGACGGCGGGGACGGTCCGCTCGCACGGGCGCGCCCGTCCCCGCCGGTGATGGGTCCGCTCAAGACGGTTCGCCCGGTCCGATTGCGTCGCCGGACGGCCGAGAGACTGGCCCCGCCGGACCCCGGGACGACTGACCCTGATGTGCCTGACCCGCGTGCGCAAGCGACGCACCCCGGCGCGCAGGCCGCCGCGGTCGGGGCGCCGGCCAACCGTGCCGCGGCAGCACCCGCGGCCGGTAGGGTCGGCTGGGGGCGGCGCAAGGCCCGCTGAGCTCGCAGGCCCGCTGAATCGGCGCGGATCAACTTCGGCGGCGCGGCTTGACTGGGCCCTTCTGGGACTGGAGTGAGAGGAATCTGCGAGTTCATCCGCGCGGCAGGTTGTGACCCGGTGAGCACCAGGAGCAGTGACGGCATCGGATCCTGCACCGGATCGCCGTTGCCCACCGACCGTTTGACGTCGTTCGCCACCAGGCGCAACCTGGCCAGTCGGTTGCGAGCGTGGAACGTCGGAAAAGTCGCCGAGCGCCCGAGTGATCGCATGGGCGGAACCCGGCCATTCGCTCGCGGGCGTGGAAAGGGAACGACGTCCCCCACACCCGCCCCGGGGCAGCGCGGGTCGCGATCGGCGGCAGGTGGTGCCGCCGGCCGAGTGGGATCACGATGTCCTGGCTGTGCACCCGCCGTCCAACAGCGGGTCGAGATACGTAGTTCCCGGGAGACGCCGCCGGGATCCCGCGCACCTGCGATCGTCGGCGACGATCTGCGCTGTCTGCCTTCCAGCGCGTCGGTCCGCACCGCACCCGGCTCACGGACCTTGCACAGCGGGCGCAGGCGACCAAGCAGACCGCCCGGTTCCTGGTCGATCAGCTCGAACGAGTCGGATATGTGGTCCGGAAGCATGACCCGTCAGATGCCAGGACGCGACCGGTCTGCATCACCGATGACGGCTCGGCCGCGGCCCGGGCGGCCTACGCGGTGGTCCGTCAGGTCGAGCAAGAACGGGCCGCCCACCTTGGCCGGACCGCCTGGCGCGGGCTGGGCAGCGGTGGTGTCGCTGCGGGAGATCACCGATCCCCATCGCGAAGTGCCCGACGGTTTGACGGGCCCAGTCACCGGTGCAGCGGTTCGCCGCTCCAGTACCGTGCCGCCGGCTTGGCCGCCGTCCGGTCCGTGATGGTGGGCGGTCACGACGTCACCCGAGCGTCAACCGGAGCCGCGGTGAGCGGCCGGGGGCCCGCCCCGCGATAGGCTGGCGCTCTGTCGGGTGCGCCGGAGACTCGGGGCCCGGCCGTCCCGCACCCTGACCGCTCGAGAACCCCGCTGGGAGCACCGCCGTGGCGCGCGTGGCCGTCGATGTCGTCATCAAACCCGAGATCCTGGACCCGCAGGGCAAGGCGATACTGGCTGCGCTCAAGCGGATCGGTCAGCAGGGGGTGAGTGCGGTCCGCCAGGGCAAGCACTTTGATCTCGAGGTCGACGACTCGGTCAGCGATGCCGATCTGGAAGAGATCGCCGGGCACCTGCTGGCGAACCCGGTGATCGAGTCCTGGACGGTCACCCGAGTTGCCCAGGAAACAGTCGGCGCCGGATCCGAGGATGCCCGGTGACGCAGGTCGCTGCAAAAATGAACGCAGTCGGCGCCGCGAATACGCCGCGGATCGGCGTCATCACCTTTCCCGGGACGTTGGATGACGTGGACGCCGCGCGCGCGATCCGGTGCTCGGGAGCGCAGGCGGTGCCGCTCTGGCACGCCGACGCGGACCTGGCCGGCGTCGATGCCGTCGTGGTGCCGGGTGGATTTTCCTATGGCGATTACCTGCGCGCCGGGGCGATCGCCGCGCAGGCACCGATCATGCACGCGGTCATCGATGCCGCCCGGCGCGGCCTGCCGGTGTTGGGCATCTGCAACGGGTTCCAAATCCTGTGTGAGGCCGGATTGCTACCTGGAGCGCTCGTGCGCAACGCCGGCCTGCGTTTCATCTGCCGGGACCAGTGGCTGCGGGTGGAGAACACGTCTTCGGTGTGGACCTCCCGGTTCGAACCGGCCGCGGAGATCCTGATCCCGATGAAGAACGCCGAGGGTCGCTACGTCGCGGCGGAATCGGTGCTCGACGAGCTCGAGGGTGAGGGCAGGGTGCTGTTCCGCTACGTCGGTGACGGGCCGGCGCAGGGCAATCCCAATGGAGCGTTGCGCGACATCGCGGGAATCAGTTCGGCCGACGGCAAGATCGCCGGCCTGATGCCGCATCCCGAACACGCCATCGATGCGCTGACCGGTCCGACCGACGACGGGCTCGGCCTGTTTCTGTCGGTGCAGGACTGGATCGGCACGGCCACGGCTGCCACGATTGCGGCGACTGCCGGGACTGCGGCGACTGCCGGGACCGCGGCGAGGGGCCCAACAGCGGGAGCCCGAGGCTGAGATGACGGATCGAGTCGCCCACCCCACCGCCGCGGACCTGCTGGACGTCACCGACCCGGTCGGCGCCGTCGACCTGGTCGACTGCGGCCCGCAGCCCGACACCGTCGCGTATGCCGCCGCGACACCCGATGTGCCGCAGCCGTTTCGCGAACTCGGACTCAAGGACGACGAATACCTGCGTATTCGCGAGATTCTCGGCCGACGCCCGACCGACGCCGAACTGGCCATGTATTCGGTGATGTGGTCCGAGCACTGTTCCTACAAATCCTCCAAGGTTCATCTGGCCTATTTCGGCAAGACCACCACGGCGCAGATGCAATCCAAGATGTTGGCCGGGATCGGTGAGAACGCCGGGGTGATCGATATCGGTGACGGTTGGGCGGTCACCTTCAAGATCGAGTCGCACAACCATCCTTCGTATGTCGAGCCCTACCAGGGCGCGGCCACCGGGGTGGGCGGGATCGTTCGCGACATCCTGGCCATGGGTGCCCGTCCGGTCGCCGTCATGGACCAGTTGCGATTCGGTCCCGCTGATGCCGCCGACTCGGGTCGGGTGGTTCCGGGTGTCGTCGCCGGCGTTTCCGGATACGGAAACTCGTTGGGGCTGCCCAACATCGGCGGCGAGGTGATCTTCGATCCGTCCTACGCCGGGAACCCGCTGGTCAACGCCGCATGTATCGGGGTGCTGCGCAGCGCTGATCTGCACACCGCGCACGCCACCGGCACCGGCAACAAGGTCATCCTGTACGGATCGCGCACCGGGCTCGACGGGATCGGCGGGGTGTCCGTCCTCGCCTCGGACACGTTCGCCGGCGAAGGCGGCGCCGGCGGGCAGGGCGGCGTGCGCAAGAAACTGCCGTCGGTGCAGGTCGGCGACCCGTTCGCAGAGAAGGTGCTCATCGAGTGCACCCTCGAGGTCTTCGCGGCCGGCCTGGTGGTCGGCATCCAGGACCTCGGCGGCGCTGGATTGTCCTGCGCCACATCGGAACTCGCCTCCGCCGGCAGCGGCGGGATGCACGTCGTGCTGGACGCGGTGCCGCTGCGCGCGGACGGCATGACGCCCGCCGAGATCCTGTCCAGCGAATCGCAGGAGCGGATGTGCGCGGTCGTCGCCCCGGACAAGGTCGAGGACTTCCTCGCGGTCTGCGGCAAGTGGGAGGTGCAGGCCGACGTCATCGGCGAGGTCACCGACACCGGTCGGCTGGTCATCGATTTCCACGGCGAGACCGTCGTCGACGTGCCGCCCCGGACGGTCGCCCACCAGGGCCCGGTGTACGAACGTCCCGTCGCTCGCCCCGACTGGCAGGATGCGCTGCAGGCCAATACTTCTGGAGCCCTGCCGCGCCCGGACGTCGAGCAGCTGGGCAGGCTGATCCTGCAAATGATCGCCTCACCGAACCTGTGTTCGCGATCATGGGTGACCGATCAGTACGACCGTTATGTCCGCGGCAACACGGTTCTCGCCCAACCCGCGGACGCGGGGATCGTCCGGGTGACCGAGAACGCTGATGACGCAATGGTTCCGGAACGCGGCTTGGCGATGGCGACCGACTGCAACGGCCGGTACACGCTGCTCGACCCTTATGCCGGTGCGCAGCTTGCGCTGGCCGAGGCGTACCGGAACGTCGTGACCACCGGAGCCGCACCGGCCGGGGTGACCAATTGCCTGAACTTCGGTTCCCCGGAGGATCCGTCGGTGATGTGGCAGTTCTCCCAGGCCGTCCGCGGCCTGGCCGACGGCTGCGCCACCCTCGGGATCCCGGTCACCGGAGGCAATGTCAGCCTGTACAACCAGACCGGCGGGGTCAACATCCTGCCCACCCCGGTGGTGGGGGTGCTCGGGGTGATCGATGACGTGCGGCGCCGGACGATCACCGGCATCGGTCAGGACACCGGCGAAACCTTGTTGCTGCTCGGCGAGACCCGCGATGAGTTCGACGGTTCGGAGTGGGCGTCGGTCGTGCACGGTCACCTGGGCGGCAAACCACCGGTCGTCGACCTGGCGGCGGAGAAGTTGCTCGGTGACGTGCTGATCGCCGGTTCCCGGGACGGCATGATCTCCGCCGCCCACGACCTGTCCGAGGGCGGCCTCGCGCAGGCGCTGGTCGAGATGTGCCTGTCCGGGCAGACCGGTGCGCGGATCCTCTTACCCGAGGGTCCCGGAATCACCGACCCGTTCGTCCTGTTGTTTTCCGAGTCGACCGCCAGGGTCGTGGTGGCGGTCCCGCGTACCGAGGAACTCCGCTTCACCGAGATGTGCACCGTGCGGCGCCAGCCGTGGGTGAAGGTCGGTGTCGTGGACGCAGGCAACGCCTCCGCCCACGGCAGCCTCGACGAGCAGGCGCTGGACATCCAGGGCGTGACCCGGTTGTCGCTGGCCGAGCTGCGAACTGCCTGGGAGGGGACACTTCCCGCTCTGTTCGGGTGAACAGGACTTTCCTGTGGCCGCAGAGTCGATCGCGTCGTGCCACCGAAGATGCGACATCGGGTTGTTCGACGAACTCTCGGAGGACCTTCTCCCGCGGTGAGGTCTCAGCGCCACGACAACAGCAGCGCGACGGCGAGCGCTGTGTAAGCCGCCGCGATGACCAACCGACGGCGCCCGTCGGTGACGCGGTCGGCGAGGGCGAGCACCGTCACCGCGGCCATCATCAACAGGTGGCCGGGCAACGCGAGCATGGCGAGCATCGGTAGCGCGCAGAACCGGACGTGCCGGCAGGCCGTCGACACCCCGTAGCGGGCGCAGTCCACGTCCGCATCCGGTCCTCCGGCTCGCAGACGCATCGGCCGGTCGCAGCGTTTCGCCCGTTCCGGCCGGGTCGGATCGAGTTGGGCGAGCGCGCACACCGCGAGCAACGCGGCGGTCCCGATCGTCGCCGAACCCAGCCATGTCGTCCACGCCGTCGCCACGGCGGCCAGGCAGAGCGCGATCACCGTCCAGGTCAGCAAGAACGCGGTCAGGAAGACCGCCGCGGCCCGACCCGCCCGCCACCACAAGCTGTTGAACGCGGCAGTGCGCACGCCGGACAGGGCAAATGTGGCCATCATGGCAACCGTCATGGCGGCCACGTGGCCGATCCCGGCGGGGGTGAAGACGCTGCCGTGCGCTGCATCGGACGCGCCACTGTGGTCGGAGCCGGTGACCGCGCTGTGGCTGACCACGAGCACGGCCCACGCCAGCACGGTGGCGACGATCGGCAGCGTCTGCGGGCGGCTGGCCAACCTGCTCGGTCGTCGTCGGCGACGCGTCCTGGGATCCGTAGCGCTGACTCGGCCGAGAAGCGACACGGGTGGACACCTATGTCCCAGGGTCAAGCCCGGTCCCTGGGTCAAGCCCTGTTGCTGTTGCAGGGCACGCCGTCGACCGAAGTCGTGCATGTGGTCGGGCTACCCCTGGTAGAGGTTGAACGTACCCACCCTGACCGGCGCGGTCGCGTCGACGGCCGGCGGCTCAGGTTCGTCATCCGGCGCAATGGGCAGCAGGGACACCCGCACGGTGTCCGCCTGCCAGCTGCCCCCGGCCCGTAGCCGGTCGACCAGATCGGTGACATCGAAGCTGTACCGCATGCCATCCGGTTCCTTGCGGCTCGCGGCGGCGGCCGCCTGATCGGTGTCCTCGAGACCGAAAAGGAAATCAAGCCGGCCAGATGGTCCACACGATCCGGCTCTGCTGGGTCGTCGGGGAGGTCGTCCGCCCCCGGGGGCGTATCCCAGGGTGATCGGATGCCACGGGTCCTGCGGGGTTCCCAGGTGCCAGAAAGGCTAGGAGCCGGGTCGCGGGGTGACTGGTTGTTGCGCGGCGTGATCCGGTGTCGACGACTGTGGGGCCGCGTTCGTCAGTACGGTCCGCACGCCCGCCGCGGCGAGTCGATGCCATTGCCGGCAATGCCGCAGCATGGCGTGACCGCCACCGTTGATCAGCGTCGAACTGATCACCGCACCCGTCCTTTCGGCCCCGGCCAACCACGCTCGGGTGCTCGGCTCCGGAATCACCCGGTCCCGGGTGCCCTGGACGATGGCCAGCGGAACACCTGCCAGATGGTCGACGGGATCGGTCGAATCGGCCCATGGTGCCAGCCCGACCGCGCCTGCGACGCCCTGCGCCGCCGCGAGACGCAGGGCCACCCGCCCGCCGAGTGAATGACCGACCAGCACGACCTGCAATCCTGGCTGCCAGCCGGCGATCTGGGCCAGCGCCCATCGCGTGTCCGAGAGCACGCCCGCGCCGTCACCGTTCCAGCCGCGCACAGAGAACCGCAGCCGATAGACCGCGACCTCCGGCACGTGACGGGCCACCGCGCGTGCGACCGGCATCAACCGGAGCACCGCCAGGCTCAGCGGCGCCACTTTCATCCGTGAGTCCGAGGCCCCACCGTGCAGGACCAGGACGGCGGCGGTCGGATGCTGAGGGCTGGCCGTGGCGGTGAGGTGTGCGCCTGGTGGGCTGGTCGCGTGTTGTCGGGAGGTCACACTTCGAGTATCCGGAACAGCCTGGGAGCCTGACGGGTCCACAGTCCGGCCGCCGCGTTGTCCACGAATGCCGGCTCGCGGGCATTCGTCAGGAACCGGCCCTCCGCCGACACCGAGCACACGACGCGTCCGGTCCTCCTCCGGAGATGAGGATCAGCCACCGCCTCGCCGTGAAACCCGATCCGCGATCTACAGTCATCGGTCATGCCCCGCCGCGCCGTCACCCCCCGGCAGGTGTCCGTCGCGATCACTGCCGCAGCGGGTCCTCTCGACCAGCTGCAGCTCGGACCGGCGGTCCGGGTCACCCTGGCCTGGCTGGCACAGACCCACCCCGGCCGGTCGGTCGAAATCCGGGTACCTCCGTACTCGGCCGTCCAGGCGCTGTCCGGCCCGACCCACACTCGTGGCACCCCACCCAACGTGGTGGAGACGGACGGCCCGACCTGGCTGGCGTTGGTCGCCGGCCGGCTGAACTGGGCCGACGCGGTGGCCGACGGCCGGGTGGTGGCCAGCGGGACCCGCGCCGACCTGTCGGCTCTGCTTCCGATGCCGGACCCGACCGCGAGTTGACCGCCTGGCCCGCTGCAACCGGGTCCGAAGGCAACCGGACGAGGCAACTGGGCACGACGGGGAGCGGGCACGACGGGAGCGGTTCGCGGCAAGCCCGGCCCCTGCTGGTTGAGCTACGTGTCCGGCTATCTGTGTCCGGCTATCTGTGTCCGGTTATCTGCCCTGACCAAAGCCGCCTTCGGGTCGCGCACAGCCAGCTCCGGTCCCGCACCACCGGTTCGCACGACCGCGCACCGTGCCGCGCTTTGGTAGCACGCTCTGTCGGGTGAGATCGATCGTGGCGCACCGCGGAGCAGGTACAGTGGAGTACCGGCTCATCCCCTGGCATGATTCGCTCGCAGAGGAGCACGGTTACGTGGGTACTGGTTCGACACCAACCCCGACACACTCCTACCCCCAGCTTCTTCCGATCACGCCGCGCCGCCACACGCAGGCGCCGAATGCGGAACTGGACATACAGGACGACCCTGGGCCCCGGGAAGAGTGCGGCGTGTTCGGTGTCTGGGCGCCGGGGGAGGAAGTCGCCAAGCTGACCTACTACGGTCTGTACGCACTGCAGCACCGCGGCCAGGAGGCCGCCGGCATCGCCGTCGCCGACGGGTCGCAGATCGTGGTGTTCAAGGACCTGGGCCTGGTCTCCCAGGTGTTCGATGAGCAGACACTCTCGTCGCTGAACGGACACATCGCGGTCGGGCACTGTCGCTATTCCACCACCGGCTCCACCACCTGGGAGAACGCCCAGCCGACATTCGCGATCACCGACGTCGGATCCGGGATCGCGTTGGGCCACAACGGCAATCTGGTGAACACCGTCGAGCTGGAAGCGAAGATCGTTGCCCTGCCGGGCAAGGGGGGTCGCGCCAAGTGCACCACCGACTCGGACGTGATCACCCGGCTGCTGGCGGCCAAGTCCGCCGACTCGGGTCTGGAGCAGGCCGCGATGGAGTTGCTGCCGACCCTGGAGGGCGCCTTCTGCTTGGTCTTCTGCGACGAGCACACCCTCTACGCCGCCCGTGACCCGCACGGGGTCCGCCCGCTGGTGCTCGGCCGGCTCGATCGCGGCTGGGTGATCGCATCCGAGACCGCGGCACTGGACATCGTCGGGGCCTCGTTCGTGCGCGAGGTCGAGCCGGGCGAGTTGCTGGCGATCGACGCGGACGGCCTGCGGAGCGAGCACTTCGCCCCACCCACGCCCAAAGGCTGCGTTTTCGAATACGTCTATCTGGCCCGCCCCGACACCACCATTTCCGGCCGCGGAGTGCAGGCCACCCGGGTCGAGATCGGCCGGCGGCTGGCGGCCGAGTTCCCGGTCGAGGCAGACCTGGTGATCCCGACACCGGAATCGGGCACGCCGGCGGCGATCGGATTCGCGCAGGCATCCGGGATCCCCTACGGCCAGGGTCTGGTGAAGAACGCTTACGTCGGCCGCACCTTCATCCAGCCCTCGCAGACCATCCGGCAGCTGGGCATCCGGCTCAAGCTGAACCCACTGCGTGACGTCATCCGCGGCAAGCGGCTGGTGGTGGTGGACGATTCGATCGTCCGCGGTAACACTCAGCGCGCGCTGGTGCGGATGCTGCGGGAATCGGGCGCCCTGGAGGTGCACGTCCGCATCGCGTCGCCACCGGTGCGCTGGCCGTGCTTCTACGGGATCGACTTCGCCTCTCGGGCCGAGTTGATCGCCAACGCCGGTGACGTCGAGGCGGTCCGCCGGTCGATCGGCGCCGACACCCTCGGGTACGTGTCGCTGGAGGCGCTGGTGTCCTCCACCGAACAGCCCCGCAACCGGCTGTGCACCGCGTGCTTCACCGGCGACTATCCGATTCCCATCCCGGACCAGATCGGCAAGCACGTGCTCGAAGGCATCGCGCGGGGGGTCCCAGATCCGCTGTTCCGGGGCATCGCGGGCCCCGCGACGCCGGTGATCGCGGGGGCCTATGGCGCCGAGGACGCGCTGACCAGACCATGAGACAGGACGCTCGATGACCACCGCACGCCATCCGATCGGTTCCGGGGCCACCTATGCCGGCTCCGGAGTGTCCATCGCAGCCGGTGAGGCCGCCGTCGACCTGATGAAGCCGCACACCCAGAAGACCCGCCGCTCCGAGGTGATCGGCGGAATCGGGGGTTTCGCGGCGTTGTTCCGGTTGCCGGTGCACCGGTTCCGGGACCCGGTGCTCGCCTCCTCCACCGACGGCGTCGGCACCAAATCCGCCATCGCGCAGGCCATGGACGTGCACGACACCATCGGGATCGACCTGGTCGCCATGGTCGCGGACGATCTGGTCGCCTGCGGTGCCGAGCCGCTCTTCCTGCAGGATTACATCGCCTGCGGAAAGCTCGAGCCGCAACGGATCGCCTCGATCGTCTCCGGTATCGCCGAGGGCTGCATGCGGGCCGGCTGCGCTCTGGTCGGTGGGGAGACCGCCGAACATCCCGGCCTGATGGCACGCGAGGACTACGACCTGGCCGCGACTGCGGTCGGTGTGGTGGAGGCCGACTCGATCCTCGGACCGGACCGCGTCCGCCCGGGTGACGTGGTGCTGGGCATGGGCTCCTCCGGGATCCATTCGAACGGCTACTCGCTGGTCCGGCACGTGCTGCTGGACATCGCGCGGCTCCCGCTGGACGGCCACGTCGAGGAGTTCGGCCGCACTCTCGGGGAGGAACTGCTCGAGCCCTGCCGGATCTACGCCTTGGATTGTCTTGCGCTGGCGCGTGAGACCGATGCCCACGCCTACGCGCACATCACCGGAGGCGGGCTGGCGGGCAACCTGGCGCGCGTCATCCCCGACGGTTTGACGGCGGCGCTGGATCGGCGGGCCTGGAGCCCGCTGCCGGTGTTCGGCTACATCGCCAGCCACGGGCGGGTGGCTCGGGAGGAGATGGAAAAGGCCTTCAACATGGGCATCGGGATGGTGGCGGTGCTGCCGGCCGAGGACGTCGACCGGGCGAGGGCGGTGCTGACCGCCCGCCATCTGTGGTCGGTGGTGCTGGGCACCGTCGAGCCCTCCGGGGATCGGACCGACCGGGTCACCCTGTGCGGAGACCACCCGCGGTTCTGACGCGCTGGGTCAAGCGGGCAGCGGCGTGACGCGACCCGCTCGGCAGGCCAGCCGTCAACTCGTGGACGGGTCGAACAGGAAGACTGCACGGTCAAGGATCCCGACCATTCGGGACCGTGACCCTTCGACGCCGATCTCATCCGTGGCGGGCGGGCTGTCCGGTCGCGGGCGATGCCCCGGAGATGCTGCTCTGCACACGACCACGACCGCAGGGAGTGCCATGGCAGCACTGGACGGCCGCCGAGCCATCGAGTTGCGGATGTCGAATCAGGGGCTGAACGGCGCCGGGCTGGGCGACATCCCTTCTGTCGTGCGGTCTCTGGCCGGAATGCAGGCGCAGGAATTCGGCTACGCGCTGTGGTCCGTCGCCCAGCGCACCTCCCCTCGTGCCGGCTCGGCCCGCCCGGTGGGCAAGGCCGCGATGGACCGGGCCTTCGCCGACGGCCTGCTGCTGCGCACCCATATGCTGCGCACCACATGGCATTTCGTGTGTCCGGCGGACGTCCGCTGGCTGTTGCGGCTGTCGGCGCCACGGCTGAAGAGGCTGTCGGCATACTACGACCGTCAGCTGGGATTGGACGATGCGGTATTCGCCCGGACCAACGCGGTGCTTGCCGACGCGGTCGGCGACGGTCACCACCACACCCGCGCCGAACTCTCCTCGGCGCTGCAGGCCGCCCGCATCCCGGCTCCAGCCCAGCGGCTCGGAAACATCATGATGCGCGCCGAGTTCGACGAGGTGCTGATCAGCGGTGAGCCGAGGGGCAAGCAGCAGACGTACGCGGCTTTCGACGAGCGGGTGCCCCCTGACGCGGGATTCGACGCGGAACAAGCACTGGCCGAATTGGCCCGACGGTTCTTCGCCACCCGCGGTCCGGCCTCCGTCAGGGACCTGGCCACCTGGGCCAGCCTGACGCTGACCCAGGCCCGGCGGGCCCTTGCCCGGGTGCAATCGGAACTCGAGTGCGTCACCGTAGACGGGCTGGAGTTGTACTTGGCCGCGGCGGCCGTGGATGTTCCAGTGGACGAGATCGATTCGCCGAGAGTGGATCTCGTGCAGGCGTATGACGAGGTCGTGATGTCCTACAGCGAGAGCCGAGGCCTGCTCAGCGGCGGTGCCGCGTACTCGCCCGTCGATGCCGCATCGCCCTACCTGCACACCATCCTGGTCGACGGCACCCTGGCCGGGCACTGGCGGCACCGACTCGGCAGGGGTGAAGCGGTGATCGAGACGTCGCTGCGCCGTGCCATGAACCGACGCGAAACCACCGCACTGCGCGTTGCGGTCCAACGGTATGGCCAGTACCTGGGAGTTCCGACGACGCTGGCGTGAACCGTCATCAAACTATCCCGGGTGGCCTCCTGAACGGGACTCTCCACCGGACGGGTCTTACGGGACGCCCTGGTGCGCAAGCGGTTGAGGATCTTCGGGTTTGGCTCAGGAGGTTCGACTGAGTCCGCGGACCACTCCGTTCGGCTCAGGCGAGCACCGGGAGCAGATGAAGCAGAGGCTCCCCAAGTGCCCCCAGCCAGCTGCCGAGCGTGCGCAGCGGGCCCACCAGGGCCGCGCCGGCTGTCGACAGGTGCCCGGCAGTGACGAGTAGCTCGGTCAGCCCGCGCGATGCGTGAGCGGTCGGGTTTCGGTGACCGCATTTCGGTGTCGACCTCGTCGACCCGAGCGTGCGCCTGTGCTGCCTCGGTCTGGCCCAATGGTGTACGTGTCAGCCCGACCCGCAGGTCACGCGCAGCCCGTCGGGCCTGTTCGTGGCCCACGACGACGTTGCCGTGTTGGCCACCGGCGATCCGCTGGTCACCGCCCACGTTGTTGATGACGCCGCCGTTCTGGGAGCCGATGTTGAAGCTCATCTCACCCTCTCCACTGGCCCGGCACCTGCCACACGGATACGGCACCGGGAGTTCCTGGTCGACTCGCTTGCGCCTGGATGTGGCAACGATGTGCAGCACGATTCCCACGACGACCAGCAGCATGCCCACGGCGGCGGTCGCCCAGCCGAGAGGCCGGAAGGAAGATGACGCCGGCGTCTTGACGATTGACGTCGAAGCGCACGCGATCGCCGTACCGACCTCGAGTGCCGTGCCGTTGAGGTTGCGTCATCATTACTCCTCTTTGAGCAGCGCGAACGTCCGCTTGTACCCAACAGATGACAGAGAAACGCCCATAGATAGATACAGCCCACTCCAGCCGGGGCAGGAGAACAGGCCGACGCGCGGTCGACGTGATTCGGCACATGCTGATCGGCAATCTCGACCGGCTCGGCATCACGCCCGAACGTTCGAGGCAATCGTGTTCAGCCACGGTCACTTCGACCACGTGACGGGAGTCGGAGTGCCCGTGGCCAGCGCCTCGGCGTGACCTGGATTTCGACTCCCTGCCCGGGGCACGTGGCAGACCATGTCCCGCTCGGCACGTCAGGCCACGCCCTGCTCGCCCCTCATGACCCGTCGTGGACCGGATCGTCGTGCCCGGCCCCGTCCTGCAGTTCGCGCCGCGCGACCTTCCCGATGAAGGTCATCGGCAACTCCGTCCGGAACACGATCTCCGACGGGACCTTGTACGGCACCAGGTTCTCCCGCGCGTACGCGACGAGTTCGTCGGCGGTGAGGGTCGCGCCCGGCCGGAGAACGACGTACGCCCTGATCCGTTCGCCGCTGCGGGGGTCGGGCACCCCGATCACGGCCGCCAACCGGACATCCGGATGCTGCTCCAACACCTTGTCGACCTCGCGGGGAAAGACGTTGAACCCACCGGTGATGATCATTTCCTTGATCCGGTCGGTGACATAGAAGTACCCGTCCTGGTCCATCCACCCGACATCGCCGGTGTACAGCCAGCCGTCCCGGATGGTTCGGGCCGTCGTGTCCGGGTCGCCGGCGTAGCCGATCATCACCGTCGGGGAACGCAGCACGATCTCGCCCTGCTCGCCGGGCGGCAGGTCCCGTCCGCCATCGAGGCTCACGATCCTTGCGTCGACACCTGGGAACGGCACACCGACGCTGCCGAGCTTGTGCACCCCGTGATAGGGGTTGGCCATCACGGCGGTGACCGCCTCGGTCAGCCCGTAGCCCTCGATCATGCGGGCGCCGGTGGCGGCCTCGAATCCGTCTTTGATCGCCCGGGTCAGCGGCGCCGCCCCGACGAACACCCCCTGGATGCTCGTCAGATCCCGCGCGGCCAGGTCCGGCTCGGCGGTGAGCGCGGCGAACATGGTCGGCACGCCGATCAGGAGGGTCGGTCGGTACCGCTCGATGGCGTCCAGGACCTCGGCCGGCTGGAACCGCGGCAGGAGCACGATCTCCGCACCGGCCAGCAGCGGGACGTTCATGGTTATGCTCATGCCGAACCCGTGGAACAGTGGCAGCACGGCGAGGAAGCGGTCGTCCGCGTCGATGCGCCCCCACGCGGCGGCCTGCTTTGCGTGCGCGACGCACTGGGCGTGCGAGAGCATGATCGCCTTGGGCGCCCCGGTGGTGCCGCCGGTGAACATCAGCAGCGCCACCCCGCCGGGGTCCACCTTCTCGGCAGCGGCGGGTGCGGAACCCAGCAGCGCCTCGAACGCGACCACCGTGCCGTCCGCACCGGTGTCCGGCTGCGCGCCCCCGGCGACGATGACGTGCCGCAGCGGGCCGTGCCCCAGCTGCGGTGCGACCAGGCCCAGCAGCGGTGGCACCGTGACGATCGCGACCGCGCCCGACTCGCGCAGGTACCCGGTGAGTTCCGGCGCTGTGCACAGCGGGTTCATCGGGACCACGACCGCGCCCGCTTTCAGCGCTCCGTAACAGCCGATGACGAACGGCGGGCAGTTGGGTAGCAGCAGCGCGACCCGGTCCCCCGCGCCGACGCCCAGACCGCGCAGACCACCCGCGAACCGGTCGGCCGACGCGCTGACCTGCCCGTAGTTCAGCGTCTGTGAGTTGAAGGTCGTGCAGGACCGCGCGGGGTACCGAGCCGCCGCGTCGTCGAGCAGGCGCGGCAAAGGCACACGGAAATCGTCGATCTCGGTCGGCACACCCGCGTCGTACGCGGCGTGCCAGAGTTGGGCGGTGGTCGAGGGCATGACTGCCTCTTTCTGCGATGGTTCCGGGTCACGTATCTACCGCTTGACATAGCCATGGACCAACATCTGTGCCGCGCCGGATTCCAGGCTCGAGTTTCACCAGCCCCTCGGCGGCCGGGTACCGAGAGTTCCGCGGCTCCCCTGGATCGATCGGGCAGGGACGGCG
>JADGOY010000308.1 GCA_017882715.1 Nakamurella sp. | reverse complement strand
TGTCCATTTCGGACACCAAACCAGGCGCTGGAACCCGAAGATGAAGCGGTTCATCTTCACCGAGCGCAACGGCATCTACATCATCGACCTGCAGCAGACCCTGCAGTACGTCGACCGTGCCTACGAGTTCATCCGCGAGACCGTGGCCCACGGCGGCACGGTGCTGTTCATCGGCACCAAACGCCAGGCCCAGGAGGCGATCGCCGAGCAGGCGACCCGCGTCTCCATGCCATACGTCAACCAGCGCTGGCTCGGTGGCATGCTCACCAACTTCCAGACCGTGCACAAGCGCCTGCAGCGCCTCAAGGACCTCGAGGCGATGGAGACCAGCGGCGAGTTCGCCGGCCGCACCAAGAAGGAAGTGCTGCTGCTGACCCGCGAGAAGGACAAGCTGGCCAAGACGCTCGGCGGCATCCGGGACATGGCCAGGATCCCCTCCGCGGTGTGGATCGTGGACACCAAGAAGGAGCACATCGCCGTCGGTGAGGCCCGCAAGCTGAACATCCCGGTGGTCGCGGTGCTGGACACCAACTGCGATCCGGACGAGGTCGACTACCCGGTGCCGGGCAACGACGATGCGATCCGTTCCGCCGCGCTGCTGACCAAGGTCGTCGCGGAAGCGGTCGCCGAGGGACTGCTGGCCCGCAGCGGTGGCCTGTCCGGAAGCTCCTCCACCGAGGAGCCCCTCGCCGAGTGGGAACGCGAGCTGCTTGCCAGCGGCGCTGCCGAGGCCGCACCCGTCGAGGCCCCTCCTGTCGATGCCGTTGCCGAGACCGAGGCCGGTGCCGAGGCGCTCCTCGAGGTCCAGGCCGACGCCGCCGAGGGGATCACCGAGATCGTCCCCAACGAGCAGGTCGGCGCCGCGGCTCCCGGCAGCGACCTGAACTGAGCCCGGAACTGTTGTCCTTGATCTCCACGAGTTCCAGGACTGCAACCTCTCGACGGTGATTCCGCAGAGCCTGCAAGTCCCGGGTTTCGACAATTCGACAAGACCGACAATTCGACACGACCGAGAAGACAAGGACAGCGCCGATCATGGCGAACTTCAGCGCCGCTGACGTCAAGCGGCTCCGGGAATTGACCGGGGCCGGGATGATGGACTGTAAGAGGGCTCTCGACGAGAACGACGGCGATTTCGACAAGGCTGTCGAGTTCCTGCGCATCAAGGGTGCCAAGGACATCGGCAAGCGTGCCGAACGGACGACGGCCAACGGGCTGGTGGCCTCCGCCGGTGGTGCGCTCATCGAGCTGGACTGCGAGACGGACTTCGTCGCCAAGAACGACGAGTTCCAGCAGTTGGCCGAGCGGATCGTCACCGTGGCCGCCTCGCTCGAGGTGACCGGCGGAAGCGTCGAAGAGGTGTTGGGCGCCAAGCTGGACTCCGAGACCGTGGCCGACGCGATCAACACCCTGTCGGCCAAGATCGGCGAGAAGCTCGAGCTGCGTCGCGTCGTCAAGTACGACGGCAACACCGCCGTCTACCTGCACAAGCGGTCCGCCGACCTGCCCCCGGCCATCGGCGTGCTGGTGCAGTACAGCGGCGACAATTTCGAGGCGGCACGCGGCGCGGCCATGCAGATCGCGTCGCTGAAGGCCCGGTACGTCTCCCGGGACGCGGTCCCGGCCGAGATCGTGGAGTCCGAGAAGCGCATCGCAGAGGCGACCGCGCGCGAGGAGGGCAAGCCGGAAGCGGCGCTGCCCAAGATCATCGAGGGCAGGGTGAACGGGTTCTTCAAGGACGTCGTGCTCACTGAGCAGTCGTCGGTGCTGGACTCCAAGAAGAACGTCGGCAAGCTGCTCGACGACGCCGGCGTCACCGTCGCCGCGTTCAGCCGGTTCGAGGTCGGCACAGCCTGAGACACCGAGTGCGGCCACGCTGGGGCCGGTGCGCACGGCACCGGCCCCGGTGGTATGCCTGCGGGAGGGCTGGGCGCACCACAGCGGGGCGGCTGACAGCGCGGCGCATCAGGGCGGAGATGGCATGACGGACGTGTATCCGAGGCGGCACTTCAAGCGCGTCGTGCTCAAGCTGGGCGGTGAGATGTTCGGCGGTGGAGAGGTCGGCGTCGACCCGGACGTGGTGTCCACCGTCGCCGATCAGATCGCCGAGGTGGCTGCCGACGGAATCCAGGTCGCGGTGGTGATCGGCGGCGGCAATTTCTTCCGCGGCGCCCAGCTGCACGAACGTGGCATGGACCGGGCCCGCGCCGACTACATGGGCATGCTGGGCACGGTGATGAACTGCCTCGCGCTGCAGGATTTCCTGGAGCGCGAGCACCAGCTGGACACCAGGGTGCAGACCGCGATCACCATGGGCCAGGTCGCGGAGCCCTACATTCCGCGGCGCGCCCAGCGGCATCTGGAAAAGGGTCGGGTGGTGATCTTCGGCGCCGGCGTGGGCATGCCCTACTTCTCCACCGACACCACCGCCGCGCAGCGGGCGCTGGAGATCGGCGCCGAGGTGGTGCTGATGGCCAAGGCCGTCGAGGGCGTCTACGACGCTGACCCGCGGGTGGTCCCGGAGGCGAAGATGTTCACCGAGATCACCCATCGCGAGGTCCTGGAGCGAGGCCTGCAGGTCGCCGATGCGACCGCGTTCAGCCTGTGCATGGACAACGACATGCCGATCATCGTGTTCAACCTGCTGGTCAACGGCAACATCGGCAAGGCTGTGCATGGGGTCAGCATCGGCACCCTGGTGTACACGCCCCCCCGCTCCGAGCCCGAAAGGCGCTACACATGATCGACGAGACGCTCTTCGACGCCGAGGAGAAGATGGAGAAGGCGGTGTCGGCGGCCAAGGAGGACCTGGCCACTCTGCGCACCGGCCGGGCCAATCCGAACATGTTCGGCCGCATCGTCATCGACTACTACGGCGCGCCCACCCCGCTCACCCAGATGGCCTCCATCAACATTCCGGAGGCGCGGATGGCCGTCATCAAACCGTATGACTCCAGCCAGCTGCATGCCGTCGAGAAGGCGATCCGTGACTCGGATCTCGGCGTCAACCCCGGCACCGACGGCATCGTCATCCGGGTGGTGTTCCCGCAGCTGACCGAGCAACGCCGGCGGGAGCTGGGAAAGACGGCGCGGCACAAGGGCGAAGAGGCGAAGGTGGCGATCCGCAACATTCGCCGGCGCGGCAAGGACGCGTTGGATCGCCTCGCCAAGGACGGCGAGGTCGGCGAGGACGACGTCACCCGCGCCGAGAAGGAACTGCAGTCGCTCACCGATCAGTACGTCGGCCAGATCGACGACCTGGTCAAACACAAGGAAGCCGAGCTCCTCGAAGTCTGATGGGTTCCCAGGAATCAGGCTCCGGACCGGGTGATCCGCCGGACCCACCTGTGGAGAACGTTTCCCGCGCGGGTCGCAACCTGCCGATGGCGCTGGCGGTGGGACTCGGCCTCGGAGCGGTGATCATCGCCTCGCTGCTGACCTACCGGCAGACATTCATGATCATCATCGTGGCTGCGGTGGCCGCGTCCATCTGGGAGCTGCAACACACGCTGCGCACCGCGCGCGGCATCGCGATCAGCTGGATCCCGGTCGCGGTGGGGTCTGTCGCGATCGTGGCGCTGGCCTGGCCGTACGGTCATGACGCCCAGGCGCTCGGGGTCGCGTTCACCGCGCTGGCCTGCATGGCGTGGCGGTTCGGCCGCGGGTCGGCCGGATGCCTTGTGGACGTCTCGGCATCGATCTTCTTCACCGTCTACCTGGGGCTGCTGGCCAGTTTCGCGACCATGATGCTGGCGCCACCGGACGGCGCTTACCGGATCATGGCGTTTCTGATCATGGTGTTCGCCTCGGACACCGG
>JADGOY010000307.1 GCA_017882715.1 Nakamurella sp. | reverse complement strand
CATCCGCGACCTGCCCCGCTACCTCAATCCGCAGGCCGAGCACCTGCTGGACTGGTTCCACCTCACGATGCGGATCACCGTGCTGACCCAGCTGGCCAAAGGCCTGCGCTGCCCACCCGAAAGGTCCGTCAATATCGCCCAGGAGCTGCAACGAGTGAAGTGGTTCCTGTGGCACGGCAACGTCTTCCGTGCCCGGCAAACCGTCGACGACCTCACCGCCGACCTCACCGACACCGACACCGTCGTCGAGTCGGGCAAGCTGGCCAAGGCGGTCCGCGAGTTCGGCGGCTACCTCGCCGCCACCGCCTCGGCCATCCCGAACTACGGGGAGCGCCGTCTTGCCGGCGAGGCCATCTCCACCTCGTTCGTGGAATCCGCGGTCAACCAGGTCATCAGCAAGCGCATGGTCAAGAAGCAGCAGATGCGGTGGAGCCCCGCGGCGCGCACCTACTACTCCGGATCCGCACCCGGGTCCTCAACGACACCCTCACCGACGACTACCGGCGCTGGTACCCCGACTTGACCCACACAACCGATCAAGAGCACCTGGCCGCGTAACCTCCCACGGTTTGTCCCGCTCTCCATCCGCTGTCACGGGGGCGCTATCTGGATCTGACCTTGGCGGCCTACGTGGGGTAGCAGGTGACGGTCCGGTACGACCCGCGGGACCTGGACGAGATCCGGGTGACCTTGTCCGCGCGCACCTATGCCGCTTCCAGGCCGGCGTGACATTCAGGCCATCACAAGAGCGATGCTCATGGAACCGCCGCCGCTATACCGACTAACCACGTCGGCTCGCGGCTCGCGGGCGGTTGGAGAAAGGCATCATCCTGCGAATCTCTGCGCTTGCTCAAGCCGACGGCTTACGCGGCGCACTTTCGATTAACTCATCTTCTTCGAGACGTCGTGGGAGTCGGATGACCACAACCTCGATCCCCCAGGTTGCTGGAATATTCGCCCATTCACTCCCACTTGTCAGGCCGCAATGAATCGGATCCATGGCGACGCTGACATCCATCCCTGCTGGTCCACGGCCGGTCGACGCCGGCGCCGGGCAACCTGGGCCACCTGCTGTGGCGGGCTGCGACGAAGTCGCGTCACCATGAGATGACCATCTGGCGTGGTGCCGAGTGCGGAGTTTCGGGGTGCCGCGGCGAAGGGGGATGCGTCGATGCGATTCGGTGGGCGCCAGGCTCCCGCGGCGCCCGAATTTTCCGATGCTGCACCGGCCACGCCCGTTCAATTTAATTGGGATAGCTGTTGATTTGACCCGGTCGCTGGCTTGTGGGCGGTGAACCCGAGGCTTATCGTGCCTGTGTTAGATGCCGCCGCGAATGCCGATCGTCCCAGTTTAACGCCCGGTATGGCTGGAGTATTGCCTTCGCGCTTGTGAATGAGGGGGTTCCGTTATGACGAATCGCCGTCGAATCACAGGTGTCGTGGGAGTTTGCGTCCTGGCTATCGGTGTTCTGGTCACCGTCGGGTCATCGGCCGCGACGGCGCAAACATTCGGTTACGACAATCTCAACGACATCCAGAAACGGCACGTGTCCGGTCTGCTCAGCACCGAGCTCGGCGCCCAGGCGCCGGCCAGGTCCGCGGCGCCGACGAGACCGGTCCTCAGCGTTCCGCAGCGCCCCGGCCCGAACGGCTGCCCGGTCCGGCAGGGGTCGAACGTGAAGGTCAACCAGAACTGCCTGAACCAGTCCGACAGCGACGTGCAGGGCCGTGGGCAGTCGCAGAATGAGCCGTGGGTAGCCGTGGACCCGAACAACGCCGACCACCTGATCGCCAGCTACAACGACTACCGACGCGGCGACAGCACCTGCGGGGTGTCCTACTCGCTGAATCGTGGCCGGACCTGGGCGGACACCACCACCCCCAACGGGTTCGTCCGCGGTGACTTCGTCGGCGGCACCGCCCGCGAATACTGGCAGTCCTCCGGTGATACGTCGGTGGCGTGGGACACCAAAGGCAACGCGTACCTGTCCTGCCAGGCGTTCAACCGCGGCGCCGGCACGTCACCGAACCCCGATCAGTCCAGCGGGCTGTTCGTGTTCCGCTCCACCGGCAGCAACGGCGCGTCGTTCAACTTCCCCGGCCGGCCGGTGGTGACCCGCGCCGACACCGCGGGTGCCGGAAACTTCCTGCTCGACAAGCAACTGATGACCGTGGACAACCATCCCGGCAACCCGTACACCGACCGCATCTACCTGACCTGGACCACCTTCGCCGACGACGGCACCGGTTACATCTATGAGGCCTACTCCGGTGACTACGGAGAATCCTTCTCCGATCCCGTCCTGGTCAGCGCCGACAGCGACCTCTGCGGCAACACCATCGGCCTGCCCACCCCGCACGGCCGGTGCAACCAGAACCAGGATTCTCAACCATTCACCGCCGCCGACGGCACCCTGTACGTCGTCTACAACAACTTCAACAACACCGTCACCGGAACCGACAACCGCAACCAGGTACTACTCGCTCGCTCCACCGACGGCGGTGCCTCGTTCTCCGCGCCGATCAAGGTCGCCGACTACTACGAACTACCCGACTGCGACACCTACCAGGGCGCCGGCGCCGACCCCTTCCGATCCTGCGTCCCGGAAACCGCCGCCAGCAGCAACTCGGTGTTCCGCGCCAGCAACTATCCCATCGGCGCCGTCGACCCGGCCAACCCCAACCGCGTCGTGGTCACCTTCGGCTCCTACATCAACCGCGACTCCAACGAGCACCGCGGCTGCACACCGGCGGGGTTCGCCGCCGACGGCATCAACATCTACACCGGGGTCAAAACCGGCGGCTGCAACAACGACATTCTCTACAGCGCGTCCGCCGATCGCGGGGGCTCGTTCTCCGGCACCGTCATCGACCCACGGCAACTGCCGGTTGTCACCGACGGCAACCAGCAGTCCACCACGGACCAATACTGGCAAGCCGCCGCGTTCGGCGCCGACGGCACCCTGGTCGCCTCCTACTACGACAGGTCCTACGGAGACGACAACGCCACCGGATACTCCGACATCACCGTCTCCGCCTCCCACGACCGCCCCACCTTCGAACACCACCGTGTCACGTCCTCGCCGATGCCGGCGCCCACCCAGTTCTCCGGCCAGTTCTACGGCGATTACGCGGGCCTCACCGTCGCCGGCCACACCGCCTACCCGATCTGGTCGGACACCCGCACCGCGGACGAATTCACCTGCCCCGGCAGCCCACCCACCATCTGCACCGGATCCGCGCCGAACGCACCCTTCGCCAACGACCAAGACACCTACCTCACCGGCATCCCAATCCCTTGACCCTCGCTGCCGGTCCAGCCATCCGTCCCAGCGGGACCCACCACGCGGTGCAGATCGAGCAGCCCACGCCGCGGCGAGCCTCAGCGACGATGACGAGGTCGGTGCCGCCGCGGATGGAGGGTGGTGGCGAAGGTGTGTCGAAGGATGTGGGCGGTGGTTTGGTCGTCCAGGCCGGTGCCCACAACCGCTGATCAGCAGCCTCACAACCAGCGGCGATCATCCCTTCCAGGGTCGTGACGTCGGCGGGAAGCAGCGCCTGTCGGCCCGTGCAACCACGGGCCACCGCGTCGGAGAAGATCGCCTTCGGACCCTCGCCGGTCAATCCATGCCTGGTCGGCGATCCAAGCAGAGGGTCGCCGAGAAGCGGCGCTCTCGTTCGTAGACGTCGACCAAGTTGGCGATGACAGTTACGAACGTCTCTCTGCTTACTGCGAAGCCGTGCTCAAATTCGTGCGCATCCTTCTTGAGGCTTTTCCGATTGCCCCGGTTGATACCACGGTGGCCCCAGCCGTTGTCCAGTGTCGGG
>JADGOY010000016.1 GCA_017882715.1 Nakamurella sp. | reverse complement strand
TCGATGTCGACGCCGAGTTCTTTGATCATCCGTTCGACCAGCGCCGTGACGCCCGGGTACACGGTGCTACGCAGGACCAGCAATTGCCCGTCCCGAAAGAACGGTGCGCACTGCGCGAGTGCCCGGGGAATCGCCCGCGGGTCGGGGTTGAGGTGCTCATCGACAGGAGTTCCGACGACGACGACCAGGTTCTCCGCGGTGGCCACCACGGCAGGATCGGTGGAAGCCAGGATCCGGCCGGCGGCCAGCCCCTTGTTCAACAGTTCCTCGGCGCCCGGCTCGACGAACGGCAGCTCTCCGTTGTTGATCATGTCGACTGCCTGCTGGCTGATGTCGTAGATGACGACTCTCGCGCCCCGGTCGGCAAAGGCGATTGCCAGCGGTAGACCAACATGACCACCGCCGCCGATCACCACGATGTCGTTGGTGAACTTCGGTGAGGGTCCGTTCGGCATAGCGGACATGCGCAGGGTCCTTGTCTACGTGAGGGCTGTCTGATGCTGGCTCCCTGCAAATTCGAGGAGCATGTCTGCGCGCGGTGCCGGCAGCGTCGCCTGTGTGGCAGGACGTTACCCGAGCGGACCGGCATGCCTGGCATTCCCGAGCCGAAGGTCGACGCGATTCCCTCGCGATCGAAGGTGTGGGAGCAACCCGACCCGAAATCCGTCGGCACAGCCGCCACCGCGCCGCCCCACAATGCCCCACCGCCGCCTCCGCAGTGCGCAACGATCCGCCGATGCGTCGCTGCTCGGTGCTCTGACCTGCACAGACGCCTCTTCGTGCGTTTGCGGTCCGCACGGGATGCGCCGCTGGCTTCTTCCTCGCCGGGCACGAAAGCCCGGACGAAGGCCGGACAGCCCACCATTCCCACCGGTCTGACGTGCGCAGATGACGCGACACCCCCCACCAGTGGGGGTCGAGGTGGCATCTGGTGGCAGAAGGTGGGGTAGAGTGGCGCTACTTGGGACGCCGGACCCCGACCCGTCAGGCCGGGAAGCCGCGAACCACAGCAACGGATCAGTGCGGCGGTTCCTGACCGGCGGGAGGTGCGAGATGCTCCAGGGCTTCTTCGGCACCTACACGCCGCGGATGGACGACAAGGGGCGGGTGACGTTGCCGGCGCGCTACCGGAAGGAGTTCGCCGGGGGCGTGATGTTGATACGCGGGCAGGACCACTGCCTGTTCGTCTTCACCCCCGAGGGATTCGCCGAGTTCGCCGCAGCCGCCATCAACGCACCCATCACCGACGAACGGGCGCGCGGCTACCAGCGGTACATGTTGGCCAATACCGACGAACAGCAGCCGGATACCCAGGGGCGGATCTCCATCCCGGCCCGGATGCGGGAGTACGCGCAGCTGTCCAAGGACATCGTGATAACCGGCATCGGCCTGCGCATGGAGATCTGGGACGCCGCGGAGTGGCAGGCCTACGAGGCCCGCCAGGAGGCGGCCTACGCCGAGCCGGAAAGGGGGTTGCTCGCCTGACCGACGGACCGGCGGGGTTGCTCCTGCCGCCCGGCCCGCACCTGCATCGGCCCTGACACGACTTCCCCCGTGCCAGGACCGACGCGGGTGGGGACCAGGAAGCAGGAACTCCGGCGGATCCCCGCCGAAGCGCCGAGGCCCGACGTCATCCGAACCCACCGTCCCGAACCAGACCCAACCAGCACCCGAATCAGCCGAACCCGAATCAGCCGAACCAGCACCCGAATCAGCCGAGCCAGCACCCGAATCAGCCCGGAACCGTCCCCGACAGATCAGGCAGCCATCGTCACCGACCAGCTGCCGCCGAGATCAGGCCAGACAAGAAGAGGGGTGCCGATGGGCGGGCAGCACACCGACGACAGCGAGTTCGTCGGTCATGTGCCGGTCCTGGTGCGGCGGGTCGACGAACTGCTCGCTCCCGCGATCAAGGCCGCGACCTCGTCCGGCGCCCGCGACGTCGTGTTGGTCGACGCCACCCTCGGCATGGGCGGGCACACCCTCGCTCTGCTGTCGGCCCATGCCGGCCTGCGGGTGATCGGCATCGACCGCGATCCCGAGGCACTGCGGATCGCCGGCGAGCGGCTGCAGACGGCCGGGATGGCCGGGCGCGTCGAGCTGGTGCACGCGGTCTACGACCGGATCGGCGAGGTGATTGCCGAGCGGGTCGGCTCCGGTCTGGTCCGCGCCGTGCTGTTCGATCTCGGCGTCTCCTCGGTCCAGCTGGACGTGCCGAACCGCGGGTTCTCCTACGCGCACGACGCGCCGCTGGACATGCGGATGGACCCGACTGTCGGCATTTCGGCGGCGGAAGTCGTCAACACCTATCCGGGCGCCGAGCTGACCCGCATCCTGCGAGAGTACGGCGAGGAACGGTTCGCCGGTCGCATTGCCTCCGCGGTGGTCGCCGAACGCGCCCGCCAGCCGTTCACGACCAGTGCGCGGCTGGTGGAGCTGGTCCGGGCTGCCATCCCCGCGGCCACCCGGCGCACCGGCGGAAACCCGGCCAAACGCACCTTCCAGGCTTTGCGGATCGAGGTCAACGACGAGCTGGGCGCACTGCGCAGGGCCATTCCTGTTGCGCTGCAACACCTGTCGGTGGCTGGCCGGATCGTCGTGATGTCCTACCAGTCGCTGGAGGACCGGATCGTCAAACGGGCCATCGCTCCGCTGACGGTGTCCACCAGCCCGCTCGACCTTCCGGTCGAACTCGCCGGCCACGAACCGGAATTTGCATGGCTCACCCGGGGAGCAGAAACCCCCACCGAGCAGGAGATCCAGGCGAACCCGCGGGCGGCATCAGCGCGCCTGCGGGCTGCGCAGCGCACCAGGGAGGCGGCATCGTGACCACCGAGCAGACCCTCGACAAGGCTTCCGGCGACCGGGGGAGATCGGCCACCGCGCAATCCGCTGTGCCCGGGTCGAGACCCTCCGGGTCGAGAGTCTCCGGATCGGCCGCGTCAGGATCGGCCGCGTCAGGATCGGCCGTCTCCGGATCGGCCGCCTCCGAATCGGCAGCACTCGGAGCGACGGCGCCAACGCCCAGCACGGCCTCCTCTCGCCGGGCGTACGCCCGGCGGCAGAAGCGCCGGGAAAAGATGTCCGCAACCCGGATTGTCACCCCGGGCAAGCCCGTCGCCTCGGCGCTGAATCGGGCGCCGTTCGTGGTGGTGCTGATCGCGATCCTGGGTGGCGGGATCGCCACCGTGCTGTGGCTGAACACGCTGACGGACGAGGCCGGCATGCGGACGTCCACCGCGCGAAGTTCGTCCACGGACGTGCGGCTGACCATCGAGGCGCTGCAACGGGACGTCGCCAACCTGGATGCCACGCCGCGTATCGCCGACGCCGCGTCCGCGCTCGGCATGGTGCCGGTCGGTGACGCCGCCATGTTGGTGGTGGACGCCTCTGGTGCCGGGTCGGTGATCGGCACGCCCTCGGCCGTGCCCGGACCGGTGCCGCCGGCCACCCCGGAGCCGGCTGCTGCGCCCGCCCCGGCAGCCGGGGCCCCGGCTCCGACGACGCCAGCCGCCCCGGCAGCCGCTTCTCCGGCTCCGACCACGCCAGCTGCTCCGGCTGCCGCTGCTCCGGCAGCCGCCGCTCCGAGTGCCGCTGCGCCGGGAACACCCGCCGCAGCAGCCGCCGCGGTGACGCCCGTCCCGGACCCGGGCCGAGCCACCGCAAGCCCCGCCGCGAACCCCGCTGCCACCTCCGATCCGGCAAACGCAGCCGCTCCGACGACGGCCGCCCCGGACCCGGCCGCCGCCGACCCCGCTGCCACCCCCGATCCCGCCGCCGCGCCAGCCCAGGGAGCCCAGCAATGAGATCAGGCTCAGCCAGCGACCCTCGGGACACCACCCGGGCGGCCGCATCGCGGACCGGCGCCAAAGCGACCGGACCTGGGGAGCGCCGCCGGCCCGACGGACGAGCGGGAAATCCCGCGCCTGCCACCGGCACGCCGACGGCGCCCAGGGCCCGCGCCGCGGCGACCGGCCCGGCGCCGCGTCGAGTACCGCGCGCCCAGACATCCGAGCGTCCATCGCGACCAGGCAGTCAACCCGCTTCGGTGCGTGGACGTCGGCGACGACGCACCGCCGCGGGGAACGCCAATCTCCGCGCGCGCGGCCGGATCGCACTCGTCGTGCTCCTGGCCATGCTGGCAATCGCGCTGGTCAGGCTGATCACCATTCAGGGCATCGACACCGCGGATTACGCGGCCAAGAGCGAGGCGCAGCGCTCCCGGACCATCCCGTTGCTGGCGCAGCGCGGCACGATCGCCGACCGGAACGGGATCCCGCTCGCGTTCACCGTGGAGGGCCGTGCGGTCGCCGCGAGGCCCGCCCTGTTCACCGACGACGCGCAGCGCCGTCAGGTCGCCGCGATCATCGTCGCCGGGGCCGCCGGGGCCGCCGGGGCCGCCGGGGCTGCCGGCGCCGCCGCCGCCCTGACCGTCGACGAGGTGATGGCCAAGCTGACCTCCGGCAAGACCTACGTGTACCTGGTCCGCAACCTGATGCCGGCGCAGGCGGACGCGATCATGGAGAAGATCGCGTCGCTGTTCGACACCGATCACCGCAACGCGGTCGTCACCGAACGTCAGGATCTGCGCCAGTATCCGGACGGTTCGGCGTCCGCGGCGCTGGTCGGCGGGACCGACTACGACGGCAACGGACTGTCCGGCGTCGAGGCCAAGTTCGACACCAAGCTGGCCGGCAAGGACGGCAGCCGGGTGGTCGATGTCGACGCCCGCCACCTGATCATTCCGGGCAGCGCCCGCGATCAGGTGGACGCCAGGAGCGGGATGGACGTCAATCTGACGATCGATTCCGACCTTCAGTACACGACCCTGAACATGCTGAGCAAGTACGTCGACCTCTCGCAGGCCAACTCCGGATGCGTGGTCGTCATGACGGTCGCCGATGCGCAGGTCTCCGCGATGGCCTGCTACCAGCCCGGCCAGAGCACCAGGGAAACCGGTAACCGCGCTGTCACCGACTCGATCGAACCCGGCTCGGTGAACAAGGTCGTCACCTTCGCGGCCGCGTTGGAGAAGGGCGTGATCAAGCCGGACACCGTGCTGAATGTGGACGGCTCGATCGACGTCGGTGGCATCACCGTCCATGACGCCTGGGCGCACGGACCGATCGACATGACGGCGACGGGCATCCTGGCCAAGTCGTCGAACGTGGGCACGCTGATGGTCGCCCAGAAGGTGGGCCCGGATGCCTTCCTGGACGAGGCGAAGAAGCTCGGCCAGGGCACCCGGACCGGCATCCAGCTGCCCGCCGAATCGTCGGGCGTGCTCCCCGCCCAGTCGACCTGGTCGACCAGCACCTTCGGCAATCTGCCGATCGGGCAGGGAGTGTCGATCACCTTGATGCAACTGGCCGGCATGTACCAGGCCATCGCCAACGGCGGCGTCCGGGTGGCGCCCAGCATCGTTGCCAGCACCAGCGTCGGCGGTCAGACCACGGTGACGCCACCCGGCTCGAGCACCCAGGTGATGAGCCCGACGAACGCCCACACGTTGTTGGACATGTTGCGCGGGACGATCCAGAGCGGTGACCTGAACCACCGCGGCACCGCGCCCAAGGCGGCGATCACCGGGTACCAGGTCGCGGGCAAGACCGGAACCGCGCAGAAGGTGGACCCCAACACCAACGACTACTCGCAGACCGCGATCACCTCGACCTTCGCCGGAGTGGTGCCCGCGGACAATCCGAAGTACGTCGTCGCGATCATGCTCGACGATCCGAAGGGGAACTCGCCCGCAGGCACCACCAGTTGCGCTCCACTGTTCCACGACGTTGCGGCGTACGCCCTGCGTGCTGCGGACGTACCGCCTTCCACCTCCGAGGCGCCGATCTACGACTTGTACGTGAGCTAGGGCGGGTAATCTTGCCCGCCGTGGCCCCTTCCGCTCTGCCTGCGTCGTCGCTGCGTCCCAGGCATCCCGTCGGGGTCACCCTCGGCCTGGTCGCCGAGTGCGCGGGGACAGCGGCCGGCGCCGCGGCCGATCTGACGGTCACCGGGATCACCCTGCGCGCGCAGGATGTGCGGCCCGGGGACCTGTTCGCCGCGCTGCCCGGATCGCGGGTGCACGGCTCCAGCTACGCCGCCGACGCGGTGCGGGCCGGTGCCGTCGCGGTACTGACCGACCCGGCCGGTGCGGCCGCGCTCGGGTCGGGACTCGACCGGCCGGCCGACCGACAGCCGACAGCCGACCGGCCGGCAGACCGACAGCCGAGAGCCGACCGGCCGGCAGACCGACAGCCGCCAGCCGACCAGCCGACAGCCGGAACAGCCCGGCTCGCCCCCGTTCTCGTTGTCGACCAGCCGCGCGCCGTGCTGGGATCCGTGGCTGCGGCGATCTACGGAGACCCCAGCCGGCACCTGGCCGTGGTCGGGGTGACCGGAACCGCAGGCAAGACCACCACCTGTTACCTGCTCGAGGCTGCGTTGGCCGCCGATGGTTCGACGACCGGACTGATCGGCACCGTGGAAACCCGGATCGGCGGTGAGGTCGCACCGAGCGCCCTGACCACGCCGGAGGCACCGGACCTACAGGCGCTGTTCGCGGCGATGGTCGAGCGCGGGGTGCGGGTGGTGGCGATGGAGGTCTCCTCCCACGCACTCTCGCTGGGCAGGGTGGCCGGCACGTCCTACGCGGTCGGCGCCTTCAGCAACCTCAGCCAGGATCATCTGGACTTCCACCACGACATGGACGAGTACTTCGCCGCCAAGTCGATGCTGTTCGACGGCCGCGCGGCCCGGCATGTGATCATGGTCGACGACGTGTGGGGCGAGCGGTTGGCCGCTGCCCATCCGGAGGCGCTGACGGTTTCCGCCGTGGACCGGCCCGCCGACTGGTCCGTTCGGGGCGTCGTGCAGCGGGCCGGGGGAGTGCAGCACGTGATGCTGCTGGGCCCCGGTGGCCGGAAGGTGAGCCTGGAGCTGGCCCTGCCCGGGGGCTTCAACGTAGCCAACGCCGCGCTCGCCCTGGCCTGCGTCGACGCGCTGGGCCGCGACGTCGAGCAGGCCGCGAGGGCGTTGGCCACGGTGGCTGTGCCGGGGCGTATGGAGCGGGTATCGGTGGGCCAGGACTTTCTGGCGGTGGTCGACTACGCGCACAAACCGGCCGCACTCGCGGCGGTGCTCGCCGCCATCTCGCAGAGTCTGACGGGCCGGCTGATCGTTGTGATCGGAGCCGGCGGCGCGCGGGACCCCGGCAAACGGCCGATGATGGGCGCGGAGACCGCGCGGCGTGCGGACCTGGTCATCGTCACCGACGACAACCCACGATCGGAAGATCCGGCGGAGATCAGACGGCAAGTGCTGGACGGTGCCCGCGAGGTTGCGAACAGCAGCGGCCGAGCGGTGCAGGTGGTGGAGATCGCGGACCGGCGGGAGGCCATCAGGGCCGCGGTGCAGGCCGCGCGCAGCGGTGACGCGGTAGTGATCGCCGGGAAGGGTCACGAGCAGGGCCAGGACGTCGACGGCGTCGTCCACCCGTTCTCCGATCGCACCGAACTCAGAGCAGCGCTGACCGCGGCACTGACCGAAGCGCCGCGCGGCCCGGCAGCCGGCGGCTCGACCTCCGCCGAGCAGGGTGCCGGCGCATGATCGCGATGAACCTCGCGCAGGTCGCCGACGCGATCGGCCTGCCCGTCGAGTCCGGCTGGGCGGACGTCTGCGTGAGTTCGGTGGAATTCGACACCCGGCGCATCACTCCCGGCGCATTGTTCGTCGCGCTGCACGGCGAGCACGCCGACGGTCACTCCTTCGCCGCGGCGGCGGCGAACGCGGGCGCCGCGGCCGTGCTGGGCTCCGCGCCGATCGATGCGGACCTGCCGCTGTTGCGGGTCGCCGACGATCCCGACAACACCGGCGTGCTGGCCGCGCTCGCAGCCCTGGCACGGGCGTCGGTCACCGAACTGGTCCGCGATCACGGGCTCGAGGTCATCGGGGTGACCGGCTCGTCCGGGAAGACCTCCACCAAGGACCTGATCGCGGCGGTGCTCACGAGTGCGGTCGATGCGCCCGACCAGGTGATCGCGCCGCCGGAATCCTTCAACAACGAACTTGGCCACCCCTACACCGCGTTGCGGGCGACGCCGGACACGCGTTTCCTGGTGCTGGAGCTGTCCGCGCGCGGCATCGGGCATATTTCCTCGCTCGCCCGGGTGGCACCGCCGCGGATCGGCGCCGTGCTGAACGTCGGGTCGGCGCACATCGGCGAATTCGGCTCGGTGCAGGCCATCGCAACAGCGAAATCCGAACTGGTGCAGGCGCTTCCGGCGGCGGCGCAGGGCGGCGTTGCGATCCTGAACGCCGACGATCCGTTGGTGCTGGCGATGGCGTCGGTGACGCCCGCAGAGGTCGTGACGGTCGGCACCGGTCCCGACGCGACCGTGAGGGCCGATGACGTCACCCTGGGTGCTGGCGCCCGCGCCCGGTTCACCCTGGTGACGCCCGAGGGCAGCGCAGAGGTTGCGCTCGGCGTCATCGGCGCGCATCAGATCGGGAACGCCCTGGCGGCCGCCGCGGTCGGCCGGGCGGTCGGGATGAACGTCTCAGGCATCGCTGCCGCGCTGTCCGGCGCGAGGGCCACCTCCCGGTGGCGGATGGAGATCACCGAGCTGCCCGGCGGGATCACCCTGATCAACGACGCCTACAACGCCAACCCGCACTCGATGCGGGCGGCGTTGCAGGCGCTGTCCCAGATCGGCCAGGGCCGGCGCACCTGGGCCGTGCTCGGCGAGATGGCCGAGCTGGGTCCGCAGACCATCGCCGCACACGACGAGATCGGCCGGCTGGTGGTCAGGCTCGGAATCGACCGGCTGATCGTGGTCGGGGCCAGCCCGGCCAGGGCCGGCAGCGGGCCAAGGGCCTTACACCTGGGTGCGCATCTGGAAGGGTCGTGGGGCGGCGAGTCGTTGCCCGTCGCCGATGTCGTGGAAGCGACCGAGATCCTCGATGCGGAATTGGCCGAAGGAGATGTCGTGTTGGTCAAGGCCTCGCGGTCGGCCGGACTGGAGCGGGTGGCGCTGCGGCTGATCGCGGATCGCGGATCGCGGACCGAGCGGGCTCGCCGGTGAAGACGATTCTGATCGCGGCGATCGTCGCTCTCGGGGTGTCGATCTTGTTCACCCCGTACTTGATCAAGGTGTTCTCCCGCCAGGGATTCGGTCAGGAAATCCGCGAGGACGGGCCGGCCCACCACAAGTCCAAGCGCGGCACCCCGACCATGGGTGGCGCGGCCATCATCATCGCGATGTGGGTCGGCTACCTGGTGGCGTCCGGCGTCGAGTGGGCCACCGGCGGCGGCGGGCCGACTGCCTCCGCCTGGTTGCTGCTGTACCTGACCACCGGCATGGGCGTCGTCGGGTTCCTGGACGACTTCATCAAGATCCGCAAGCAGCGCAACCTCGGACTCAACAAGCGGATGAAGTTCCTCGGCCAGACGTTCGTGGCGCTGTCCTTCGGCGTCGGCGCGCTGTTCTTCCGCAACGGGTCCGACCTGACGCCCGCCTCGACGTCCCTGTCCTACACCAGGGACATCGCCTTCCTGTCCTTCGGCGCCGTCGGGTTCGTCATCCTGGCCTGGCTGCTGGTGGCCGCGTGGTCGAACGCGGTGAATTTCACCGACGGACTCGACGGCCTGGCCGCCGGCTCTTCGGTGATGGTGCTGGGCACCTACGTGGCCATCGGCTTCTTCCAGTTCCGCAACGCCTGCTGGGCGCCGTACCTGACCGATGCCGCCGTGGCCGGCTGTTACACCGTGCGGGATCCACTCGACCTCGCCTCGATCGCCGCCGCCGCGCTCGGGGGGTGCATCGGGTTCCTCTGGTGGAACGCGCACCCGGCCCGGATCATGATGGGCGACACCGGGTCCCTCGCGCTGGGCGGGTTGATCGCCGGGCTGTCGATCCTGACCAGGACCGAGCTGCTGCTGGTGGTGATCGCCGGGCTGTTCGTGGTGGAGATGCTGTCGGTGATCATCCAGATCGCGGTGTTCAAGACTCGACACGTCCGGGTTTTCAAGATGGCGCCGTTCCATCACCATTTCGAGCTCGCAGGCTGGGCCGAGACAACGGTGATGGTGCGGTTCTGGTTGCTGGCCGCGATGTCGGCGGCGCTCGGGCTCGGGTTGTTCTACGCCGAGTGGCTGTCGCTGACCGGTGGCTGACCCGACGCACCCCGCGGGGTCGACTCTGCCCGGACCCGACACGTCCGAGCCGGGCGAGCAGGCGCTGCCACGCGCCGGTGACCTGGTGGTGGCCGCCGGGGCCGGTGTCACGGGTCTGCCCGTGGTGCGCTACCTGGCCGGGATCGGCGTCCGGGTGGTCGTCACTTCGGACCGGGCCGCACCGGCCGCTCTGGACGAGATCACCGGTGACGTGCGGTTCGCGGGTGATCTCGCAGAACCGCCCGCGGGCACCGGCACGGTGATCACCTCCGCGGGGTTGCCGCCGAGCCACGGGTTGCTGCGCGCGGCCGCCGAACGCGGCATCGAGGTGATCGGCGAGGTCGAACTGGCCTGGCGGATCGACCAGCGCGACCCGCTGGGTCCGCGGCCCTGGCTGGTGGTCACCGGCACGAACGGCAAGACCACCACCACCGGCATGCTTCAGGCCATCCTGCGGCAGACCGGCCGGCGGGTGACGGCATGCGGCAACATCGGCTGGCCGGTCATCGAGGCCGTGACGGCCGCCCCCCGGCAGGAATTGATCGCAGTGGAGCTGTCCAGCTTCCAGCTGCACTGGGCGCCGAGCGTGCGCCCGGCGGCCGGGGTGGTGCTCAACGTGGCCGAGGATCACCTCGATTGGCACGGCTCGATGGCGGCCTACGCGGCGGACAAGGCCCGTGCGCTCAGCGGGCAGATCGCCCTGGCGGTGGTGGACGATCCGGGCGCCGCGGCGTTGCTCGATGCCTCGCCGGCCGAGGTCACGATCCCGATCACGGCCGGCGAGCCGACGAGCGGCGGCCTGGGTCTGCGCTCGGGCCTGCTCGTCGATGACGCTTTCGGCTCGGGTCTTGGCGCTGGATCGGGCGAGGGCGTGACGATGGGGACCGCCGACGTCCGGCCTGTCGGCGAGCACAACGTCACCAATGCCCTGGCGGCGGCCGGGTTGGCGCTCGCGGCCGGTGCCACGGCCGCCGACGTCCGGGACGGCCTGCTGGCGTTCGAGCCGGGCGGGCACCGGAACGTGGTCATCGGAAGGCTTGATCGCGCGGCCGGCGGGGTGCTGTTCGTCGACGACTCCAAGGCGACCAACCCACACGCGGCGCTCGCTTCGTTGCTGGCCTACCCCAGGGTGGTGTGGATCGCCGGGGGGCAGCTCAAGGGCGCCGCGGTCGACGACCTTCTCGTCCGGGTGGCGGATCGGCTGGCCGGGGTGGTGATGCTCGGCGCGGACGCGCCCATGATCGACAGCGCTCTTTCCCGACACGCCCCGGATGTCCCCCGGCTGGTGGTGGCGGGCAAGGACGATGACGTGATGCTGAAGGTGGTGAGTGCGGCCGTCGCGATGGCCTCGCCAGGTGACGTCGTGTTGCTGGCGCCCGCCGCTGCGTCCCTGGACATGTACTCCTCGTACGCCGCCAGGGGTGACGCGTTCGCCGATGCCGCTCTGGCTCTCGGGGCTGTCGGCACCGTCGAACCCACTGGCGCCGTCGAACCCGGGAGGCAGACGACGTGACCACGACATCGTCCCCGGCGGCCGGACCGTCGGCACCGGACGAGGACCCCCCGGAAAGCCCGTCCGCGCGACCGGCCAGGACCCCCAGCAGACGGACCCGCGAGCAATCCGGGCTGCGAGGGCGGTTGCGTCAGTCGCGCCAGTCGGTCTCCCGACTCGCCGCCGACTGGCTCGACCGGCCCATGACGTCGCTGCACCTGGTGCTGGCGATCTTCGCGTTGATGCTCGGATTCGGGCTGCTGATGGTGCTCTCGTCGTCGTCGGTGGCGGCGTTCCGCAACGGTGGCTCGTCGTTCTCGGTGTTCTCCAACCAGGCCACCTACGCCGTCGTCGGGTTGATCTGCTTCGGCGCCGCGCAGTACGTGCCGGTCCGGATACTGCGCACGTTCTCCACCGCGGCGGTGATCGTCTCGCTGGCCCTGCTGGTCGCGGTGCTGGTCCCGGGCGTGGGCGCGCTCGTCAACGGGGCGCAGAGCTGGATCCGGCTCGGCGGCCTGCAGTTCCAGCCCAGCGAGGTCGCCAAACTTGCTCTGCTGGTGTGGATGTCGCACGTGCTGGCGGCCCGCCGGTCGACTCTGCGGTCACCCAGGGCCCTGCTCATCCCGGTGTTGCCGGTGTTCGCGCTGATGTCCGCGTTGATCATGATGCAGCCCGACCTGGGTACCACGGTGGCACTGACGATCGTGTTCATGGCGGTGTTGTTCTTCGCCGGTGCTCCCTGGTGGATGTTCGCCGGTCTTGGCACCGCAGGCCTGCTGGGATTCTTCGCGTTGGCCATGTCAGCGGACTACCGGCTCGCCAGGTTGTTGTCGTTCATCAACCCGGAGGCGCATCCCGACGTCAGTTATCAGCTGTTGCAGAGCCTGTACGGGATGGGCAACGGCGGTTGGTTCGGTGTCGGCCTTGGCCAGTCCCGGGCGAAGTGGAGTTACCTGCCCAACGCCGATTCGGACTTCATCTTCGCGATCGTCGGGGAGGAACTCGGCCTGATCGGTGCCGGCATCCTGCTGCTGCTGTTCGCGCTGCTGGCCTACACCGGTCTGCGGATCGCCCGCCGGAACGTCGACCCGTTCGTCAAGATCGTCGCCTCGGCGGCCACCGTCTGGCTGGTCGGACAGGCTGCGATCAACATCGGTTACGTCGTCGGGTTGCTGCCCGTCACCGGAATCCCGCTACCGATGATTTCGGCTGGCGGCACCTCGCTGCTGATCACGATGGTGGTGTTCGGGCTACTGGCGAACTTCGCGCGCCGGGAACCGCAGGCCGCGGCGGCGCTGCAGGCCGGCGGCGGTCATCCATTGGCGCGTTTCCTGGGTATGCATCCGTCGACCCGCTCGGAGCGCGGTGCGCCACGACGGCGCCGCGCGCTGCGACTGCGTCGCCGGCCGGCGACCCCCCCACCGGCGCCCGCCCCGCGCGCGGGTCGAGCCGCAGTGCCGCCGCAGCGCTGGTCCAGCGACAAGCGGTCGTCCGCGGATCGGGAGCGCCGCAACGCCCCCGGAGCTCGACCCGGCACCGACCCGCGGATGGCAGACCCGCGGTCGGCCGATCGTCGGTCCGGAGATTCTTGGTCCGGAGATCCTCGGTCCAGAGTTGCACGAACGGCCGTTGATCCACGGCGGGACGAGAATCGTCGCGGTCCGGTCACGGACGGTCGTCAAGGCAGACCACCGGCCCAGGGTCCCGCGCCATCGCGGCGCCCCGGACCGTCGCACGATCCGGCTGTCACGCCTGGTCCTGCGCGGTCGGGGGGACGTGAGCGGGCGCCCGGCTCGGCACCAGGGCGAACGGTCGCGCAGCCTGGCGATGCCGGCAAGCGCAGGGGCTGGCTGGGCAGACGGGGCGGCGGGTGAGCAGTGTGTTGATCGCCGGCGGCGGCACCGCCGGCCACATCGAGCCGGCGTTGGCCGTGGCAGACGCGCTGACTGCCGGTGATCCGAGCATCCGCATCACCGCGTTGGGCACCGAGCGCGGCCTGGAGACCAAGCTGATCCCCGAACGCGGCTACGAGTTGCGGCTGATTCCCGCGGTGCCGCTGCCCCGGAAGCCCACCGCGGACATCCTCACGCTGCCGACCAGGATGCGGTCCGCGGTCAGGGCCACCCGCACGATCATGACGGAGCGCCAGGTCGATGTCGTCGTCGGCTTCGGCGGATACGTCGCGCTGCCCGCGTATCTTGCGGCCCGCCGACGGGTTCCGATCGTCATCCACGAGGCGAACGCCCGCGCCGGGCTGGCCAACAAGATCGGCGCCAGGTTCGCCACCGCGGTCGCCGCGGCCGTCGAAGGCTCCGGCCTGAAGGGCGCCGCGGTGGTCGGAAACCCGGTGCGGCGCAGCCTGTCCCAGCTGGATCGCGCGGCGCTCAAGTCGGAGGCCCGGGAGTTCTTCGGGTTGGATCCCGTCGCGCCCACCTTGCTGGTGTTCGGCGGATCACAGGGCGCACAGCGGATCAACGCCGCGGTATCCGAGGCGGCGACCGACCTCGGCGAGATCGGCATCGGGGTGTTGCACGCCTACGGCCGACGGAACGAGATCACCCTTCCGCCGCCCACTCCCGGCGCGCCCCCGTATGTCGCGGTGCCGTACTTGGATCGGATGGATCTGGCCTACGCGGCAGCCGATCTGGTGCTCGCCAGGTCGGGCGCGATGACGGTGGCGGAGATCGCCGCGGTCGGGCTGCCAGCGGTCTACGTGCCATTGCCGCACGGCAACGGCGAGCAGCGGCTGAACGCCACGGCCCAGCTGGCCAGCGGCGCTGCGATCATCATCGACGACGCGGCGTTGGATCGCATTGCGGTGGCCGAGCAGGTCGCGCCACTGGTGCTCGACGGGGTCGTCCGGGACGGCATGACGGCGGCCGCCGCATCGACCGCATCCCGCCCGGTCGACGAGGTGCTCGCGAAGATGGTCCTGGATGCGATGGCAACCGGGCGCCCGGCCGGGGGTCACCGGGGGTGATCGCCGCGGCGGCGGGACCGGTGACGGCGCAGGGTGTCTCGCTCGAACGTGCGCACCTGGTCGGGATCGGCGGCGCTGGGATGAGCGGTATCGCCAGGATCCTGGCCGACCGCGGGCTCCCGGTGTCGGGGTCGGACGCACGGGATTCCGCGGTTGTGACCGGGCTTGCCGCTCGGGGCGTGATCACCGCGGTCGGCCATGACGCCGCGCACCTGGACCTGCTCCCCGGTGGCCCGACCGCGGTCGTGGTGTCCACCGCCGTGCGCCCGGACAATCCGGAGGTGCTCGCCGCCCGGGAACGCGGTATTCCCGTGGTGCGGCGCGCGGACGCGTTGGCCGCGTTGATGTCCGGCCGTCGCGGAGTCTGCATTGCCGGTACCCACGGCAAGACGTCGACCACGTCGATGCTGACCATGGCCCTGCAGCACGCCGGTCTGGATCCGTCGTTCGCGATCGGTGGCGAGCTCACCGGATCCGGGCTCGGCGCACACCACGGCAGCGGCGACATCTTCGTCGCGGAGGCCGACGAGTCCGATGGCTCGTTCCTGTCGTTCACGCCGCACGGCGCGGTGATCACCAATCTGGAGCCCGACCATCTCGACCATCACGGGACTGCCGAGGCGTACACGGCGGTGTTCGACCAGTTCGTCGACCGGATCGAGGCCGGCGGGTTCCTGGTGATCTGCGTCGACGATCGCGGTACCGCTGCACTGGCCGGGCGAGTGTCGCTGCGCCGGGTGATCACCTACGGGACGGATCCGGCCGCGTCCGTGCGGGTGCGGCCGACCGGAGATCCGGGCGTACCAGCTCCTGCGGTGGCCGGGGCCGGGGCGCTCGAGAATACTGCCACCGTAGGTCTTCCCGGACACGAGCCGGTTCTGCTGCGACTGTCGGTGCCCGGCGAGCACATGATGCTCAACGCCGCGGCCGCGCTCGCAGCCGGGGTGGAACTGGGCGTCGACCCGCAGGAGATGGCGGACGGGCTCGCCTCCTACACCGGGGTGCGCCGGCGTTTCGAGCTCAAGGGCACTGCCGGCGGCGTCACCGTGTACGACGATTACGCCCATCATCCGACCGAGGTGGCGGCGCAGATCCACGCGGCCCGCGGCGTCCTTCCTGCTCGGTTGCTCGGTTCGCCGACGGCCCAGGCGGTTTCGGCCGTCATCGGGGTGGAATCCGACGCGCGTACCGACTCCCGGCACGGACGGCTGATCGTGGTCTTCCAGCCGCACCTTTACTCCCGCACCGAAACTTTCGCCGCCGAGTTCGGTGTGGCGCTGGGCGGCGCGGATGTCGTTGTGGTACTGGACGTTTATGGGGCACGGGAAGATCCGCGGCCCGGGGTGACCGGCGAGTTGGTCGCCCGCGCTGTCCGTGTCGGGAATCCGACGTCTGCCGTGCTCTACCACGCCGATCGGGCATCGGCCGCGTCATTCGTGGCGAGTCTGACGCGACCAGGCGACGTGGTGATCACCATGGGAGCCGGCGACATCACCACTGTCGGCCCGGAACTGCTGACCCTGTTGGAGGCACCGTGAGCACCGCAACGACGGGCGGGAATCCGCGTACCACCGCCGAACCGGAAACGGCACCGACGCGGCGGGGGATTCGAGCCCGGCTGCGGCGAAGGTTCTCCCACCGGGAGCAGGCACCTTTCGAGCCAGCAGGAACGGCCGAGCCAACAGTAACGGCCGGACCAACCGATCCGCGGTGGGCTCCCCGTCGCTGGCCGTGGATTCTCGCCTTGGTGCTGGCGATCGTGCTGATGACCGGCGCGGTGTACGCGGTGTTCTTCAGCCCGCTGCTCGGGGTGCGGGCGGTGAGCATCACCGGCGCGACTGATTCCGTCAGCGTCAAGGTCCGCGGCGCCGTCGATGTTCCGGTCGGCACACCGCTGGCCAGAGTCGACCTGGACGCTGTCGCCGAGCGTGTGAACGCGATCTCTGAGATCGCCGAGGTCGAGGTCGCCCGAAATTGGCCGGCCACCCTCGCCGTGACCGTGACCCCGCGGGTCCCGTTGGCGGTCACGTCCGCCAACGGGCGGTTCTGGTTGATGGACAGCACCGGCGATCCCTACCTCGCGGTCGACACGCCCCCGGCGGGCCTGGTGACGGTGAAGCTCGCGACGCCCGGAGTGAGCGACCCGGCGACCGTCGCGGCATTGACGGTGGTGGGCGCATTGACGCCCGATTTCCGCTCGCAGGTCGCGGATCTGTCGGCGCGCACGTCCTACGACATCGAGCTGAAGCTGACCGACGGGCGATCGGTGATCTGGGGCGAGGCGTCGGATTCCGCGCAGAAGATGGAGATATTGCCCGCGGTGCTCGCGCAGCAGGGGACGGCGTACAATATCTCGGATCCGACACTGGTGAGCGTGCGCTGAGCCGCTGAGGTGGCGGCCTGGCAGTGCCAGCAGGGACCGAACCCTGCCTGCGCGAATGACCGACTGGAATCTAACAGTGAGCTACCGGAGACCCGGATAGGTGTGATATCAACTCCATTATGGAGGCGTGTAGGGCCGTCCTCCATGCGTAGCGCAAGCTGCACTACGCCAAATGGAGGGGTCAGCATATGGACTCGTTGTCCAGCCTGTCGCCGAGTGTTCAGGGGCGGCCGGATCGGAATGCAACTCGTTCCCAGCGACGCCTGGGCACCGTGGCCACCATTTTCGTCAGCGGCGCGGCTCTGCTCGCTATTGCGGGGTGTTGGTCACAGACCGCGCAGACTCCGGTCGCATCGGTTGCCTCGTCGGTCTCGCCGACTTCCTCATCGACGACCGACAGCTCGATGACCCTGTCCTCATCGTCACCGTCACCGTCACCCTCGTCCTCGCCGTCGATCAGCACCAAGAGCACGTCGACGTCGTCCACCGGTTCCTCCGCCAGCGGTTCGCGAACGGCCGCATCATCCGACTTGACCGGTGAGCCGGGATCGGGGGATTCCACCGATGGGCCCCAGGTCGTCCCAACCAGCGCCAGTGGTCGAACGCTGGGCCTGGCGGACATCTTTTCGACCGTCGGCGAATGGAAGGAGGAGCGGTACGACATCTCCGACACCAGCAACGTTTTTGGTATGGCGACTACGCTGAGCTCTTGCGGTGGCAGCGGCGTCCAGCTCGAACTCCGACTGGCCCATCGCTTCAGCACATTGCAGATGAAAGTCGGCCAGGCCAACAACTCCATGACCTCGGACGACGTCGTCGTCGTGGATGTCGTCAAGAACGGCACGAAAATCGACAGCCAAGGTGTCGCATTCGATGTCGTTCAGCCATTCAAGGAAGACGTCACCGACGCGAATTCTCTGAAGATTGCCTTCCAACTCGATCCAGCGAAGTGCTCGAATCAAGGCGTCGTCGTCGTCGTGGAAGGCCTGACCGTATCCTGATGGGCGGTGACCCCGAACATTCGGGCGGACAGGTGCCCGATTCCGGCAATGCCGGCGACAAGTCGTCGCAAGCTCCGGATCCGAACAAGAAGCCCGGTAAGGCGCTCGCGGATCACCGAAGTCGAGGATGGCGGGCATTGTTGTCAGGAGGTCCATCCCGCGCACTCGATCTCATCCGAGCCGGTTTCGTCGTGGAGACGGCCGACGCCGGCGTCACCTACTGCCTGGTTTCGGGCGCCGACGATGCTGACCGTACGACGTCGATTCGAGGAATTCTCGAGGAATCGACAGGAGATTCCTTTCGGTTGTGTCGAGACGACCGGAGCGCGGCGGTCGACGTTGGATGCGATTCACCTCATACGGGTGAGTACATCGGCTCACCTGCCGGGGCGGGTTGAAGATCAGGCCGGCTGTGAAGCGGCCGCGTCGCGCCTCATGAATCTGAGCTTTGAGCAAGTCTCGGGTCGGCTCAAAGTACTGGTGCTCGCAACAACGGATCCCAACGACGGTCAACCACGCTGCCTGGTCGCTGTTCGAGGGAATGAGGTACTGACTGGTTCCATCCGCAACATTCGCACGATTGCACCTCCCCTCGAGCCCGGTTGAGATCGTGGCGGGCTTTTCGTCGTCGGCGAGTGGACGGTCGATCTGCTCGACACGCTGCCGGAGGACCTCTCCCCGAGCTCGGTGCGATTCGATCGTACGGTGAAGTCCTCCCGATACGCCGAAGGCGGCGTGACTCAGTACTGGATCGTCGATCCCAGCGTGCCGTCGATCGAGATCTGTGAGCTTCACGAGGACGCGTACCGGCTCTCCGCGAGCGGCACACATGACGACATCGTCTCCGTCACAACACCTTTCACGGTTTCTGTGACGCCGAACGGGCTGCTGCGGATCTGAGTGCGCCCGGCGCTGGAAGTGATCATCGCGTCCGGACCGGCGCGGATCAACTTCCAGCGCGCGGATGAACGCGTCGATTCTGGGACGGATGAGGCGAAAGACCACAAGTTCATCCGCGCGCTGGAAGCTGAGTTCAGGGGACTCCGGTGCCGCCGCGGTGGGTGCGACCGCCGGCAGAAGTCAGGCCGGCAGAAGTCAGGCCGGCAGAAGTCAGGCCGGCAGAAGTCAGGCCGGCAGAACTCAGGCCCGGCAGAACTCAGGCCCGGCAGAACTCAGGCCCGGCAGAACTCAGGCAGCGAGGAACAACGCCAGCACGGCTGTGTCCGCGTCGTCGTTGACGTTGATGCCGGCCCTGCTGATCATGCTGGTCACGTTGCCGCGGTGATCGGCCTCCACCCATGCAGCGCGATGGTCCAAGCCGAGGTGGGGCAGACCCGGCAGCAACACGCAGCCCGAGGCGACTTCGTCGTACTCCGGCAACGACGGGCGGATCTCGGTCGGGGGATGCAGCACGATCAGTCCGGGCGGCTGATGGGCGGCGAACTGTCCCGGGCTGACGGCATTCTCTCCGACGATCGTGCCCTCCGCGATCACCAGCCCAACGGTGCCGGGCGCCGGCTCGTCCGGAAGTTCCTCCCGGACCCGGAAGACAGTGCTGGTGTGCAGCATCCCGGGCACACTCGCGACCCGGACGGCCAGCAACAGGAAACGCGCCCATTCGATCGTCGAGGCGGGCCACCGGCCGGACACCAGGAAGCCACTGAGCAGGCCATCGGCGTGAAACGGTGACACTTCGACTGACGGTGGTGCCTCGGGATCGTTCATGGTCAACCTCCATCGCGGGCCGGCCGGATGGTTCATGGTGAATCACAATTGTGTTAGCACACAAGACCCTAAGAGTGCTAACCATTTTCGCCCGTGTCGGTGGGGTCACTGCCAGATTACGGCGCGGACCCTCCGCGGCAACACGCCTGCTCCGGGCATGATCGGGTGCGAACAATTCGGCGGAAATGTGCCGCGCCTCACTGCGGACGAATCGCTCCGGCAGCGCCGGATGCATTCTGCGCCATGAATATCCGTCTCCCTCGCGCGCGGCACGGTTGCGGGCGGCCGCACCACTCGTGGCGTCGATCGATGCGCGTACCCCGGCCCCGTTCCGTTCCGTGCCGCGGCCACCGCTGCCGCAAGTCCCGCGGTCCCCGGAGCGCGGCGGACCGGCCCCTTCGCTGACCCAAGAAAAGCTCGATCGGCCCATCAGGCGGGCGCCCACGGGTCGGTTGTCCTCGCCTCGAACTCCCCGGCGGCTCGAATCGGCGGTATCGCACGCTGGATCCCGCGGACTATCGATCGCCGCGGCGATCCGGCCTACTTTGGATCCATGACGCTGGAGTCAGACCGCCAGCCCGACGGCGTCTCCGACTGTCCGTCATGGTCTGGTCGTGGTGAGCTGACCGGTCGAGCCGGCCATCCGGCGATTCCCGAGCGCGGATGAGGCAACAACAGCTCGGGCTGGAGCTCGACCTGGTCGCGGCCGAGTTCTACTCCGACCTCCGACTCTCGCCGTTTCTTCGTCGCCTGCTCACCCGCAGTGGTGACCTGCTGGGAGCGGTCGCAGGCAGCATCTCACTCGTCGATTCGCCGCGAGAGCACTACACCAAGATGGCCGAGCGTGGCGCCTCCTGCCAGCTGGGCCAGACGTTCCCGCTGGACCAGGGAGTCACCGGACAGGTCGTCGCGCGGCGCCGGCCGGTGGTGCTGAGCAGCTATCAGGAGATCTCGGCCGGGCACCTGCCGGACGGCCACCCGGCCGGCCGCGGCGCGGTGGTCGCCGTCCCGATCTGGTGGCGTGGGGACGTCATCGGGGTGAACGTCACCTTCGCCGGCCGAGAACGGCGATTCACCGCGCAGGAGGTCGACAGCCTCGAGCTGCTCACGCAGCTGGCAGCGCCCGGCATTGTCAAGGCGGGAGCGAGCGACCCGTCGCTGGCCAACATGATCCGGGAGTATCGACGGCAGGACGCCGCCGTCGACGGACTGCGCACCGTCGTCACCGAGGTCGGCCGGGCCCGTCCGGTGGCACCGTCGGTCGCCGGAGTAGCCCTGGACCTCGTGACGTTGGCCGAACGTGCCGCGGCTCGACGCGAACCGACGGCCCGGCTGCATGTCGCGGTCGTGCACCGGGCCGATGGTCTGCGGTTACTCGTCTACGACGACGCGGCCGACCCGCCCGGCGGCGCCTCGATCCATCAGGCGGGCTTGGGCGACCACGGCTGGCAGGAGCTTGTCGACAGTACGGGCGGGGGAGTGAGCGTCGAACACGTCGCCGGCTGGGGAACGCTGGTGCGCGCGGACCTGCCTTACGAGGCCACCCTCGGAGAAGCGACACCTCGAGAATCGACCCGCAGTTGGTCGACTCACGGCGGTTCGCCCGACTTCGGGTCCCGCCACTTCGGGTCGCCCGACTTCGGGTCCCGCCACTTCGGGTCGCCCGACTTCGGGTCCCGCCACTTCGGGTCGCGCCACTTCGGGTCGCCCCACATCGGATCGAACGACAGCGCCTCGAACCGCAGCAGTTCGACTCACACCGCGTCGACACAGCGCGCCGAACCTGACCCGTCCCCGTTCACCCCGCGGGAGCAGGAGGTCGCCGGGTTGCTGGCGCGGGGGTTGACCGACCGGTCGGTCGCCAAGGCGCTGGTGATCTCGCCGAAGACAGTCGAGAAACATGTCGGCGCATTGCTGCGGAAGACCGGGACGACCAACCGGACTGCCGCCGTGATGCGCGCCCTCGAGCGGGGGTGGTTGCCGTCGGGGTCGCCTGCCCCGGGGTGATCCTGGGCGCGTGTCGCAGGAGGGGTCGAAGATGCCCGGTGTTGCGACTTTGCCGCGGTTCACCCAGCGTTGCTCGTGTGCTGGGGTCCAACCCGGTCGCCACCGACCGCGCGGAGCACCCAACCGTTCGTCGCAGGAGGGGTCGAAGATGCCCGGTGTTGCGACGGTCGACAGTCGGACGGTGGCATGTCGACGCCGGGTCACGCGCGAAACCGCGGCTGCGTCCGGCGGCCAGTGGGGGATTTCCCCCATTCTGTCGGAGCGGCAGGTGTATTTGACTGACCGTGCGTGGCCCGGCGGTCCACCGCCGGACATTCACCCCGGGAGGTCACGTGCCGGTCGTCTCGCTGAAGGACACGCTGGACCGAGCGTTCGCGCAGCGGTTCGGGGTTCCGGCGTTCAACATCATCAACGACCTGACGATCGACGCGGTGCTGGCCGCCGCCGTGCGGGAGAAGTCGCCGGTGATCCTGCAGACGTCGGTCAAGACCGTGATGATGTACGGGCGGGATCAGCTGTTCGGGATCTTCGCCGCATTGGTCCGCGACGTACCGGTGCCGGTGACCCTGCATCTTGACCACTGCCCGCAACGTTCGGTCATCACCGACTGCCTCGACGGTGGGTGGAACTCGGTGCTGTTCGACGCCCACGAGCTCGACGTTGCCGAGAACCTCATCCAGACCACCGAAGTCGTCAAGGAAGCGGCCGCCCACGGCGCGCACGTGGAAGGCGAGATCGAAGGCATCCAGGGAGTCGAGGACGGAGTCGGCTCGGACAGCGCCTCCGTACAGCAGAGTCTGGATGTTGCGGTGGATTTCATCGAGCGCACCGGGGTGCACTGCTTCGCTCCCGCCATCGGTAATGCGCACGGGCAGTACAAGGCCGCGCCGGTGCTCGACCACCAGCGCGTCACCGACCTGGTCGAGGCGACCGGCATCCCGATGGCCCTGCACGGCGGCACCGGGATGAGCGCCGAGCAGTTCCAGGACCTGATCGCCCGTGGCTGCGCGAAGGTGAACATCTCCACCGCGTTGAAAGAGTGCTACATGAAGTCGAGTCTGGAGTTTCTCCGCGGCGCGGAGGAGAAACGGAAATGGGACCCCCCGTCGCTGTTCAAAGCCCAGACCGCGGCGGTGACCGACATGGCACGCGAGCACATGCGGATCTTCGGCAGTTCCGGGCGTGCCTGGTGACGGCACTGATCTTCGACTGTGACGGCGTGCTGGCCGACACCGAACGGTACGGACACCTCCCGGCCTTCAACGCCACCTTCGACGAGTACGGCCTGCCGGCCCACTGGGACGAGGCCGAGTACGGCCTGCGGCTCAAGATCGGCGGCGGCAAGGAGCGGATGGCCAGCCTTTTCGGTGATCCGCGTTTCGTCGAGGCCGCCGGAATTCCGGACGATGCGGAAGCCCGCGCAACACTGCTCGCGACCTGGCACAGGAGCAAGACCGCGTGGTTCGGCAGACTCGTCGCCGACGGCGAGATCCCGGCGCGTCCCGGCATCGCGCGGATCATCACGACCGCGCTGGATGCCGGTTGGACCGTCGCGGTCGCCTCCACCTCGGCGCCGGAATCCGTGCACGCCGTCCTGCAGCACGCAGTCGGGGCCGAGACCGCCCAACGGGTCAGCATCTTCTCCGGCGACATCGTCCCGGCCAAGAAGCCGGACCCGGCGATCTACCTGTTGACGGTCGACCGGCTGGGCCTCGACCCGGCCGACACGCTGGCCGTCGAGGACTCCCGCAACGGTCTGCTCGCCGCGACCCGAGCGGGGCTAGCCTGCCTGGTCACGGTGAGCGGATACACCCGTGACGAAGCCTTCGACGAGGCCGTGCTGGTGGTGTCCGAGATCGGCGACCCCGGCCGTGCGCCGATCGAGGTGCTCGCCAACCGGGGACCCGCCAGACCCGGCGACTACCTCATGCTCGACGACCTCAGGGCATGCGTCGGCGTCGGCACGCCGCCCGCCGGGCCGAGCGAACCAGCACAGGGAGGTGCCGGGTGACCGACACGCAACAGCAGGTGGATCTCGTCGTCCGAACGATCGCGCAGACCGCGGTCGACAACGAGACCTATTTCGGTGACCTGGATTCCGTCGTCGGTGACGGGGACTTCGGGTACTCGCTGGCACGTGGCTTCGAGAAGGTGATCGAGGGCTGGGACGGCATCGACCGCGCCAACCCGGGGACCTTCCTGAAGAAGGTGGGGATGATCGTCAGCTCCCGGATCGGAGGTACCTCGGGGCCCATCTGGGGTACAGCGTTCATGAAGGCCGGGATCACCGCGGGAACCGCGCAGATGCTGACCGGCGAAGACGTCGTCGCAATGCTGCGGGCGGCGACCGACGGCATCAAGATGCGGGGTCAGTCGGACGTCGGCGACAAGACCCTGCTGGACGCGCTGATCCCGATGACCGATCGCATCGAATCCGAATTGCGGTCGGGAACGGACCCGTCGGGGGTACTGGCAGCGGCGGCGGTCGCCGCCAGGGAGGCCGCCGAGGCGACCACCGACATGGTGGCCAAACGTGGGCGTGCGTCGTACACGGGGGAGCGCAGCAGGGGTTCGGTCGACGCCGGTGCGATGGCGGTGGCCGTGATCGTCGAACACGTCAACCAGGCGTGGCCAACCGAGGGAGTGTCATGAAGAAGTTCGTCAACGACCCGAAGCAGTTCGTCCCCGAGATGCTGGAGGGCATCGCGCTGGCCAACCCGGGCACGCTCACCTATGTGCCTGAATACAACCTCATCATGCGATCGGACGCGCCCCGCGCCGACAAGGTGTCGATCGTCCAGGGTTCCGGATCTGGTCACGAGCCGGCGCATGTGATGGTGGTCGGCAAGGGCATGCTGGACGCCGCATGTCCCGGCGACGTCTTCGCCGCCCCGCCGATGGATTACGTCTACGAGACCACGAAGAGGCTGGCCTCCGACAAGGGCGTGTTGCTGCTGGTGAACAACTACACCGGCGACCGGATGGCCTTCGACATGGGCAAGGAAATGGCCGAATCCGAGGGCATCAAGGTCGAGATCCTCACGATCAACGACGATGTCGCCGTCAAGGACTCGACCTACACGATCGGCCGTCGCGGTGTGGCCGGGAATTTCTTCGTCATCAAGGCGGTCGGCGCGGCCGCCGAGCAGGGCGCCGACCTGGACGAGTGCATCCGCATCGGGCGCAAGGTGAACGACGTGACGCGCACCATGGGTGTCGCGCTCACCGCCTGCACCCCACCGGCCAAAGGCTCCCCGCTGTTCGAACTCGGCGCCGACGAAATCGAAATGGGTGTCGGCATTCACGGCGAACCCGGCCGGGAACGCAAGAAGCTGGTCGAGGCCGACGCCATCGTCGACGAGGTGCTTGACGCCGTGGTGACCGACCTGCCGTACAGGTCCGGCGACAACGTGGCGCTGATGATCAACGGCCTCGGTGGCACCCCGATCAGTGAGCTCTACATCCTGTACCGCCACGCCCACCAGCGGCTCGCCGAGCAGGGCATCACCGTGAAGCGCAGCTACGTCGGGGAGTACTGCACGTCCCTGGACATGGCCGGCGCGTCGATCACCCTGGTCAAGTTGGACGACGAGATCGAGGCCCTGCTCGCCGCCTCGGCGGAGGTTGCCATCCGCGTTTTCTGACCAGCGCAACTGGTCCCGCCGATGCGGACTTTCCGACGTTGGCTGGCTGCCCGCCGTCGCTGTGCCCGCAGGACGTTGCTCTGCCTGCAGGACGTTGCTCTGCCCGCAGGACGTGTAACGCCAGGGCAGCGAGAAAGGACCTGTCCACCCGACGCACACGGAAGTCGCCGCATACGACGGCACCGGGCAAGCGTTCGAACGTGCAGGGGCGCGAGGTCACGTTCGTGGTGACCCCGGACGCCGGTCAGCAGAACAAGCCATGATCGTCGCCGTGCTCAACACGCTGATCTGGCTGCGCACGATCATCCCGGCGATCCGCTCGGACACGCCGAGTTCGTTCCTGCACGGCATGGGACTGACCATCAGCCCGACGTTCGTGCAGGATCTGGCGTGGTGTTGCCGCTGACGATGGTCGCCTCCGGGTGGTGGTAGCGCCTCCGACCCTGGGGGTACCTGGTCATCGGTGCGCTGCTGACCACCTGGGTGATCGAGGGGGCGAGCGTTGCCGCGGATCAGTGGTTCGGCACCAGGCGGATCCGCCCTCGCCCGAGGGATCCCTGGCGATGGTTCCGGCGTTCGCAGCGCTGGGCGCGCTGACCCTGGTGCCGCTCTACCTGTTCCTCCGGCACGTATCACGGGTGCCGACGGCGCGCTGACCGCCACCGGTGACCTGCTCCGCGCCGCAGGGTCGGGGACGACCAACGGGCGGACGACGCCGAGGCGGCCCGGCCGGACGGGCTCCGCGAGCAGATCGAAAGTGCACCTGTCCCTGCGGGGCAACCCGGCGACGGGGATCCTCAGGACCGCATGGTCCAGCTGAAGCAGTTGCTGACCAGGCGATACTCCGGTGCCCGGGCTCACCAACCCGCGGCGGGCATTATTCTTGGACTTCTGCAGATGGCGATTGACCGGAATTCCCGGCGCTTCCACTGAACGGTAAAAAACGCCGGTCCCAGGTGTGTCCGTTGCCATAATGCCGCGTCGACCGTGTGCTGGGTGTCGCAATCCAGCGCACCGCGGGACGATGGCGACCTCCCCGACAACTGTTGTGTCCTATCTCGACAGGAAGGTAACTCATGGCGAGCGAGCTGCATCGCGTGGTGGTGGTGGGCGGCGGGTTCGGCGGTCTGAACGCCACCCGAGGCCTGGCGAGTGCCGACGTGAAGGTCACCATGGTGGACCGCACGAACCACCATCTCTTCCAGCCGCTGCTGTACCAGGTGGCCACCGGCATCCTGCCGCCCGGGCTGATCGCGCCGGCACTGCGCACTGTGATCAAGAAGCAGCGGAACGCCCAGGCGTTGCTCGCCGATGTGTATGACCTGGACCTGGACAACAAGGTCGTCCGGGCCAAGGGGCCGGACGGGCGGGACCTCGAGCTGCCGTATGACACGCTGGTCGTCGCCGCCGGCGCATCGCACTCGTACTTCGGCAACGCCCACTTCGCGGAGTTCGCGCCGGGCATGAAGACCGTCGAGGACGCGCGGTATCTGCGGGACGGGATCCTGTCGAAGTTCGAGATGGCCGAGATGAGCACCGATCCCGCCGAGCGCGCCGAGTACCTGACGTTCGTGGTGATCGGCGCCGGACCGACAGGTGTCGAACTGGCCGGCCAGCTGGGCGAACTGGCGCACAAGGTGCTGCCGCAGGAGTACCGGTCGGTCAACACGCGGGAGGCGCGCATCCTGCTGTTGGAGGGCGCGACGGCGGTGCTCCCGCCGTTCGACCCGAAGCTGCAGAAATACACCCAGAAGCATCTGGAGAGTCTCGGGGTCGAGGTCCGGCTGAACACCATGGCCGTAGACATGGACCACGACTCGATCACCTTCAAGGGCCCGGACGGCCCTGAGACGGTCCGCACCCGTACCCGAATCTGGGCCGCGGGCGTCCAGGCCTCTCCGCTGGCGAAGATGCTGGCCGAGAAGACCGGAGCCGAGACGGACCGAGCCGGCCGCATCCCGGTGAACTCCGACTGCTCGCTCCCGGGCCGACCGGAGGTGTTCGCCATCGGCGACATGGTCTCGCTCAACAAGCTGCCCGGGGTCGCCCAACCCGCAATGCAGGAGGGCACCTACGTCGGCAGGGTGATCAAGGCCAGGGTCGCCGGCGAGGCGCCGCCGGAACCGTTCAAGTACTTCGACAAGGGCAGCATGGCCACCGTCGGGCACAAGGCGGCGGTCGCGGATGCGTTCGGCATGAAGTTCACCGGCCTGATCGGGTACGTGATGTGGGGATTCATCCACTGCCTGTATCTCATCGGCTGGGGAAACCGACTGGGAACCTTGTACACCTGGGCGCGCGCGATGTGGTTCTCCAACAATCGGGGCCACCGGGTGATCACCTTCGAGCAGGCAGGTGACGAACTGACCTCGGATCTGCCGCCCAGCGGGCGACCCGCCCCGATCCTTCCCGCGAAAAGACCTGCCGCAGAAGGGAATTCGGCAGCGCCCAGTCAGTTGGCCAACCGTACCGGGTGAAGGCTGGGCAGACCGGCAGACCGGCAGACCGGCAGACCGGCAGACCGGCAGACCGGCAGACCGGCAGGCCGGCAGGCCGGCAGGCCGGCAGGCCGGGCAGGCTGGGCAGGCTGGGCAGGCCGGCAGGTTGGGCCGGCATCTGCCGTGGGGCGACCCGCACGGAATCTCTCCTGCCTTCGCCGTGCACGACAAACCCACGGACGTCGCTCGGATCAACTACCAACGCGCGCATGAACTGGTTGACTCGTGTCACTCCAGTCCCATGACCGGGAAGTTGATCCGCGCCGTCTATGTTGATCCGCGCGAAATGCGGGGCCCGGAGAGGAACCCAAGGGCAAGCACCCGGCGGATTTCAGCCCCTTGATCCTTTGGGACCGGGCCGCTCCCCCGTTGCCGTGGACCAACGGGAAGGGGGACCGGGCCGGTGGGTGGCTTCGGCGGCGTGGGACATGCTGGACCTCAACCGGAGGTTGCTGGCCGTGGGCTTCCCGTCGGAGCTGATCTGGGCGCCGAGCTATCTCGGATCAGGCACCGTGGACCTGTTCACGCCGCATACCAACAACGTCAACGACGTCCGCGATTACTCGAGGCCGTCTGCGCCTACGTGGGCGTCGACGTGGTCGACGTCATCGCCCATTCCCTGGGTTGCACCCTGATGTATTCGGTCTTCCGCGGCCTTGACCGGCGAACCGCGCCGATCACCTGGAGTCAGCCGACGCGCGGGCACCAGGTCGGAACGTTCGTCTCGCTGGCAGGAGCATTCCACGGCCTCGGCGCCGGGTCGGCCGGGGAATAGATCACCGGCAGGGGGTTCATGGACGAACTGCTCGCCGAAACCACCGGCAGTGGCTGCGAAACCCCGTTCGGCAAGGGCAAACCGCGGACCACGGCGCCGATGTCGCACACGCAGCTATTTCTGTGCGTTGGAAACGGTGATCGACGCGCAGAACCCCGGTACCGGCACGCTGGGACGGCGCGACCCACAACGCCTACGACCTCGGTTCCGGCATCAGCGGTCACCGGGACATCAGGGAAAGCGGTCGTCTTCAACGACTTCCTGCCCTGCTGGACTCCGTACCGCCTAACGCCGACCGTGCCCAGGAAGGCGCGTGACATCTTCGCGCGCTGGTGGTCGCGGTGGCGTCACCGGTCGGGTTGACGCCACCGTTTCGACGAATCCTCCTGCGCGGGTGACTGTGTCACACCTTCGTGCAGGTCAACAGCAGGTACTCCCAATCCATCACGGCGGTGCCGGGGGCGCGCTGGACTCGCGTCACCAATGCGTCGAGATCCCGGTCCAGGTCGGCGACCCGCTCGGGATCCCCGGCGATCGCCCGATACACCGCGATGGTCGGCCCGTAATGGGACTTGAAGTACTCACGGAAGTCCGCAGGCGCGGAAAAATGGTCGATGGTGACGGTCCCGGTCCGGGCCGCGATGTCGGTCACCCGATCACCGAGCAGCTCTCGCACGTGATCCTCGCTGCCCCACAGCGGCGGCGGCTGCGCCCCGGGAGGGGGCGGCGGGGCGTACGGCGTCATCGTCGCGAAGAGCTGCCCGACGAAGCCTCCCGGTGTCCAGCTCAGCAGGCCGATGGTCCCGCCAGTCCGGCAGACCCGGATCAACTCGTCGGCGGCGCTCTGGTGGTGCGGGGCGAACATGACACCGACGCAGGACATCACGATGTCGAAATCGCTGTCGGGGAAGGGCATCGACTCCGCGTCGGCGCTCACCCACTCCAGCTCCGCGCCGCGAGCCGCGGCCTGGGATCGGCCCGACTCGAACAGTTCCGGTGTCAGGTCGGAAGCGACGACGGAGGCGCCGATCAGGGCCGCGGGAATTGCGGCATTGCCCGACCCGGCCGCGACGTCCAACACCCGATCACCGCGGCGCACCTTGCAGGCGTTGACCAGCGCGGGGCCGAGGCCGGAGATCAGATCGGTGGCCAGTTCGGGGTAGTTGCCCAGCGCCCACATCGCGCGGTGCTTGGCCTTGAGGAGCCGGTCGGTGTCGACCGCCCCGATCGTTGTCGTCATGCGAGTGTCCTTGTCTCCTGCCGGCGGTGGTTCTCCGGTATCGGGTCGTTGATGACCTCGACGATAGGAAACTCGGGCTGTACGGCGACAGCGCGCCGACGCGTAAGTCAGCGTCGGCCAAGGGTGTCCGCGGAGGCGGTGGACGCGTAGCCGTCGGCCGCGAGCAGCATCGCCGCGGCGGCGGTGCGTTGCGCCGATCCGGCGAGATCCAGTTTGCGGTAAACGGTCTGCAGGTGACGTTCCACGGTGCGGACGCTCAGCGTCAACGTCGCGGCGATGTCGCGGTTGTCCTGGCCGGCGGCGACAAGTTGCAGCACTTCCCTTTCCCGCGCGGTCAGCGTGTCCAGCGCAGCCGCGGAAGGTCCGACGTTCCCACCGTTTCCCGTGTGGGACGGCTCTTGCCGAGCGGTCTCCCGGTCGGGTTCGAGGAAAGCATCGACCTCGGCGAGGAACACCGGCCACGCCGGCTCATCCGCCAGCAGCACATGGTTGTCGGACTCGAGAGTCACCAGTCTCGCGCCGGGGATCTCCGCGGCCAACCGCCGGCCCTCGGAGAAATCGTTCATCTGATCACCCCTGGCGTGCAGCACCAGGGTGGGCAGGTCGAGCTGCGGGAGCAGGTCCCCCACGTCGACATCGCGGCGTTGCTGACGGAAGGTCACCGCGTTCGCGGTCGAGGTCGACATGCGCATGAGGCCGTCCACCCAGGTCATCTGCTCGGGCGTCGCACCCGGCATCAGCATGTCGGTGAACACCCGCCGGAACCGTCCTTCGGGGCGGGCCCATCCGACCTCGATCATCCGGGTGAAGGCTTCCTCGAGCTCCGCGGACTCCAGCGTGGGGCCGACATACGCCGTGTAACTGCCGTGCAGGATGAGCCGGGTCACCCGTTCCGGGTGGCGCAGCGCATAGGCGATCGCCACCGGGCCGCCCTGCGACATCCCGAGCAACGCGAACCGATCGAGGCCGGACGCCTCGATCACCGCCTCCAGGTCGTTGATCCGCGATTCGAAGAAGAAGTCCGGTACCTGCCAGTCCGACAACCCGAAGCCTCGCTCGTCGTACCGGATGGTCGTGGCGATCCCGGCCATTCCCTCGACCCAGTGCCGCCAGACGGGGCTCTCCAGGTCGTATTCCAGGTGGCTGAGCCAGCAGGTGGAGATGACCAGCGGCGGACCCTGCCCCAGGCGCGCGAAGGCGACCCGCACGCCGTCGGCCGAACGGCAGAAGCGGATGGTTTGGACAGGCATCTGGCGCCCCATGGCTGAGACGCTAGTCCACCGCAGGCCCGATCCGTTCGGGCTTATCCGCGCGGATGAACTCCCGCCGCCGCAGGCACGACACGTGCGATGCCCTCGATGATGTGCCGCCCGGACCTTTCCGCTCGGTGGCGGTGTGAACCCGAGCCATGGTGGTCCACTCACGGGTCGGCCTACGCTCGCGGTATGACGACGCTGTCCGAGCAGCAGAGCCGACCGATTGCCGGCCGCACCGCCCTGGTCACGGGCGCCGCAAGCGGCATCGGCCGCGCCATCGCAACCCGGTTCGCTGCCGACGGCGCGACCGTCATCGCGGTGGACAGGAACGCCGGCGCGCTGCATGCGCTCGCCGAGCAGATCGGCGCGACGCCGCTGGTGGTCGACCTGTCCGACATCGACACCCTGCCTGGCGCCATCGAGGGGGTCGCCGGCACCGTCGACATCCTGGTCAACAACGCCGGTATCCAACATGTCGAACGGTTGGAGGATTTCCCGATCGCCGATTTCGAGACGATCCTGCGGATCATGCTGACCGCTCCGTTCGTGCTGTCCAGGGCCGTGCTGCCCGGGATGTACGAGCGCGGCTGGGGGCGGATCGTGCACGTCTCCTCCGCGCACGGTCGCCGGGCGAGTCCGTTCAAGGTCGCCTACGTGACGGCCAAGCACGGGCTGGAGGGGCTGTCCAAGGTGATCGCTCTGGAAGGCGCCGAGCGTGGCGTCACCAGCAATTGCATCAACCCCGGGTACGTGCGGACCCCGTTGGTCGAGGCGCAGATCGCCGATCAGGCTGCGGCGCATGGATTGTCGCAGGACGAGGTACTCAGCAAGGTGATTCTCGCGTCGTCACCGGTGAAACGGTTGATCGATCCCGACGAGATCGCCGTGGCCGCTCTGTACCTGTGCTCTCCCGGCAGCGATTCGATCACCGGATCGGACCTGGTGCTCGATGGCGGCTGGGGCGCCCGCTGACCGCCGGCACGGCTCGGCTGACGAACGCCACGGCTCGGCTGACCGCCGGCACGGTTCAACTGACGAACGCCACGGCGCTGATCGCCGCGGGAGCGGCGGCCGACACCGGTGGCACCATGGCGCCCATGGGCATGGCGGACGGGGTCTGTCACCTGCTCGATCTACTGGCCCGGGACGCCGCCCCGGTCGAATTCGAGCGGCCGGTCGTCGAGGCGCGCACAGCGGGGCTGCCGCCCGCCGACATCGACACGCTGGAGCGGGCCAAGGGGTGGCACTGGGTGTACGCGATCAGCTCGACGCGCACCGCCGCCGCGAGGCCGAACTCGCCGCACCAGCGGGCTGCTCCCGTCGACCAGCGCCTTCGCGGAGCGAATCGCCCGGCTGCCGTTCGCTGCCCAGCTGACACCGGAGGCGGCCGCTCTGCTGCTATGCGCACGAGGCATGCCGCTGATCATGATCGGTTCGACCGTCGAGGCAGAACCGTTGCGGCGCAGCCTGCTTGACACGGCCGAGAATCTCGACGAGCTATGGCTGGCGGGTTACGCATTCCTCGGACTGGGCTGGATCAGCACGCATGACAACTTTCTCGAGGCCGGCCAGTTGTTGGATCAGGCTGCGGTGATCTTTCCGCAGTTGGACAACCGTTGGGTTTGTCGTTGACGCTATCCACTCGCATCGCGGACAAATCGTCCTGCTCAGCGGCGACGCCATCGCGGCGGAGTCCATGCATCTGGAAGCGCGAGCAGCGAATGCGGTCGACAACGATCAGCTTCGAACTCAGGTCCTCGACATACTCGGGCTCGACGCCGTCGCGGATGGGAGATGTGTCAACCGCCCGAAGCCGTTACAGTGCCGCCGCATTCCTGAACGTCAGAGCGCTGGACCTGGAAGGCTCGGCCTACGGCCTTCGGGGTCTGCGCTCGCTCTGGTCTCGGCGCACCAGAGGTTTCCGCTCGGCTGATCGGTGCATCCAGTGCGGCGCGGCAAGTCGTGGGAGCGCTTTTCTGGCCAGGGATGCAACCGTTGGCAGACGCGCTACGGGCTGCCCGTCACCGAGGCGCTGGGCGAGCCGGCATTCGTCAAGGCCGGTGCAGAGACCTGATGGATCGCATCCTGCGGACCGGCGCGGTCAAGTGGGCGCGAGAATGCCTATCCGCGAGAATGCCTATCCGCGACAATGCCTGTCACGGAAGCATTCACCGACGGGTTGGCCGCCACTGCGACGGGTGACGCACTCGGACCCCTGCCCTCGTGGGCCAACTATCTGCGCGCGGCGACCCTTGCCGGCGATGCGGACCAACTGGTCGACCGGCTGGGAACGATGACCTGGCCCGGTGTATCCAAGGCACTGTAGAAGGTTGCCATGCACACGGGACGACGCTCCGCCTGCTGCACATCACGACCGGTGGACGCGCCCGTGCGGATCCGCGGGTTCGGCCGCGCTGGAACCGGTGAACTCGCGGGCCCGCTGGATCGCCTCTTGGCTGCCGGTGAACAGGCCCTGCGTGTGGGTCGATTCGGACTCGGTCTCGGCGGGCGACGCGGTGCCGCGCGGCCGCGACATCGGTAGGGTGTCGTCTCCCGGCCTCCCATCCCCGGTGGCCAGCGCTTGCGGGACGGACTCCAGGCTCTCCACCCGGATCCGGGGGAGTGATTCGGGATGTTCGCGTTGCAGGTAGCCGACCAGCGCCTCCCGGACCTCGCAGCGCAGGTCGAAAACGGTCGGCCCGTCGATGCCCGAGACCAGCACCCGGATTCGGACCACGCTGCCCACCGCGTCGGTGACCTGGAGGATCCCGACCCGTTCATCCCAGATCGCGGATGCCTGCAGCGTCCGGTCGAGCTCGGTGCGCAGCTCGTCGAGGGGTACCCGCCAGTCGACGTCCAGTTCCACGGCGCCCAGGACTGCGGACTCCTTCCGGGTCCAGTTCTGGAACGGGGTGGTGGTGAAATAGGTGGAGGGCATGATCAGCCGCCGGTCGTCCCAGATGTGGACGACCACATACGTCAGGGTGATCTCCTCGATCCGGCCCCATTCGCTTTCCACCACGACGACGTCGTCGACCCGGATCGCGTCGGTGAACGCCAACTGCAGGCCGGCGAACAGGTTGGACAACGACGACTGCGCGGCCAGACCGGCGACGATGCCGATGACACCGGCGGAGGCCAGGATGGTCGCGCCCGCTTCCCGGGCGCCGGGCAGGGTCAGCAGCATCGACGCGATGACGAGCGTGACGATCGCCGCAACCGTGAGCCGGCGTAGCAGAGTGACCTGGGTGCGAACCCGTCGGGCCTTGCGGTTGTCGGCCACGTCGATCCGGAACCTGGCCAGTGTCAGGTCTTCCAGCACGAAGGCCAGCACGGCCAGCAACCAGCCGCAGACGGCCAGGATCGCCAGTTGCGCGATGGTGACGAGGGGTTCCTGCCAGCCGCCGAGCACCGTGGTCGAGGCGATCACCTGACGGATCGCGATGAGCACCAGCAGGAGCCGGAACGGGATCCGCCCGCGGCTGGATGCCTCGACCGCGACCGGCCACCGCCTGGCGAGCCGGCGAAGGATCACGCCGATGAGCACGGCGGTCACCAGCGCGACGAGGCAGGCGACGACGAGCGTCAGGGCCAGCCAGGCGACGGGTGCGTCACTGGAATCGGAAGGAAGGTCCGCCAATTGCATGCGAACAAGGTTCCCCCATCCCGGGTGGCCGCCGCCGCATCGGGGCGGAGCTTGTCGAGCTCGTCGGTGCGCCACGCCGCTCCGTCCGCTTTTCCGGCGCGGATCAACTTCCCAGGCGCGCGTCAACCTGGCTCTTGTGGGACTGGTGTGACGCGAGTCAACATCTTCATGCGCGCGGATGACGCTGGATCGGCACTTCGAACAACCCCGCCAGTTCGGCGAGCGCCTCCAGGTATCGGTGGCGCAGACGTTTGCGGTCGCCGCGAGAACCCAGTCGTCATAGCACGCTTCGAGCAGGTCGCCCAATTGGATCTCGACGGCTTTGGTCAACGCCGTCCGCCGGTCGTCCGTATCGTTCGTCCCGTCGGCGCCGACAGTGGGTTCGGTGCGTCCCGGGTTCAGCAGGGTCTCAAAGGCGGAGACGTCGACCCAGCATGGGGCTTCGGCGCGCCAGCGAAGCGTGCTTGGAGTGATCTCCAGGTCCCGGTCGGCGTCGGCAGGCGCCGGCGCAGGTCGTGCAGCAGGTGCCGCAGATTCGTCCTTGCCGGAGCCGTCGTCGAGTCCGGCCTCAGCAGTGCCATCCGCTGCCGGGGTGTCGGCGCATCACGGTGCAGCAGCAAGGCGAGCAGCGATTCGGTGCGCACGGATTCCAGTGGTGGCACCAAGTCGCCGCCGAGGCGGAGGTCGAACCGGCCGAGGAGGCATATCGTCGCGATCGGCCGCACCTCCATCAGTGTCCCTTGGACCGCCGTGCCCATGCTTGGCGTGCCCGGCCGCCACTCGACGAATGGTGACGGCTTCCCCACGCGGCACATCGTGGGAATACCGTTCGACCAGCACGAACAATGGTCCAGCAGCTAGAGGCGGCCGAGCGGCGGGAGGTGGATCGCTCGTCGGTGGTGCACGTGCGCCGGGTCGGCAAGCGGGGCGCATTGGCGCCCCGATGTTGGGGCGGCCGGGACATCCGGCGAGCAGGCGGCGATGGAGGCGGCCAGGGCCCGGGATGGAGCGGCTGCGGGACACGTCGCCGAGCAGGTCGAGAGCTGTGCCAGCCCGGCGTTGCAGGCGCGCTGGCAATCCGAGACCACGACGCTCTGGCCGAGCTCACCGCCGCCGGGCAGATCCCCTTGCTGCTCTCGGTCAGCGACAAACGGCCCCAAAGATGCGGTCCGACACCACCTGCGAGTTCATGGCCGCCCTGGCGATCGCCCAACAGTTCGGCAGGCCTTCGACGCCGACCGAGCAGGCGTGGAAATCTGTTCGGACACGTCAAAGGCGACGGCCGCGCGTGGAGAAGATCCGCGACCCCGGCGAACTCGAACTCGAACTGGACCGGGCACGGCTGCAGTACAGGCTCCACGCGGCGATCGGACATGTCCCGCCCGGTGCCGAACAGGCGGTCGCGGTGAGGCGATCCGTCAGGCACGCCGGGACGGACTGACCCAGGCCCGCCAAAATCGCATCGACTACCGTTGAGCACAACGGCGGGCCCCGAGATGAAACCAAGATCCCTGGTGGCCTGGTGGCATGGTGGCAGAACGGACTTTGTCCCGATGCCCCAACCGGACTTTTTCACCAACTCAGATGCACCTCACTTCGTTCCCAGCGTGACGTTCCGGGATCATCACCTCAGCACCTCCTGGAGGCCGTACGACACCCCAGTGCGGCCATAATTCGACCAAGACGTGCCAAGAAATTCGATCAATCCCTGCACTTATCGTGAAACCTGACAACGCAGGAGCCGGCGTGTTGCCCAGCATCGGATGGACGCCGCCGCCCAGCTCGGTCGGTGCCGGCTTGGCGCGCCCGGACGGAGATGGACGACGCCGCCGCCCAGCTCGGTCGGTGCCGGCTGCGCCCCCCTCGGACCGCTGGGACGATCCTCTCGCGCAACGCTCCCACCCATGTTCGGGCGCTCTTCGGCGGCGGTTGTTCACGGTTCGGCGTCCGGCCCGGACGCGGACCCGAACCAGCACGGGGACGGTAGACCTGGCCGTTGATCGCGCCATCCAGGACACTCGCAGCAACCGCCGATATCACAGCCCGCTGACCGGGTCGTGGCCACAGCCGGGAAAGGGACGCTCGTGACCGTTGCACCGACCACCGGGTACCCGCTCGATTGGGAGGCCGACGTACTGCTCGCCGACGGCGGTGTCGCGCACCTGCGGCCCTCGGGTCCGGCCGATACGGATGCCATCCGCGCCATGCACGGCCGGTCGAGCGCGAACACGCTGTACCTGCGGTACTTCTCGACGGTCAGTACGGTCTCCGACCAGCAGATCGAGTTCTTCACCGATGTCGACTACGACTCCAGGGTCGGGTTGGTCGCCGTACTGGGCGGCGAGATCATCGCGGCCGGGACCTACCACCGCTATCCCGTCGGGGACTCCGACGAGGCCGAGGCCGCCTTCCTGGTCGAGGATTCGCAGCAGAGCCGCGGGCTCGGTTCGATCCTGCTGGAGCACCTGGCCGCGGCCGCCCAGGAGCGCGGCATCCGCCGCTTCACCGCCGAGGTGCTCAGCCAGAACACCAAGATGCTC
>JADGOY010000135.1 GCA_017882715.1 Nakamurella sp. | reverse complement strand
GTCAGTTCCCCAGCCCACCCGGGTACCGGAATTCCTGATCAGGCACCGTCGTGCCGCGGAACCAGGCGTCCATGAAGGGTCGCAAGTCCTTGCCGGCCAGCGTCGAGGCGTAGCTCTCCAGGTCGTCGAAGGTGGCGTTCTTGCCCCCGTAGGTGGCCGGCCATCCCTTCAGGAGCCCAAGAAATGCGTCCTCGCCCATTTCCTTGCGCAGTGCGTGCAGGGCCAGTGGTCCGCGGTCGTAGACCCGGGTGAACTCCTGGCCGGCGCCCATATCCACCAGCGGTGATTTCCAATAGTCGACATCGGCGACCGCCCCGCGCATCTGGTTTTTCCAGTACGCGTCCAGATCGACGCCGTCGACCTTTTCCTTCCACAGCCACGACGCATAGGACGCGAAACATTCGTTGAGGCAGATATCCGACCAACGCTCGACGGTCACCTTGTCGCCATACCATTGATGGGCCAGCTCGTGGACCACGTAATCGAGATTCACGAAATCTCCGTACACGGGTCGGGTCGCGGTCTCCAGCGAGAACCCCACCTTTTGTCCGGTGTAGATGCCGCCGACGGCCTCGAACGGATAGGGCCCGAAATAGCCGGACAGCACCTCGATCACCCGCCTGGTGTCCTCGGCCAACTGCTTGTCATCCGGCGCGTCGGGTCCCAGCGCCGAGACGATCGGCGTGCCGTCGGCCAGCGCGTCCGTCACGACGGTGAACTTGTCGATGTAGATCGTGGTCAGATAGCTGGCGATCGGCTCGTTGATCGCCCAGCGGAACACCGCGTGGCCCGGACCCGGGTCCGGCAGGCCCTCGGTCTGTCGGACCCCGTTGGAGATCACCTGCCAGTCCTGCGGGACCGTGGCGGTCACCGAGAAGGTCGCCGGATCGGCCGGATGCTCGTTGACCGGGTACCAGGCCGATGCCGAGAACGGTTCACCGATCGCCACCGCACCGCCGGATGACGTGCGGTACCACCCGCCGTCGGCCAGCCCGGACGTACCGCCGGGGATCAGCTCCGGTTGGCCGCCGTAGCCGATGTCGATCACCATCGATGCGTTCGGTTGCAGCTCGGCGGCCGGTGTGATGACCAACTCCGCGTCCTGCTGCTGGAAATGGGCGTCGGCATCGTCGACCCGCACGGACGTCACCGCCATCGAGGGCTGCAGATCCAGGTCGAACTGGGTCAACCCCTCGCCCGAGGTCACGGTGCCCTCGAGCTGCGCGGTGGCCTGCAGGTTGTTGGTGGCCGGATCGTAGGACAGCGTGATGTCGTAGGAATCGACCTGGTACCCGCCGTTGCCGGCCGTCGGGTAGTACGGGTCGCCGATGCCGGGGTCACCGATCGTGCCCGTCGCACCGTCGGGCTCCTGGGTCACCGCTGCGGCTTGGCCTGCACTGGAGGGCACCGTCACCCCATCGGATGGCGGCGCACCGGCGGTCAGTGCGGCGTCGGAGGTGGATGCCGGCGTCGACCGAGCAGTCGACCCAGAAGTCGACCCAGACGGCGTTGCCAGGTCCGGGACCGGTGCCGCGCGGCCGCCGACCGTTGACGAGCACCCGGTGAGTAGGACGGCTGTCACGACCGCGGCCGCGACGACAGCGGACGGGAGCTGACGGCGTTGTCCGGGCATGAGCGAACGGTACAAGCCACCTCCGAAACCGCGGTGGGGAAGGCATGTGAACGCGTGGGAGATTCCCCGGCACGCCGTGCGGCGGTCACCGCGATGCGTCCTGGCATGATCGGATCGGTGCGGACCGCGCTGCGCTACCTGGGTGGCACCGTGCTGGTCAGCGTCCTGATCGTCGCCGGGGTGGTGATCGGCATCCTGCGGACCGCGCGGGTCGATGACAGGTCGCCGGCCGATGCGATCGTCGTGCTGGGCGCCGCGCAGTATGACGGCAAACCGTCTCCGGTTCTGCAAGCCAGGCTGGACCATGCCGCCGAGCTCTACCGCGCGGGAGTCGCCCCGCGGATCGTGACCATCGGTGGCGGCCAGAGCGGCGACGTCACCACCGAAGGGGACGCCGGCCGGGACTACCTGGCGGGCATCGGCATCGGCGATTCCGCCCTCGAGTCCGTCGGCGTCGGTGACGACACGCTGGCCAGCATGCGGGCCGCCCGGGACGACCTCGCCGCCCGCGACTGGAACTCCGTGGTGCTGGTCACCGATCCGTGGCATGCGGCGCGGGCCCGGCTGATCGCCGACGATCTCGGGTTGACGACCCAGGTGTCCGCCGTGCGGCAGGGGCCGTCGGTGCGTGAGGGCGTCGAGACGCGCTACGTGACCAGGGAGACGCTGGGCATCCTGTTCTACCTGCTGACCGGCGGCTCCTCCGGTGCCGGATCGACCGTGGTGTGAGCGCGAGAACCGTGACGCGACAACCGATGCGATATTCAGAGCCCGACGTCGCCCGACTGATCGACGAGCCCCCCAAGACCGCAGCGCTCCCGGAGTCCGTCGGCTCGGGTGGGCGCGGATCCTTCACCAGGGACCGGGCCCGGGTGCTGCACTCCGGATCCTTCCGGCGACTGGCCGGCAAGACCCAGGTGGTCGCACCCGACGAGGACGCCGTGCCGCGCACCCGGCTCACCCACTCGCTGGAAGTGGCTCAAATCGCCAGAGAGATCGGTCAACAGCTGGGTTGCGATCCCGATCTGGTCGATCTGGCCGGGCTCGCGCACGACATCGGGCACCCGCCGTTCGGGCACAACGGTGAGGCAGCGCTGGACGCCATCGCCGCCGATGCGGGCGGCTTCGAGGCCAACGCGCAGAACCTGCGGCTGCTCACCCGGCTCGAACCCAAGATCATCGCCGCGGACGGCCGCCCGGCCGGGCTGAACCTGACCCGGGCCTCGCTGGACGCGGTGATCAAGTACCCGTGGCCACGCCCCGACGGCGGGGGCAAGTTCGGGGTGTACGCCGACGACGCCGCGGTGTTCGCATGGATCCGGCAGGGAACTCCGGCTGCGGACCGCCGCTGTCTGGAGGCGCAGGTGATGGACTGGGCGGACGACGTGGCCTATTCGGTGCACGACGTCGAGGACGGGGTCAGCGCGGGACGGATCGACCTGGCCAGGCTGGCGGATCCGGGCGAACGGCGGCAGGTGGCACAGGCCGCCCGCGGGTATTCCGCGGAGTCCGACGACGACCTGTTCACCGTCGTGACGGACCTGCTCGCCCAGCCGGTGGTCGCCGCCGCCGTCGGCCAACCACGCGGGCCGGTCGGTGACGCCGCCGTCAAACGGTTGACCAGTGAGCTGACCGGGCGGCTGGCGACCGGACCGATCGCGGCGACCAGGGCGGCCGCCGGAGAAGGACCGTTGCTGCGGTACGCGGCTGACCTGCGGGTGCCGCGCGTGTTGCGCGCCGAGGTCGCCGTGCTCAAGGCCATTGCGGTCAGATATGTGATGGCCGACCCGGTGCGCATCGACATCCAGCTGCGAGAGCAGCGACTGCTCACCGAGCTGGTGTTGGCGATCCTCGATCAGGGCGCGCCGGCGCTTGATCCGATGTTCTCGCCGGCCTTCGATCAGGCTTCCGGAGACGCCGAGCGGCTCCGGGTGGTCCTGGACCAGGTGTCACTGCTGACCGACGCCCAGGCCGTCACCCGGCACCGCCGGCTCACCCACTCCACCGGGCAGTTCACCCGTGAGTGAAAACGCTCCCATCGGCCGACCTGTGGCATCACTGTGGTGTCATGGCGACGAAAACGGTGATCAGCAAGGCGGCGGCAGGTCTGGCAGCGGTGGGCGCGTTGCTGGCTTTCTGGCGGTGGAGACGGCAGCCGGCGGGCGCCGGTCGCCGGCCCGAGGACGGCGGTGGCCTGGCCGGGGTGCGCGAACCGCGTCGCCCGGTGCCGCCGGTGCTCAGCGGCGCCGCGGCGGCCGATCCCCAGGAGTAGTCGAGGGGTTCCAGCCCGGGAGTGGCGCCGTCCGCGGTGGACAACCGTCCGGGAGGCCGGCCGCCCGGACATAGACTCGCGAGCGTGGCTGGACGGATCTCCGATACCGATCGGGAGCGGGTCCGCGAGGCCAACCGGATCGAACAGGTGGTCGGCGAGTATGTGGCGCTGCGCTCGGCGGGCGGCGGGAACCTCAAGGGGCTGTGCCCCTTCCACGACGAGAAGTCGCCGTCGTTCCAGGTCAGCCCGGCACGTGGCTATTACCACTGCTTCGGCTGCGGGGAGGGCGGCGACGTCTTCGCGTTCATCCAGGGCGTCGAGCATCTGACGTTCATCGAGGCGGTACAGCGGTTGGCCGACCGCTCGGGGATCCGGCTGACCATCGTCGAGGGTGGCAGTTCCACCCGTACCGAGCGGAACACCAAGCCCCGGCTCGTCGCGGCCAACAAGGCGGCCGCGACCTTCTACGCCGAGCAGCTGAACACGGACGAGGCGGCAACGGCACGGGAATTCCTGGCCGACCGCGGCTTCGACCTGGCCGCGGCCGCGCACTTCGGCTGCGGGTACGCCCCCGACGGCTGGGACCGACTGGTGAAAGCCCTGACCGCACGGGGATTCTCGCTCGAGGAGCTGGTCAGGGCCGGGCTGGCCCGGCAGGGTCAGCGCGGCGTCATCGACCAGTTCCACCGGCGGTTGCTGTGGGCGATCCATGACGCCGCGGGCGACGTCGTCGGGTTCGGCGCGCGCCGGTTGTACGACGACGACCGGTTGGAGGCCAAGTACATCAACACCGCCGAGACCCCGCTGTACAAGAAGTCGCAGGTCTTGTTCGGGCTGGATCTGGCCAAACGGGACATCTCCCGGCAACGCAGAGCCGTCGTGGTCGAGGGCTACACCGACGTCATGGCCATGCATCTCGCGGGGGTGACCACGGCGGTCGCCTCGTGCGGAACGGCCTTCGGTGACGAGCACATCAGCGTGCTGCGCCGGTACCTGCTGGATTCGGAGGTCATCCGGGGCGAAGTCGTCTATACCTTCGACGGAGACAGTGCCGGCCAAAAGGCCGCATTGAAGGCGTTCGACTCCGATCAGCGGTTCGCCGCGAACACCTTCGTCGCGGTCGCACCGGGCGGGATGGACCCGTGCGAACTGCGGCAGGCCAAGGGCGACGAGGCGGTGCGTGCGCTGGTCGACGGCCGGAGCCCGCTGTTCGCGTTCGCGATCCGCTCCACCCTGGACAATTACGACCTGGACACCGCCGAGGGCCAGGTGGCGGCCACCGCGGCCGCGGTGCCGCTGGTCGCCAGGATCAAGGAACCGGACCTGCGTGACGAGTACGCCCGCCAGTTGGCAGGTTGGCTGGGCACCGAACTGGGCCCGATCCGGGCCAAGATGCGGGCGCACCTGGATGCGGCCCGGCGGGACGGCGGACACGGTGCCAAGCGGGGTCCGGCCGCACCTCGGCGAGCCGTGGATGCGGGGGCGCGCGAAGGCCACCGCGCCGATCCGGTCGAGGCGCCGCCGGACCGGGACGAACCCCGTCCTGACGGGGAGCAGCTGCCGGGGGATGGGACCGCCGACGCGCGCGATCAGGCGCCCGCCTTCCGGCGCCCGAACCCTAAGGATCAGAACCTCAAGGCCGAACGGGAGGCGCTCAAGCTGGCGCTGCAACAGCCCGACCTGGTCGCCCGGGCCTACCAGGAGGTGCACGCGGAGTCGTACACCGAGCCGGCGTACGCGCAGATCCACCGCGCCGTGGAGGCCGCGGGTGGCCCGAGCGTGGACCGCACGGGTCCGCTGTGGGTCGACGCGGTGCGTGAGCAGCTGCCGGCGGGCTCGCTGCGAACGCTGGTCGCCGAGCTGGCCGTCGACCGGCCGGAATGGCCGTCCGACCAGGTCGACGGGCGGTACGCCGGGGCCATTCTGGCTCGATTGGCCGAGCGGGTCGCCCTGATCGAGGAACGGAATCTGCACTCTGCTCTGCAGCGGGCCGAGGCAGCCGGTGAATCGGACCGCATCCGGGAGTTGCTCGCCCATCTGATCGAGGTCGCGAACTACCGGCGGGCGCTCTCGGACCGCGCCAAGGATCAGGTGTGATCGCGGTGGCACCGACCAAGTGGTCACGGCGCCGGCCCGAGGTGCCGGCGTCGCTGCGCGGCGCCCTGGACCCGGACGAGCGGATCCTGGCCGCCGCATCGTGTGTCGACGGAAGTGTGTTGGCGGCAAGCCGTTTCGGTTTGTGGACGGTGGACGACACGCTCCCACAGCGGTGGGGCTGGCACCTGATCTCCAAGGCGCGACTGACCGGCAGGGCGCTGTCCGTCACAGTGGCCGATGTGGTCGGGCAACTCGCCGACGGCACCCAGGTGTTGACGGACATGCCCCTGCTGGATTTCGAATTGGCCGATCGCAGCGGGCTCACCGACGTGGTGCACGCCAGGGTCCGCCGTTCGGTGGCCGCCAGCCGGTACCTGCCATGGCCCGGCGGCGGGGGATGGGTGGCGCTGCGCCGGGTGCCCGGACACGACGGGCTCACCCGGCAGGTTCGCCTCGACCCTGGCGCCGACATCGACGCGATCGGCTTCGCGCAAGCGATCGGCAAGGTCGCCGACGATCTGGCCGGGGATTCGGCATCCGACTGACCGATAGAGTCGGTGGGGTGAGTCTCGAAGCCGCCGAACCATACGAACCCCGAAAACTGCGGGCATCCGACTCCGATCGGGAGCGGGTCGCGCAGCTGCTGCACACCGCCCTGGCCGAGGGCCGACTCACCGTCGCCGAGTTGCAGGAGCGGCTGGACATCGTCTATGCCTCCAAGACTCTCGGTGAGCTGGAACCGGTGACCCGCGACCTGCCCGGTCACACCGACCTGGTGCCGCGACCGCCTTCGGCGCCGGTTCCCTTGACCAAGAACCTGCCGGCGACAGGCGATGCGAGGGTAGGCGGAACCCCCACCTCGTCGGTGGCCTTCGCGCTGATGTCGGGAGCGACCCGCAAGGGGCCGTGGGTGATCCCCGTTCAGTTCAGCGCAGTGGCGCTGATGGGCGGCGTCGATCTCGACCTGACCCAGGCGCTGTTCGCCGAACGTGAGGTCACCATCACCGCGGTCGCCATCATGGGCGGGGTCGACATCGTCGTCCCCGACGGCATCACGGTGATCGTCAGCGGAATCGGTTTCATGGGAGCCTTCGAGGACAACGCCCAGGTGCAGGGGCCGCCGGGCGGCCCGGTGGTCCGGATCAACGGCGTCGCTTTGATGGGTGGTGTCGACGTGCACCGCAGGAAACGGCGGCGCGGCGAGATCGAGTCCTGAGCCCGGCAATCAGCGAGCCGATCAGTGCGCGGAGTCTTTCGAGAACACCTGCGACACCTTGGCCTGCACGAATCCGGCCGCGCCCTGCACGGCCGGGTGGTCGGCCACGCCGCTGCCCCACCGCTTGATCTGCTCGTACCGTTCGCGCCCGGCGCGAGAGCCGAGCACGTAGCCGATGGCGATACCCAACGCGATCCGGAACATGTGGTGACCTTCCTGATGTCTGTACCCGTCACCTCCGGTACCCGTCGCCGGAGAACGTCAACCCAGTCTTCCTTATCTCCGTAGCAGGTTGGCGCCTCATCTCCGTAGCAGGTTGGCGCCTCGGGGATCGGTCGTCGGGGGCGGTCGCGATCGGCCCGCAAGGCGTCCGCGCGGTCGCTCGCGGTCCGTTCGGATCGCCGCCCGGGGTGGGCTATCCTGGTCCGGCGCTGCCGACGTATGGCACCGCCGGTCCTCCGTAGCTCAATTGGCAGAGCATCCGACTGTTAATCGGACGGTTGTTGGTTCGAGTCCAACCGGGGGAGCAGAGCACTCCCCGGACCTGTGGTCGGCGGCACCGTGCCCATCATCCAGGCGTCTCGCCGAGCCGGGCGGCCAGCCCGTCCAGGATCACCTCCACTCCGAAGGCGAACCGCACCGCCGCGTCGTCGAACATGTGGCGGCTGGCCGCGTGGGTCAACGGCGTGCTGGCCGGATCGAGTCGGGCGGCTCGGCCCGCCGCGTCGAACCGCAGGTACCGCTCGCCGGCCCGAGGCTCGACCGCCTGCTCCTCGATGGTGAAGCCCACCACGTAGGAGTAGAGCGTCTGCCAGGCCCCTGCCGCATCCTCCAACGTGCGGAGGAAGTCCCGCCAGTCGATCGACTCATCCGGGCCGGGCGCACTCGCCACCAGGTCCCCAGCATCGTCGTGGCCATCTCGTCGAGCAGCGCGGACGTGGACGCGACGTGCCAGTACAGCGCCGAAGGCTGCATCCTTGACCCCGTTCAATTGAACGATGTTAAGGAGAGTGCGAGGAAGGCAGCTGTCGTCGCCAGCTGGGGTACACCGCCGGCGGTGCAGGGATTCCCCGATCCGGTCGCGGAGTCGGGTGAACAGGTGGTCGACATCCTCGCCACCGGGGTTCACCCGATCGTTCGCGCGTTGGCGGCGGGTTCGCACTACGGCGGTGACGGGGTGTTGCCGATGATTCCCGGCGTCGACGCGATCGGACGGCTGGCGGACGGCCGGGCCGCGTACGTCGGATACGCCCGTGCTCCCTACGGGACCCTGTCGGAACGTACCGTTGTGCCGGCATCGGCCGGCCTGCCGTTGCCTGACACCGACGTCTGGCCGGTCCGGCGCACGTGATCATCGACTACGTCTGGGGTGCGCCGACCGAGGCCGCGATCACCGCCATCACCCGCACCGGCCTGCGGCACACCGCGCCCCGAGTGCGGCTGGTCGAGGTCGGCCGGATGGCCTGCCCGACGATCATCCTCCAGGCGTCGGTGCTGCGGTCCTGGGGTCTGCGCATTCTCGGATCCGGAGCCGGGAGCGTCGATCCCCCGGTGATCATGGCTGAGATGCCTCGCCTCATGCAGCGGGTCGCGGACGGCGGTATCCGGGTTCCCGTTCGGCAGGTTCGCCTGGACGACTCAATCACGCCTGGGCGCAACCGGACCGGGATGGTGAGCGGCTCGTCGTGGTGCCGTGACCCGGCGCCCGTCGCTGGGTATGGATGTCACGTGATTTCCCGCCTCGACTCACCCGGGTTGACCCTCACGACCGCCAGGTGGGCACCGCGCAGATCGTCAGAAGGCTCCGCGAACTGGACCTGCCGTTGCCCGAGATCAAGGCGGTGCTCGCGGCGCCGGACACAGCGGGCGGGGACCGGACCAACGCCGAACACCTGCGGCGGATGGAACGCCAACTGGACCACACCCGCGCGGTGGTCAGCTCGCTGCGTGAACTCCTGTGCGGAACCGGGGTGGTGGGGCAGATCCGCCACCGCCATCTGCCCGCCGTTCACGTGGCGGCGATCCGCGGGACGACGGACCGCGCCGGTATCGGCACCTCGTGCGGGCAGGCGTTCGATGAGCTGTTCCAGATACTCGGCGTCGCGGGCGCGGTACCGGCACCCAGGTCGCCAAGGACCTGTCCGATGGCCACGGCCCTATCCACGAGATCTATCTGATGGCCCCGACCAGGGGGTCGCCGAGGAGCACTGCCGCACCGAAATCTGTTGGCCCATAACACCATTCGGAGGAACGTCATGAGCATCTCGTTCGCCCAGATCGTCATCGACTGCAACGACGCGGCAGGTCTGGCCGCGTTCTGGTCCGGCGTGCTCGGCGCCCCGGTCGACCCGGGCGCGAGCCCCTACTTCGCCACCGTCGGTCGGACGGGTGACGCGCCGCTGCGCCCCGCGTGGATGTTCATCAAGGTGCCCGAACCCCGTGTCGGGAAGAACCGGGTGCACGCCGACCTGGTCTCCTCCGATTGGACGGGCGAGATCGAGCGTGTGGTCGGCCTGGGCGCGACTCGGGTGGCCGAGTTCGACGAGTTCGGCACCCGGTGGGTGACGCTGACCGACCCGGAGGGGAACGTCTTCGACATCGGCGCCGGGATGGGCTGAAGACCTGGGGTGAGAGGTCGGTGTCGGCGGGCCGGGTCGGAGTCCCACCCGACCGCCGCTATCTCAACCTGGTTCGAGATTGTCGAAGGCGTGACAAGGCCTCCACCCAGCGGTATGTGCTATGCCTTACGAGCGGCTGCAGGCTCGGCAAAGACGAGTCCGAAGCCTTTTCGCGCCTGAGATGATCAAGTCGGTCGGATCGACGACCGGGTGTGCGACGGCGCTGGCGACGACCTGCCGTCAGTCGTTCGTGGGCGGCGACGGCGGCTTTGGATGCTTCCAGATTTTCCAGCAATGCGGTGATCAACAATAAGCCGTCGACGGCGAAAGGGATGCGATGAGCACAAATCCTGAAGACGACGCGAAAGTGTCAGTGGTCGCTCGTCGGCGATGGCTGCTTGGCCTCGAGCCGATCTTCGAAGGCGGCTGGTTGCACAAGGGGAAGCGCGCGCATCGATGGGATGTCGAGGGTGCACTGGTCGCCGTCTCGCTCCTCGGCGACGTGACTGTCGACCTGGCCGAGGCCAGAAGCACGCCTGCCGAGATCTCCCTCGACGCGTGGGCGATCTTCCGCGATGTCGACGTGTTCGTCCCCGAAGGCACCGACGTCACACTCTCCGGCCGTGTTGGCAACAGTCATCTGCACAACGAGGTGCTCGCGGTCTCCGGGGAAGGTCGTCATCGCGTGATGCGGATTCGAGGCCACACCCTGCTCGGTGACGTCACCGTTCGCATGGGCGAGCAGAATCGGTAGCCGCCAGGACGGGTCACCGCTGTGCGGCAACGGCAGTCACCGAGATGCGACAAGACCGGCGCAGCCCGGCAAGGGGGAATGGGAGGGCTGTCGGGGGAGTCAACGGTTCTCGGATAAAGTGTCCCGGATCCAGTCGAGAGGCCGGCCGGCACTTGGCTCGTGAGGTCGGCGACGACACCAGGACTGCAATGGATCAGCTCGGCTGCCGGGAGCAAGGGCTTCCATCGCTGCCTGTCCCAGCAGGAGCACACCCTGCCGCTGGTGCTGGCCACCAAGGACATGTTCCCGGGACTGTGAAAGGGGCTGCACGCGATATCGCAGCAATCCCTGATCCACCCAGCTGCCGGTACCCCGCGGTTCATCCGTTCAGGACATCCGACGCACGGTGGTTTCGGGGCCTGAACTCGGAGTCGCTCAAAGACATCGGCGCCATCATCGCAGGCGCCGGACCGGACCTTCCGCGATGACACTCCTGCAACCACGGGACGCTGGCCGAGGCGACCGCAACCCTGGAGGCGGCAGTGAATGACGCGCCGGCCGCCGTGCCGCCGGCGGCGCGGCTGGAAGAGATTCCGCTGCAGGGGTTTCCGACCTCGCACTGCGACGAGACGTCGAATCCGAATCCCACCGGACTCGTGTTCGCCAACAACTCGTGGTGGGTGAGGGGCCTGCCTGCGCGGCCGAGGACTCCGTGATCTTCGCGAGCACCGGCTGGCCACCGGCTGGTCGGTCGACACCGACATGAGCCCCGACTTCCTACAGGCGGGCCGTGACGGCTACGGGTTGTCACTGTCGACGAATCGAAGGGTGAGCTGTCGATGGGCGCCAGCTCGCCATGCGTGACCCCGTCCCGGAGCCGTCCGCCGGGACGCCGTCATATCGGATGCAGGCGAGGTTGTGGCGGCGCGTGTGGTGTCCTGACGGAGACAGGGGCCGGTCGTCATCGGGCGTCCCCTCGGGGCCGGTAGGGTCTTCGGCGGGGCGGTAGCTCAGCCGGTCAGAGCAGCGGACTCATAATCCGTCAGGTCGAGGGTTCGAGCCCCTCTCGCCCCAC
>JADGOY010000306.1 GCA_017882715.1 Nakamurella sp. | reverse complement strand
CTCGGCACTTGGGCGACTTCACTAATCACCATTTTCCCTGATGGGAGGCCATCCGCCCGAAATCGCCACGCCGAATCACACCAATTCACGCGGTGGATCGGCTGAAACAGGCAGTCGAAAGTTCGTGGCTTGATCACCGACCCGAGGTTTACCACTGCATCTGGCAGGACGGCGCGCCATATCTTGTGGCGGTTTGATTACCCATCTGGTCGGCCCCGACCCAAGCGAGTCGATCCCCCGCCACCCCGTCTTGCGGGCGAACATAACCGGGTGACTCGGTCTGCGGCTGGCATGCCCGAGCCTGCGTCTTTGGCAAACAGCAAGCAGCTCAGCCGCTGGTTGTTGACACCGGAGCACTTGATGCCATTAAGCATGCGGTTGGTAAGTCTGTGAAAGCTGGGGAAACTCTGCGACCGTTCATTACGTCGTGGACCAGAACGTGCATCACCGGGTAGACTAAGCAGTCTGTTAAATTCGATGTGAGCGTTCCAGCAATTACGCTGAAACCCGTCGGCCCGTCGCGGAGGACGTCTCCGTGATCGTATTAATGGCGGCAGCCGCCGATGGCGATCAGCGCGCCTGGGACGGGCTGATCGATCGTTACCGGCCCTTCGTACAGCAGGTCACCCGCCGATATCGTCTGTCGCACCAGGAGTCCCAAGATGTGATCCAAGTCGTGTGGCTACGTCTGATCTGAACCCGGACTCGACGTGAAGGAAGGGCAGACGGGGAATGTGCCCTCTGCCCTTCCTGGTGTCGCGCGGCGAATTACTTCAGCAGGTTGTGCGCAGCGCCGGCGGATATGGCGACGAGGTCGCCGATGGACTTGGCGTTGTGGCGAGTGAGTTCGCTGACCCAGTCGACGTGCATCGCGTCGGCCAGCTCGATCGAGAAGTCGAGCTGCTGCTTGATGGCCTGGTGGTAGGCGTCCACGGTAAGTCCGGCGACCGTTTTGACCGTCGCGGCGAAACCGCTGATCAGCTCCTGCGCCGTACCGGCAGTGGACTGGACGATCGGACTGAACGCCTCGGTGGTACGGGTGATGACGTCGCCGGCAACGGTGCTTGTCTGCGAGAGGGCTGCGGCGACGGTCTCGGTAACCGGGGCGACCGCGGCATCGGTCGCGGCGGCGCCGTTCTGCGCGGCCTTGGTGGCGGTGGGCATGAGGGGACTCCTTTGATCACAAGGTGACAGGTTGATGACAAGGTGACAGGCATTCCAGCGCCCCCCCTTGTGTGTGTTTGTTTAGCAGGTGAGCGCGACATCGGGCTAATCTGCTAACACGCCCGGGGTGACAGTACCCATTGTTCGGTGTGGGTTTGGTGCGAGGTCGAGTTGTCCGCTGGGAGGGGTGGGTCAGGCACCGACCAGCTGGCGGCCGAGCCGGGCTGGTGGCTGGACCACCGGGTAATTGCCCCCGGTGACGGCGAACCAACGGAGCGGGTGGGTGTGGAACAAATGCCAAACGGCCGCCGAGTCGGCGGCCTCCCGGGTGTCCCACTCCTGATGCTCTGAGCAGTACTGACAGGTGAAGCCGGTGAACTCCATCGGATGGATACCTTCCTTCGGATCGGACCGAGGGTCGTTGTCAGACCCCCGGCATGCTTCGGAGGTTGAAGTTTCGGACTCAGCTCGTTCCCGGCCCCCCAGCGCCGGTGCCCTTGATGTCGTCCAGGGTCGCGGACGGGTGTAACCACCTGACGGCGCGGTCGTGGCATCTTCGTTTCTGTTGGGCGAACGTGTTTTCCCGGACGGATCGTGGATGCCGGCGAGCCGGAACTGCCCGGATGGATGGCAGGTCGCCGTCTCCACCGTGCTGCGGCAAAGGCTAACGTCGGCGCGGGTGAAGCCGGCCCGGACACCACCCTTGTCGATGTCGCTGGATGGGTTGGTCATCAACCGGCGGGCATCCGTGATGGTGTTCCCGCCGCGCCGAGCCTGCGTCGCAGGAACCGGAGTTCCTCCTCGGACAGGCCGCCCCAGACCCCGAAGTCCTGTCCGGTGCGCAGAGCAAACGCCCTGCACTGGAGCAACGCTGCGCACGTCGCGCAGATCGCCTTGGCGCGGCCGACACGGCGGGCCCGGAAATCGGCGCCTTCGTCGTGGTCAGGTGCAAAGAACGGCGAGTCGCCCATTCCCGCGCAGGCGGCCGGCGGCCAGCGCGGGCCGTCGGCCCCGCCCGCGACGAACGGACCGTACACACCTGCGGCACCGGTCGCGGCACCCAGCGGATCGGGCCGTACCGGGACCGACGGGCCGGTCGGGTTTCTCACCGGCCGCACGGCGGCCGCGACCCTGACGTCCCGGCGCCGGGCCTGACGATCTCCCATCAAAGGCTCGCCCCCCTGTTCCTGCTGTCAAACGGCCGACCTTCGTTCGGCAGACCGGCACGCGGATCCGTTTGCCTAACTGGAGACGATTCCGCCCCGGCGCCGCCCCGGATACCGCCGTGTGGGGTGACGCTCGGTGACGTTCAGTTACGCCTCGTTACGTGCATGTCCCGCCGAGGTCTCGGTGGCGGCTTCGAGCCTTACCCGCCGTTGGGCAGGCGCAACCGGTGTCAGGCCGGAGATATGTGGCGGGTTTCGCGGAATTACTTGGCGGGGTCGGCGGGTCGGCGATGGCGTTGCGGCCCGGTCCGCCAGGTGCGCTGGCCGCGTTCCTGCACGCCGCCGCATGGGACGACAGACTGGGAGCTGGCCAGCTTCGCCGAGTGGCTGGCCACCGACGACTACAGCCGCCCGGTGGCCATCCTGAGAGCGCACAAGACCGTCGCCGACCCGGCGGCGCTGCTGGGCTCCCTGCGGAACCTGGACCCCGAAGCCGGGCGCACCACCAGCAACCTGAAGGTGAGCCTCGCGGCCGCGGTCGCCAGCCTCACCTCCAGTGAGGGCGCCGCGGTGTGCGGGCTGCGCAGCGAACCGCAATTCGACATGGAGGACCTCATCACCACCGGCGGCACCCGTACCTGATCGCCGAACCGGACGAGATGAAGATGGCCCGGGCGCTGCTGTCCCTGCTGGCGACCGAGATGTTCCTGGCCGCCGAACAGGTCGCCCGGGCCACGAAGGCGAAGCGCCTGCCGGAGCCGTTCTACGGGGTGCTGGATGAGCTGCGCTACGGCGTGCGGGTGGCGAACCTGGAGTACGTCGCCAACACCATGCGCAAGTTCGGAGTGTCCTACGTCTACTGCGTGACCAATGGTGCCGACGAGGTCGCGGTGTACGGCCCATCCGGTGCGGCGCTGCTGAAAGCCGTTGCGGGCGTGAGCATCTACGGCGGCACGGACGAGGCATCCGCGGCGGACATCACCGACCGCCCTGGAGGCGATTCTTGACGGGGCTGACGTTCGGCTGGCCGCGCTGTACGAGGTTTACCTGTTGGGTCTGCAGGCGATTCAGACCGTTGCGCCTGTCGTGGGCCTGTGGGCCTTCTCCGCGGTGATCGAGGAGGCGCGAAAAGCGGGAGATAAGCGGCTCTTCTGACCTAGGCCGTGGAGTCTGAAACATGTCCCAACGCTCATCGTTGACCTCCGAGAGAAGGGTCACTCCATTCCGGACTCACCCTCGGGACGCAATGCAGCCAGTATTCGGACGGCGGCTCTGCATGCGCCGCAACAGTTGGCGCGCCCCAACCCGCCGCCCACCGTTGCGGAAGTAGACTGGTTTCGCCAGATCGCGCAAAACCCTAAAGGTCTCACCCTGCGCATCCGCACCGCGTCCCGGGCCCAGCCCAGCCGCACCGCCCGCTCGGCCAGTGCGTACTGCCGGTCGGTGGACTCGGTGTTGTGTTCGACCTGACCCGGGGTGGACTGCCGGACATACACCACCGCCGA
>JADGOY010000134.1 GCA_017882715.1 Nakamurella sp. | reverse complement strand
AGGGATCAATTCCCAGACCGGTGTGTCGGCGATCTCGTCGACATCGGCCCACTCGTCATAGGCCGCGAAAGCGACCGGCGTCGGCCTCATAGGACCAAAGGCGCATGAACCTGAACAACCTGGCATTCGCGCCGTCGGGAGAAGGGCCTCTGGCTCTCTGGCTCGTCTTCGAAGTCCGAGCCGACCGCGCCCCCGAAATGGCCGAGACCTCTCGCCCTGTCGTGCGCCCTCCGGCCGTTCCCGGACGAATTCCGCGGGCGGTTCCACGGTCTTCGGTGGTCGCCCTGGTCTGTGTTTCGCGCGAAGACCCTGGCTCAGGTGGTGTTGGGACGTCCCCGCCTCAGTGGTGATGTCCTTCCATCGGATCTGGATCGGTGCTGGGCTGATGATCGCTGATGATGCGGTGTCGAACTGCGTGGCCTGCTGTTCTCCGGGCGTGACGACCACGAACTGACCCGTCATTCCCTGCGCCCCGATGCCGCCGAGCAGCGCGGCGAGACCGACACGATCACACTGGCGGTGCCGACCCAGGTGACCGCGACACGAACCACGGCGTACCCGGTACCGCGGTTGGGCTGGTCGACGAAGAGCCAGGCAATGGGCTGCACGGCAAGAGCGGCGAGCAGGACCATCGCCGTCCGCCTGCCCTGGGCGACGGCCAGTTCCGCCTGATAGCCCGGCGCACTTGGCCAACCGAGGCAAAATCCTGCACGGCCCGCTGACCGGCCAGACGACGGGCGACGCCGCGATCCCGGTACGCCGGGCGCCGCTCCCCCACGACCACGGCGTTGACGATCTGCCGATCACCGTGCAGGACAAATCCTTTCGCTGCGACGGTCAGCTCGACGAAACGCGGTCAGCTGCTGAGCAACACCGGTCAACTCGGCGGTCCTGCGCGCCTTCGTGTGCCTCGGCCAGCATGTCGGCCTTCAATCGCTTCGGACCGATCAGGGCGCCGTCGAGATCGGCGAGGTAGCGCTCGATCACGTCCATCTGTCCGACCTCGCCCCGGTTCGTCGATCGCATCGCGCCAAGCCTGCGCCCTTCTCGGCACGGTCCGCATCCGGGTGGAACCCTGGTGCAGCGATCGTTGCTAGCTGAGTGCTTGCAGTTGCAAGCACTCCCGGGTAGAATTCTTGTTGCTGGGTGTGCGGCGCTCCGCGATCCGGCTCGAACGCGGGCGGGAGGTGGTGTCGGTGGACCTGAATCCGGTGCTGACCCCTGTCCGTGACCTGGGCGAGTTCATCAGGGAGCAGCGGACAGCGGCTCAGATCTCGGTCCGTGCGCTCGCCGCCAAGGCCGGGGTGTCCAACCCGTACCTGTCCCAGGTCGAGCGGGGTCTGCGCCGCCCGAGCGCGGAGATCCTGGCGCAGATCGCGCACGGATTGTCGATCTCCGTCGAGACGTTGCTGGAGAAGGCCGGAATACTGGAGACGGCAGACGCGCCAACGGTTGTCATTGCGATTCGGGCCGACGAGGTGTTGACCGAACGGCAGAAGTCGGCTCTTGTCGACATCTACGCGGCCTTCCGCAAGGAAGCCGAAGCGGCGGTCGCCGCGCTCACCCCGCCGGTGCCCGACCACGACGAAACGACAGCCGAGATTCCCTTGTCGGGACTCGCCGCACCGGTTTCCCGGCTGATCCCTGACCACCACTAGCCCCACTACCGGGCATCGCTGGGTTCGGTGCCGAAAGGAGAACGTCATGTCCCTCGTGACCGACATTCGCGCGGTATCCGAGAGTGCCATCGAACAGATCGCTGACCGATTCGACGACCTGCCCCGCCCGTTGCTGGCCGCCATCGGTGCCGGCGACCTTGCGGTCGAGAGCCTGGCCGCACTACGCCAGAGCCTGAAGGAACAGGTGGCCGGTACCACCGTCGACGCAGACGGTGTGCGGTCGTTCGCCGCGGCGCTGTCGGACAAGGCGCAACAGAACGTCATCGACTGGTCCGACAAGGCATCGAAGGTAGTCGTCGACTGGTCGAAGACGGCCGTTGATCTGGCTGAATACACTCAAAAGAGCATCATCGGCCTGACCGACCAGACCCAGAAGAGCATCGCCGGTCTGGCCGACCAGACCCAGAAGACGATCGCCGAGCTGCCCGCAAATGCGCAGAGCGCCGTCGCCGACCTGCCGGCCAGGGCCCAACACGCGGCCGCGGATCTGCCCGGCAAGGCCCAGCACACCGCGGAAGAGCTGCCAGGCAAGGCGCAAAAGGTTGCCACCGAGGTTCAGGAGTCGATCCAGGAATTGATCAAGGGCCTGACCACCCAGATCCCGGCCAAGGCTCAGGAACTCCTGGCTGAACTACCGGAGAAGATCGCCGAACTCGCCTCGGACGTGTCCGTCGACTCCATCCTGGACACCATCGAGGCATACACGCAGCTCGTCGGATCGATCTACGGCAGCCTCGCCGACCGCGGCGACAAGGCGTGGTCCAGAGTGCGGTCCACGTCGCTGACCCCTGGGACCGTCGTCGATGCGGTGGCCGAAGCCCCGCGCACGGTGGCCGAGACCGCCGCAGCGACCAACGGCCGCGCCCCGAAGGCTGCCGCTCCGAAAGCCGCTGCCCCGACGACCCCGCGGACCCCGCGGCCCCCGCGGGCCAAGGCACCGGCAGCCAAGCGGACGAGCAGCCGAGCGGCGACCGCCACCAAGGCGGCCCCGAAGGTCACCGCACGGAAGGCGACGACCAAGCCGTCGACCGCCAGCTGATCCGACCGCGGCGTCGTCGCAACTGACAGCCCAGCCGCGGCGCCACGAATCGGAGAACCGCGGAGCCGGGCGTCCCTGGCGGGCGCCCGGCTCCGGGCATGAAGGGGCCCATGACGTCTGGGATGGAAGCCTTGGCTTGGACACGTACCCTTGTCGGGTGGGCCTGGTCTTGCCGATCATCAACATCATCACGTGGATCCTGGCCGTCTGCGGGGCGATCATCGGTGTGTTCGCAGTCGCAGATGCGGCCACCCGGCGTCCCGACGCGTTCGCCGCTGCCGACAAACAGACCAAGGGCACCTGGACCGGCATCACGGCGGCGTGCGCGGTCGTGCTGGGGTTGGCCTTCTTCGGCAGTGCATTCCAGCCGCAGGGGTTGATCTGGCTGGCCGGACTGACCGGCAGCCTGGTGTACCTGTTGGATGTCCGACCGCGGCTGCGCGAGGTGCAGCGTGGCGGGCGCTGGTAGTCGGATCCCGACGGGGAATTCACCCGGGAATCACGCCCCCGCCAGTCAGGTGGCTCAGGAGTGCGAGGTTTCCCGTGCCGGACTCGGCGCATCAGCCCCGTCGCCGTCGTGGCGGCGATCGCCGGCCGCGACGGCGGCCAGGTGCTTCCTCTCCCTGTCGTAGGAGATCTGGATTTCCGTCTCAGCCGCCTCACGGCCGACCCAGTTGGCGCCCTCCACGCTCTTACCGGGTTCGAGGTCCTTGTACACCTCGAAGAAGTGCTGGATTTCCAGACGCTCGAACATCGGCAGGTCGTCAATGTCCTTCAGGTGGGACTGACGGGGATCGTGTGCCGACACGCACAGCACCTTGTCGTCCGGGCCGGCCTCGTCCGTCATCCGGAACATGCCGATCGCCCGGGCGGTCACCAGACACCCCGGAAATGTGGGCTCCGACAGCAACACCAAGGCGTCGAGCGGATCGCCGTCCTGACCCAGGGTGTCGTCGATGAATCCGTAGTCCGCCGGGTACTGGGTGGCCGTGAACAGCGTGCGGTCAAGCCTGATCCGGCCGGAGTGATGGTCCACCTCGTACTTGTTCCGACTGCCTTTGGGGATCTCGATGGTGACGTCGAACTCCACCAGTGCCACCTTTCGGGTTGCATGAGCCAGGTCGGCCGTGCACGGCCGAGCGGATGGCCGGTCGGCGCCGGGTTGACGACAGCTGAGCACAATCGCATGCGCTGACGGGTCGGCGGCCCGGCGTGGGCCTTCGAAGACTCTAGTCTGGTCGGAGTTGCCGGGCTCGTCGTGGGGCGACTACTCGACGCACCCGGCCGGTTACCCAGGGCTACCTGGAATACGACCGGGGAAACGTGAGCGTCAGGAGGAACGGTCGTGGCCGCGAAACGCGCGTCTCGTCGTGGGGTGATCATCGGCGTCTGCGTGCTGGTGGTCGCCCTGGTCGCCGTCGGTGCTGCCGTATTCATGGCCTCCCGCGGCTCCTCGGATAGCCGGGCCGTGTCCGACGGGAGCGCCGAGGGGATCGTCGATCCACCGGTCACCCAGCCACCGCCGAAAATCGCGTCGCTGGCCTCTTCCGACAAGGTGCCCAGCGCCGCGGGTGTCCAGGCGCAGCTGACCAACCAGCTGGCCAATCCCTCGCTCGCCCAATTCTCCGGGATCATCATCGACCCGGCCACCGGCGCCACACTGTTCAACAAGGACTCGAGCGCACCGCAGATTCCGGCGTCGACCGCCAAGATCCTGACCGGCGCCGCACTCCTCACCTCGGTGGACCCCACGGACAGGTTCACCACCAAGGTCGTCCAGGGCGACCAGGAGGGCGACATCGTGCTGGTCGGTGGCGGGGACGTCACGCTGTCGGCCCGCAACGAGGGGGTCGGCACAATCTATGACGGCGCTCCGTTGATGTCCGATCTGGCGGCCCAGGTCAAGGCCAGCGGTATCGACGTCAAGCGCATCGTGCTGGACACCGACTACTGGACCGGTCCGGACCTGGCCGACGGCTGGCAGACTGCCGACATTCGCGGAACACCGGGAAGCGCCCAGGGATACATCACTCGCATGTCGCCGCTCATGGTCGACGGCGACCGGCAGGACCCGGCGAACGAGAACTCCATTCGAACCGGCGACCCGACCAACAACGCAGGCAAGGCGCTCGCCCGCCTCCTGGGAACGTCGGATCTGCCGCTGGTCGCCGGTTCCGCGCCGCCGGGCGGCACCGTGATCGCCCAGGTGTCGTCACAGCCGATGTCGGTACTGCTGGCGCAGGCCCTGGAGAATTCAGACAACGTGCTGGCCGAGGCGCTGGCCCGGCAGGTCGCAATCGCCCGCGGCGCGCCGCCGAGCTTCGATGGCGCCACCGCGGCGATCCTCGAGGCGCTGGAAGCCCTCAAGATCGACACGATCGGGATCGAGATGTCCGACGGGTCCGGGCTGTCGACGAAGGATCGGGTGCCCCCGACCGTGATGGCGCAGATCATCTCGTTGGCGGTGACCGGCCGGCCGCCGGCGCTGCAGAACCTGTTGACAGGGTTACCGGTCGCCGGTGTCTCGGGCAGCCTCTCGGACCGTTTCCAGGACGACGGCTCACGGGCCGGCGCCGGGTGGGTGCGGGCCAAGACCGGCTCGCTCGAGGTCACCTACGCGCTCACCGGGTACGTGCCGGACGTCGACGGGCGGATCCTGGTGTTCGCCTTTGTGTCCAACGGTGTCGTCGCCGGAACCAGGCCCGCGCTGGATGCCCTGGCCGCAGGGCTGCGTGGATGTGGCTGCGCCTGATCGACCCGAGCTGGGCTGACGGCGGTGCCAGGAGCCTCGGCTGCCGGGTGCTCTACCGTGGCTGTCGTGGGTGCACAGACCGGCGAGGCTCCGATCGATTGGGCCGCTGCCGTGCGCGCCGGGCAGCGGCTGGCGCCGACAGGTCCCGCCGTCACCGCCGCGCAGGCCGCCGACGTGGTCGCGGACTTGCGGATGTTCAGTGCCAGTGCCGAGCTCGCCGTGCGTAAGACCACGGGTCTTGGTCATGATCTGCCGGTCGACGACGCCGAGATCGTCGACCGCCGCGGGTGGGTGAAGGCGACCGCGGAGGGCATGGCCGTGCTGGCCGAGCCGCTGACCGCGAGGTTGGCCACCGGTCTGAGCCGTTCCGGCCGTGGGCTGACCAGGAGCGCCGCCGGCTCGCAGGTCGGCGTCGTCCTCGGGTTCCTGTCCGGCAAGGTGCTCGGGCAGTACGACCCGATCGGTGGTGACCCGGATCGCCCCGGGCGGCTCCTGTTGGTCGCCCCGAACATCGTCAAGGTCGAACGCGAACTCGGGGTGGACCCGGTCGACTTCCGCCTCTGGGTGTGCCTGCACGAGAGCACTCACCGGCTGCAGTTCAGCGCGGCGCCGTGGATGCGCGGGCATTTCCAGGGCCTGGTCGCCGAGTTCGCGGACAAGGCCGACACCGATCCGGCCGAGATGCTGCGCCGGGCCGTCGATGCGGTGCGAGCGCGGGGCGGCTCATTCGACGGTCCCGCCAACGACCGGCCGTCCTGGATCGAGGGCATGCAATCACCCGAGCAACGGGCCGTGTTCGATCAGTTGATGGCCTTCATGACCGTACTCGAGGGCCACGCCGACTTCGTGATGGACGCCGTCGGACCCGAGGTGGTGCCGTCGGTGGGCGCTATCCGCGCGTCGTTCACTGAACGACGGCGACGGTCCAAGGGTCCGATCGACCGTCTGCTGCGCTCGTTGCTGGGCATGGACATGAAGCTGGCCCAGTACGTGAAGGGCGGCGCGTTCGTCGGTGCCGTCGTCGACCAGGTCGGGATGGCGGCCTTCAACACGATCTGGACCTCGCCGCAGACCCTGCCGACCCGGCCGGAGATCTCCGACCCGTCGGCCTGGGTCCGACGGGTACTCGGCTGAGCGGGTCCATGTCGGTGGGCGCGCCGGGTGCTCCGGTCGCGGTGGCCGTTGCGAGGTGGCTGAGGGAGTGCCTGACCTCCGACCAACCGGTGATCGTGGCGTGCTCGGGTGGTGCGGACTCGCTCGCGCTCGCCCTGGCCGTCCGGGCGGTTGCCGGTGACCGCCGGTTCGGCGCCGCAACGGTGGACCACGGATTGCAGCGCGGCTCCGCCGCGCGGGCGGTGCACACTGCCGGCCTGCTGACCCGGATCGGGTACCGGGACGTCGCGGTGCTGACCGTCACCGTCGACGGTCCCGGCGGGATGGAAGCTGCCGCCCGGCGCGCGAGATATGCCGCGCTGCAGGACCACGCGGTCGCTGTCTGCCCCGCCGGGCCACCCGCGGCCGTGCTGCTCGCGCACACCGTCGACGACCAGGCAGAAACGGTGCTATTGGGGCTGGCCCGGGGATCCGGCCCGCGGTCGATCGCGGGAATGCGACCCTGGCGCCCGCCGTGGGGCCGGCCGCTGCTCACCGTCACTCGCGCCGACACCGAGGACGCCTGCCGGGAATCCGGACTCCAGCCCTGGCAGGACCCGCACAACGCGGATCCGGCTTTCACCCGGGTGCGGCTGCGGCGGGAGGTGTTGCCGCTGCTGGATGAGGTGCTGGGTGGCGGTGTTCGCTCGGCCTTGGTCCGGACCGCGAGCCTGATGCGGCACGATCTGGACGCGCTCGACGAGATCGCGGCAGGGGTGTTGGCCGTGGCTTCCGGACCGGACCGGACCCTGGATGTCAATGCCCTGTCCGGGCAGCCGGCGGCGATCCTCGGCCGGGTGCTCAGGAGCTGGGCGACGCAGGGCGGAGCAGGCCAGCTGACCTTCGACCACCTGACGCGGATGATCACCCAGCTGACCGATCCGGGCGGCCCGGGCCAGGTCCGCATTCCCGGTGGTTTGGATGTGGTCAGAACGGGGAATACGTTGCGGCTCAGGCGCATTCAACCAAGATTGGACGAGCGGACACCCCTTGCGGACGACTGAATTCACTTCAGGAGGTCGAATTCGACGGTGACCTGTGGTTCTTCACCTTCGACGATTGCAGCAAGGCGCGGGAGATCCGCTCGGAGCCCGCGGTCAACGTGTCGTTGTCCAACCCGAAGAATTCGTCATGGACGTCGATCTCGGGTACTGCCGCGATCGTGCACGACGAGGCCAAGGAAGAGGAACTCCGGAACCCGATCCTGAACGCCTGGTTCTCGGACGGCCTGGAAACCCCGGGCCTGGCGCTGATCAGGTCCGCCCGGACAGCGCCGAATACCGAGACGACCCGGTACGTGGCAGCGGTGCAACGCGTCGGGCACACCCCCTGTCGCCCCGCCGTCGGGAACGTCCGGTCCGGATGGCAGGCTGGTGGCTAGACGGCCGGACCGGCGACCCGCATCGTCCTGGCTCGGGTCACGGTTGCACCGGTCGCCGAACGCTGCGCACCCGAAGCCGACCGGGGAGAACCGTGACTGGTACCGATTCCTCGTCTTCCGCCGGAACAGCGCCCGAAGCAGGAAGCGACGGGGCCGTCAGCGGGACCGCAGGCAGCAACGGCGTGGCGAACCTCAGCCCTGAAGCTTCCCGGGGCCATCTGACGTCCCGCATCACCAGTGCGGACGCGATCCCCATCGGGGACGCGGACCCAGGAGCCGACCACGGCTACCACGGCGAGCTCGCGGCCATCCTGATCGGCGAGGAGGAACTCAGGGCGAAGATCGGCGTGCTGGCCAGGGCCGTGGCGGCCGACCACGATCTGGATACTCCGCCGCTGTTGATCTGTGTCCTCAAAGGCGCGGTGATGTTCGTGACCGACTTCGCCCGGGCGTTGCCGATACCGTCCGAGCTGGAATTCATGGCCGTCACGTCGTACGGTTCCGCGACGTCCTCGTCGGGAGTGGTGCGCATCCTCAAGGACCTCGATCGCGACATCACCGGTCGCCGGGTGGTGATCGTCGAGGACATCATAGATTCAGGACTGACGCTGTCCTGGCTGCTCAAGAACCTGGCCACCCGCGGCCCGGCGTCCGTCGACGTGGTGGCGCTGCTGCGCAAACCGGAGGCGATCAAGGTCGATGTCGACGTCCGCTATGTCGGTTTCGACATTCCCACGGATTTCGTGGTCGGGTACGGGCTGGATTACGGCGAGCGCTACCGCGACCTTCCCTTTGTCGGGTTGCTGGGTGAACACATGTACCGCTGACAGGTGCTGTCGCCGGCCGCGGGGAACCCGGGAACCGGTCGCGACGTTCCTATCGTGGCTACCCCGTCGGCGAACACCCCAAATTGCCGCAGGCCTGCGCGGTACGCTGAACCCACTGGTCACGCCCTGGGCTGCCCGGATCGGGCGGGCCTGCCCGTCCGAGCTACCGGAAAGCGGGGCCGCCTCACTCGAGAACGTCAGGGAGGGTCGAGGCCGCTCGCGCGGCCGAAAACCGCATGGACCGAAAGCGCCTTCTCCGCTCACCACTGGTGTGGATTGCCGTTGTGGTGCTCTTGTACCTGACGTATTCCTATTTCGCCGACGAGACCCGCGGGTACGTGCCGCAGCAGACCTCAGTCGCGCTGTCCCAGCTTTCCGACGGGAACGTCACGAACGCGACCATCGACGACAAGGAACAGCGACTCCGGTTGACCCTGGCCCAGCCGGTCGACGGAGCCACCCAGATCTATACCCAGTACCCGGCGGGTGCGACCCAGGAGATCTTCACCGACGTCCAGAAGGCGAACATCTCCGGCGGCTACAACACGACCGTCACCAGCGAGTCCACGCTGTTCTCCCTGCTGATCTACCTGATCCCGGTCGGGCTGATCATCTTGTTCCTGCTCTGGATGATGAACAACGCGCAGGGCGGCGGCAACAAGGTGCTGTCCTTCGGCAAGTCCAAGGCGAAACTGCTGACCAAGGACATGCCGCAGACCAAGTTCACTGACGTCGCGGGCGCCGACGAGGCGGTACAGGAGCTCGACGAGATCCGTGATTTCCTGGCCAACCCAGCCCGCTATCAGGCGCTGGGCGCCAAGATCCCCAAGGGTGTGCTGCTGTACGGGCCGCCCGGCACCGGCAAAACCCTGCTGGCCCGCGCCGTGGCAGGCGAGGCCGGCGTGCCGTTCTACTCGATCTCCGGGTCCGACTTCGTCGAGATGTTCGTCGGTGTCGGAGCCAGCCGGGTCCGCGACCTCTTCGAGCAGGCGAAGGCGAATGCGCCCGCGATCATCTTCGTTGACGAGATCGACGCGGTCGGCCGGCACCGCGGCGCCGGCATGGGCGGCGGTCACGACGAACGCGAGCAGACCCTGAACCAGCTGCTGGTCGAGATGGACGGGTTCGAGGCGAAGGGCGGGATCATCCTGATCGCTGCCACCAACCGGCCGGACATCCTGGACCCGGCGCTGCTGCGGCCCGGTCGCTTCGACCGGCAGATCCCCGTCGGGCAGCCCGACCTCAAGGGCCGGCAGGCGATCCTGGCCGTGCACTCCAAGGGCAAGCCGTTCGCGCCCGACGTCGACTTCCTCTCGCTGGCCAAGCGGACGGTGGGCATGTCCGGTGCCGACCTGGCGAACGTGATCAACGAGGCCGCGCTGCTGACCGCGCGCGAGCACGGCACGGTGATCACCAACGTCGAGCTGGAGGAATCCGTCGACCGGGTGGTGGGCGGACCCGCCCGCAAGGGCAAGGTGATCTCCGAGAAAGAGAAGAAGATCACCGCCTACCACGAGGGTGGTCACGCGTTGGCCGCCTGGGCGATGCCCGGTCTCGAGCCGGTCTACAAGGTGACGATCCTGCCCCGGGGACGCACCGGCGGTCACGCGCTGGTCGTGCCCGAGGACGACAAGTCGCTGATGACGCGGTCGGAGATGATCGCCCGGCTGGTGATGGCGCTGGGTGGCCGGGCGGCCGAGGAATTGGTGTTCGCCGAACCCACCACGGGCGCCTCCTCGGATATCGCGCAGGCCACCAAGATCGCCAGGGCGATGGTGACCGAGTACGGCATGTCGGCCAAGTTGGGCGCCGTCAAGTACGGGCACGGCGAGGACGAGCCGTTCCTGGGCCGAACCTACGGCAGCGGCCCGGAGTACTCGATCGAGGTCGGCAGCGAGATCGACGGCGAGGTGCGAGCGCTGATCGAGGCCGCGCACACTGAGGCGTGGGCCGTGCTGAACACCTACCGGGACATCCTGGACAGCCTGGCAACTGCCCTGCTGGAGAAGGAGACGCTGGACCGCAAGGATCTCGAGGTGATCTTCTCCGAGGTCGAGAAGCGTCCCAGGATCACTACTTTCGACGAGTTCGGGCCACGCTTGCCGTCGGATCGGCCGCCGATCAAGACTCCGGGTGAACTGGCGATCGAGCGCGGCGAGCCGTGGCCGCCGGAGCCCGACACGCCGGAGGGGGCCGCCGACCGGCAGGACCGTCCGGTGCCGATCGGAGCGCTGAACGGCCCACCCGGACAGAGCGGATACACCACCGGGAACGGGGCAGCAGGGCAGGGCTCGACGTGGCAGCCGCCGGCCGGCTTCCCGAACGATCCGAACGCCGTGGCGCCGCCGCCGACGTGGGGTGGCCCGCAGCAGCCGCCGAACTGGACAGGCGGGGTGTTGCCCGGCCCGCTGGCTCCGATGCCCGGCTGGCAGGCGCCTCCGGGCCAGGGCGTGCCTCCTCGCGGTCAGGGCTCGGACGGCAACGGCGCGCAGCCGGGGCAGGGTGCGCCGCCGTACTCGCGAGGTCACGGCAACGCCCCGAACGGCAGTCCGGAGAACGGTGAGCACGACGCCGGACGGGCGAACCGAGCCGACGGGTCATCGGATGATGATCCGGTGGATCCCTGGGCTCCGCCGAGCAGGCCCAGGCGATGACCGGTCGGGTGATCACCCACGCGCCCGATGCGGTTGACGGGCCAGACGGATCCCGGTCGGGCGGATTGGTGGTACCGCCGTTCGATTCGGTCCGGGCCGAGGCGGCCGTACGAGAACTGCTGATCGCGGTCGGCGAGGATCCCGACCGGGACGGCCTCCTGGGCACCCCCGGCCGGGTAGCCAGAGCGTTCGCCGAGCAGTTCTCCGGGCTGCACACCGACCCGGACACGGTGCTGAACACCTCGTTCGACGAGAACCACAACGAGATGATCCTGATGCGGGACATCGACATGTACTCGACCTGC
>JADGOY010000133.1 GCA_017882715.1 Nakamurella sp. | reverse complement strand
CGACGCCAACGGCATCGTGCACGTGTCCGCCAAGGACCTGGGCACCGGCAAGACGCAGTCGATGACGATCACCGGCGGCTCCGCGCTGCCCAAGGACGATATCGACCGGATGATGCGCGAGGCAGAGGCGCACGCCGAGGAGGACAAGGCCCGCCGCGAGGAGGCCGAGGTCCGCAACCAGGCCGAGGCGCTGGTCTACCAGACCGAGAAGTTCGTCAAGGACAACGACGAGAAGCTGCCGGAGGAGCCGAAGGAGCGCGTCAAGACCTCGATCACGAAGGTGAACGAGTCGCTCAAGGGCACCGACATCGCGGCACTGAAGTCCGCGGTGGAGGAGTTGGCCAACGAGTCGCAGCAGCTGGGGGCGGCGCTGTACGCGCAGACCCAGGCGGATGCGTCCAGCGGCGCGGGTTCGTCCTCTGATGGCGCAGCCGGCGCGTCCGGTTCGCACGGTTCGGCGCAGGACGAGGAAATCGTAGACGCCGAAATCGTCGACGAGGCTGAGAAGAAGTGACTGGGCCGTACAGGGACGGTCAAGGCCACTCCGACGAGCCGGAGCCGGTGATCAGGGATAAGCGGCGGATCGACCCGCTGACGGGCAAGCTGCGTGACGCGCCCAGCGAAGCGGCCAGCCCCTTTCCCGGTGCCGGCCGGCACGCGGCGCCGGATCCCGCCAACCCGAACGACGCCTCGCAGCCGTTGAAGGTCGATCTGTCCGCGGCCGAGCTCGACCTGGCTCGCCAGGAGGCCGCGGAGAGAACGGCGGATCTGCAACGGATCACCGCGGAGTACGCCAACTACCGCAAACGGGTGGACCGGGACCGGGAGCAGGTGATCGCCGCCGCGAAGGGCACGGTGGTCGCCGAACTGCTCACCGTGCTGGACGACCTGGATCGGGCGCGGGCGCACGGCGATCTCGTGGGGTCGTTCGGCACCGTCGCCGAGAAGCTGACCGGGTCGCTGCGCAAGCTCGGCCTGGAACCGCTCGGCGTCGAGGGCGATGCCTTCGACCCGGCCGTGCACGAAGCGGTGCAGTTCGGCACCTCACCCAAGGTGTCGGAGGCGACGGTGACGGCGGTGTTCCGCAGCGGCTACACCCTCGGCGGCCGGTTGCTGCGCCCCGCGGTGGTGTCGGTCACCGGGCCGGAGCACGACACCGCCGCCGAAGGTGCCGGGCTCGACACCGGCGCGGGTGAGGTCGGCGCGGAGGTGCCCGACACCCCGCCGCCACCTGACGGCTCGGCTGAGGGTTCGGCAGCAGCGGGTTCGACCCCGGTCGACGTCGACCCGACCGGCGCGGCGGACGAGCGGACGTTCTGAGCCGGAGGCGGTAGCTGACCGGCAGTCCCACAGATGAGCACGAAGGGAGGTTCCGGGTGAGCGCGAAGGACTACTACGAGAAGGACTTCTACTCCGAGCTCGGGGTCACCAAGACCGCGAGCAGCGCCGAGATCAAGAAGGCTTACCGCAAACTCGCCCGGGACCTGCACCCGGACAAGAATCCGGGCAACAAGCAGGCCGAGGACAAGTTCAAGTCGTTGTCCGAGGCGTACGACGTGCTGTCCGACGACGCAAAGCGCAAGGAATACGACGAGGCCCGCGATCTGATGGCCTCCGGGGCGTTCCGCGGTTTCGGCACCCCGGGTGCCGGAAGCGCCGGCGGCACAACGGGATTCGATATCAACGACCTGCTGCGCAATGCGGGCGCGCAGTCCGGTGGCGGCGCCGGCGGGTTCGGCGACCTGTTCGGCGGGCTGTTCAACCGCGGCGGCGGCTCGAGCGGCACCAGGGCGCCCCGCGCACGGCGCGGGGCCGACGTCGAGACCGAGGTGCGGATCGCGTTCGGCGACGCGGTTTCCGGGGTGACCGTGCCGCTGGGCATCACCGAGCGCACCACCTGTCCGACCTGCCACGGGGTGGGCGCTCGGCCGGGTACGTCACCGCGAGACTGCCCGGTGTGCAAGGGAACCGGGCTCACCACGCGTAACCAGGGCTCGTTCGCGTTTTCCGAGCCGTGCACGAATTGTCACGGCACCGGATCAATCATCGACGATCCGTGCCCGACGTGCCATGGCGAGCGGACGGTGCTGCACACCCGCCGGCTCACCACCCGCATTCCCGCGGGGGTGTCGGACGGGCAGCGGATCCGGCTGCCCGGTAAGGGCGAGCCGGGTCCCGGTGGCGGCCCCGCGGGCGACCTCTACGTCGTCGTGCACGTCGCGGGTCACGAGTTGTTCGGGCGCGGCGGCGACAACCTGACGCTGACCGTCCCGGTGACGTTCCCCGAACTGGCGTTGGGCACGGATCTCACGGTGCCGACGCTGTCCGGGTCAGTACGGCTGCGGGTGCCGGCCGGCACCGCCTCCGGCCGGAAGTTCCGCGTGAAGGGCGCCGGCGTACAGCGCAAGACCGTCACCGGAGACCTCATCGTGACGGTCGAAGTGTCTGTGCCACAACGCCTGTCGACAGAAGCAAGGGCGGCACTGGAGGCCTTTTCGAAGGCTCAGGATGCCGATCCGCGCGAGGCGATCACCAGGGCGCTGCGCTCCCGCGAGAGCGCCGGTTCCGGTGCGGGAACGGCAGGCAAGTCTTGACCGGGCCACGCTTCCGGGGCGCGTCAGCCGGTGGTCAGCCCGAGCGGAGCCGCGGTTCCGCCGATCGGCGAGGTGCCGGCGCGTCGGACGCGACCGTTCCATCGTCCGGTGGATTCGAGTTCGACGCCCCCCTGTTCGTCATCTCGGTGGCCGCTCAGCTCGCCGGGATGCACGCGCAGACGCTGCGGTCCTACGACCGTGAGGGGCTGGTGTCGCCCGGCCGCACCTCCGGCGGCGGACGCCGCTACTCCCAGCGGGACATCGAACTGCTCCGCGAAGTTCAGAAGCTCTCCCAGGACGATGGCGTCAACCGCGCCGGCATCCGGCGGATCATCGAACTCGAGTCGCAGGTGGACGCGCTGCGAGCGCGACTGAGCGAGGTGACCGAGGAAGTGGCCGAACTGCGGGCGGAGCTGGTGCAATCCCGGATGGACGCCGCGAACGCCGCGGCCAACGCGATAGCCGGACTACGCCGTGACGTCGTCCCCTGGCAGGAACCCACCACCGCGCTGGTCACCTGGCGACGGCCGCGGCGCGGCTGAACCCAGCGGATGGGCGGCCGTTCTCCCGGCCCTACGATGGGCTTCTGGAGTCGCTGGCCCGTCACGCCCGCCAGCCTTTCGTCGTCACCTGGGATCACGACGCAGGAGCGCCTCGATCTTGAAAGGGTCCCTGGCCAGCCGAGATCCCGCGGCACGGACCAGGACCCAGCCAAGGAGCACCGCGATGAACAGACAGCAGAGGGTGAGCAGGGTGGCGCCGACGCGTCCGCCGAGTAGGACCCATGCCAGCAGGGCCGCGATCATGAGCGCGAACAGCAGGACGAACTCGATGGTGACGCCAATCAGGGCGCGGCGTCTCCCTCCGGTCCGCTCGATCCGGTTCTGCGGTTCCCAGGTACTGACCAGTGCTCCGAGCCCGACGGCGACCGCGACCACGCTCAAGCCGACCACGAAGGCCAAGAGCACCTGGGACCACTGATCCGTCAGCGCAGCCTCCACGAAGAGCACGGCGAGCATGACAGGGATGACGATGATCGGCCCGGCCAGGGCCTTGCCGGCCAAAATGGGTCGCCACGGGGCACCGGTGACGAGCAGATAGGTGAACCCCTTGTCGTCGTAGGCGAACAGGTTGGGGGCGTGCAGTGCGATGGCCACGAACGTGAACGCGGCAGACTCGGCGACCAGGCCGTAGATGCTCATGTCGTGGCCGACGAACCCGGCGAGCACCAGCGACAGGGCCATCGACTGGAACGCCCGAGGGGAGCGGAACAGGTAGTAGCGTAGCTGCTGGCTCATGGCTGCCGTCAGGGCCGACGGGCGGGCGGCGTTGACCGGGAACGGTGTCAATGACAGAGAAACCGCGGAGCGGAGCTGAGTCACTGAGCGCCGAGGGGCGCCATGGCCGCCGTTCGCGAACCGGCGAATTCCCCACGCCCAGAGCAGCAGCAGAAGTCCGACGCTGACGACGGCGACCGCCAGACGCACGGCGGCGTCGCCCCACTGGCCGTTCTGTGCGGAGATCATTGCCTGCCCGACGGCCCCTGGTGGCGTCCACGAGAGCGCGGATTCCGCGCTCTCGTTCTGCACCCCGGCCAGCGACTCGGTCATATTGTGAACGTTCTGGGTCAGCAGGTAGATCCCCAGACTGATCACCCCGGTGACCAGCACGACGAGGTCACGACCGCGGCGAGAGTCCACGATCCCGCCCAGCAGGGCCTGGGTCGCGCGGGACGCGGCCAGGCACAGCACGGTGAACACGACCGCACACCCGACCACCGTGAGCCGGATGCCCACGGTCGCGCTGGAAGCGAAGGCGCCGCCCGCGGCTGTGAGGAAGGCGAACAGTGCGGTCGGGGCGAGCAGCCCGGCCAGCAGCAACCCGGTGACCTGCTGGCTGGGGGTCAACGGGTACTGCGCCAAGCGTTCTGGGTCGGCCATCTGATCCGCGGACCCGGGCATCAGGATCGGAGTGACCACCCAGCCGACGAAGACCAAACTCAGCAGGATGAGCAGCGCGAGATCACCACTTGCGGGCAGCAGGGTGGAGAACACCGCAACGACCGCGCCGACCGAGAACCCGAGAACCAGGGCGATCAGCCACCCTACTGCGAAGCCGAGCCGCTGGGCGATCCCGCTGCCGCCCAGGGCCCGCCGTTGCAGGGCCAGCTTCAGCCGGACGAGGACGAGAGCCACCCTAGTTCACCCTCTTGCAGGTCCCGGCCGCCGACGAGGTCGACGAACGCCTGCTGCAGCGACCGCCCTTGTGCGAGGTCCGCCACGGTCCCCTCCGCGCGGACCCGGCCCTGCTCGATCACCACGACTCGGTCACACAGCCGCTCGACGACATCCATCACGTGGCTGGAAAACACGACCGTGCCTCCGCCGTGCCGGTACCGCTGCAGCATCTCCTCCATCACCTGCGTGTTGACCGGGTCCAGCGAGCCGAACGGTTCGTCCATGACCAGGACCCGCGGCGAATGCAGCAACGCGGCCGCCAATCCCATCCGCTTCGTCATGCCCAACGAGTAGTCGGCGATGACCCGGTCGGACGCGCCTTCCAGATCCAGGATGCGCAGCAGCTCCTGCGACCGGTGCCGGATCACGGCGGGCTCCATGCCGCGCAGCAACCCCGCGAACTCCAACATCTCCGCGCCGGTGAGCCGGTCGAAGAGCACTGGGTTGTCCGGCACATACCCCAGGTGTTGTTTCGCCTCATCCGGATTCGGCCACACCTGCACTCCGTCGATGACGGCGTTCCCGGTGTCCGGTCGTAGTAGGCCGGTGAGCAACCGGATCATCGTGGTCTTGCCCGCGCCGTTCGGCCCGGCGATTCCGTAGAACGACTCACGGGGAATCGCCAGATCGACCCCGTCGACCACCCGGGGACCACCGAACGTCTTGACCAGACCGGTCGCCTCAACCGCATCAATGTCGGTACGCACTGCTCGCCCCGCGACATCCGGGGCTGCGGCTGCTGACCGGTCGGGCGTCATCGCTGGACGACCCACCCCATCCGGGAGTGACCGCTCAGGAGCAACGGGTGCAGCGTCGCTGCGGCCAACATGGTGACAGCCCGGCGACGCTGCGCCTTCGGGTAGCGTCTTCTGGGCGTCGGTTGGTTGGGCGATGCCAATGAGACCCCCTGTGGAATGACCCGACCTGCCCGGGCCCGCGCGTATACGCCTCGCATGCTGACCGCTGAGCCGTCGATAACAGAAGGGTCTTTGGACCCTAAAGTTCATATTGCGAATAGGTGATGTGTTGCGGGGCACGATTCGAGCGTGAATCGGCAGGTGGTGCGGGCCTGGGTGTTGGCTGCTGATGGGGTGGCAAATGATCGAACGCGACGGTATTGCGATTGTCGGCGACGGCGGTGCGATCGCGGCCGGTCAGCTTCCTCGCTGAGGTGTACCGCAGGGGTGAGCGCCGAAAGGGCTTGCCGTGCAACTGGTTTTGGACAACTCCGCCGCACAAACATCCCAACTCGAAGCGCCTGCTGGGTCGGTAACGCCGGTTCCACCTGCATTTCACGCCTACTTCATGGACCTGGCCGGAACCTGGTGGAGCGCTGGTTGTGGGACCTGACGACAAGGCGCTGCGCCCACGGCGGTTTCAACTCCGTGCCCGCCCTGCTCGAGAAAGTCCGCCACGGCCGGGTCGCCCTCCAACAAACCGGCAGCCGATGACGAGACACACCACGGGCTGCCGGGCCCTCAGCCCGTCGCGAACATCGCCACACCGTCCGCTCGGCGACCTTGGAGCACCACGATGCGCTGGTGAATCAGCTGGGTGGCCAGCCGGTCGTCGAATGGTCCGGCAGTGCCCGTCTCCGACGCCATGGCCGCTGACAGTGCGCCGCCGAGCATGTGCTCCTTCCATGTCGTTGGCGCCCGGGGTGGACGCCCTTCCCACGATGGGCGCGGAGGGTGACCGGATGCCGGCGAATCCACCTCGGGCGGATCAGCTGTCGGCAGAGCGGGACCAATTCCGCTGGTCGAGTTGCTCGGCCGATCAGAGGATCGATCGACCCCCCACAGGTCATGAAGGACTGACGGCAGCTGGCGAACGGCGATCCCGCGGCCATGGACGACTGGCTCGACAAGGTCCAGCAGACACTGCCGGGCACCGTTCCGGCCGCGGACTACGTCGCCAGGACGACCGCAGCCGCGGGTGGGCTGGGGTTCCATCGGGGAGACACCCTGCCGCTGGTGGCTGCCTGCCGCGACGAATTCATGGTCCCCTTCACCGACCTGGTCGACCGCGCCTGGGGGCCGCACTTCGCCATCGGTTCGCTCGGCGGTCTGGTGCTGGCCGGCACCAGTGGGATTGCCGCCGCCGTCGGTCATGCGCCTGACCGGGGTCTGCGCCGCTTCGTGCTGTACTGCGTGACTCACATCGGCATCGACGACGACGGGACGGTGGGACGGGTCCGGCGGCCCGGCCAGCTCAGGGGGTCCGCGGCATGCGGAGCCCTTGTCGCGTTTCTCCGGGAGCTGGAGTCCGGCGAACTCTCGAGTACGACCGGACGGATCCGGTGCCGTGATTGTGGAGAGATCCTCAGCATCCACGAGCGAATGACGACCTCTGCTGCGCACCCGGCTGGCGCCCGGGGTGCTACGTGGCGGCGTGCCCGACCTGCTGCGGCTCACCGCCATGGCGCGCGACGTGGCGCTGGCCGACATCACGGAGATCGGCGGGATGACCGGCGGGGTCGGGGCGCTGTCGCGGTGTTCACCGGCATCGTGGTGCACGGCCCGCTCGGTCACGATCTCGTGGCACCGGATCTGTCCGAAACCCTTTGGCCCCAAGAGACTTCGCGGCAGTCGGATCCGCTGCGGTGGGGAACGGCCGCGCCGAGCACTCTCAACTGTCGCGGTCTGGGTGCGCGTAGCGGAACATGGCATCCGCGGCCTCCGTGAGAAACCGGACCACCACAACCGCCTCGGTTGCGCTGAGCCGGGCGGACACGGCCTCGAGGTCGTCCAGCAAGGACGCCATCGCGGCCATCGTCTGTTGCGCGGATTCCTCACTGGGCACCAGGGCAACGCGGCGACGGTCTGCCGGATGGGCCTGCCGGCGAAGGTGACCGGACTGCTCCAACCGATCCACCAAGGCCGTCGCGCTGGCGCTGCGGATGCCCAACAAGTGGCCGAGTTCCACCGGCCCTAGCGGCTCGGCGGCCGCGAACAGGTGATTCATGGCGGCCGCATCCGTCGGGCCGATGCCCAGCCTGCGGGCCAGTTCCTGGCTCGCCTCGGCGCTTGCCCGCTGCACCAGATGCAGGGCCCTCGCTGGTTCACTGCCCCCTCGCCGCCTGCGTGGCTCGCCCGACCTTCCGGCGGTGCCGGAGGGTTGCGCAACGTCGTTCACGATGCAATGCTATCCGATCAATAGCTAGAATATCGAGTGACCAGGCAGATGTAATCACCAGGCAAACGAGGGTTCCTGATGACCACGCAGGCGGCGGACGATCGCGGGCCCCGCACTGCGTTGGTGTTCCTGGGCCTAGCGACCACGCTGGCCATCATCGATTCCACGATCGTCAACGTGGCGCTGCCCTCGATCAGCGCGGACATCGGGCTCTCACTGGCCGCGGCCGAGTGGGGTCACCGGGCGGACCTGGGTGATGATCGGCCTTGCCCTCGAGGTGGCCGGCCTGGTGCTGCTCGCTGCCGCCCTCGACCCCGACGCCTCGGTGCTGTGGCTTTCGCCCCCTCTGCTGATCTACGGCGCCGGGGTGGGTTTCGCGATCAGCCAGCTGACCAGCGCCACCCTGCTGGAGGTGCCCATCCCGCGGATCGGTCAGGCCAGCGGGCTGTCCAGCATGGCGCGGCAGATCGGTTCCGGCGTCGGGGTTGCCGTGCTCACCGCGATCATGAGCGGCGTGCAGGGGGGGACGCTGGGCAGCCGGCTCGCGTTCTCGGCTCCGGAGATACCGGAAGCGCAGCGCACCGTTGTTGCCCAGGTGATCGCCGGCAGTCCCGCCGACCCCGGGGCCAGCGCGATCTCCGCCACTCTGCCGCCGTTCAGCCTGGCCGGCGTGCAGCAGGCCACCGAATCCACCCTCGCGCTCGGCGTCCGGATCGCAGCACTGGCCGCCGCGGTGACGATCGCGGGGGCCTGGTTCCTGGCCCGCCGGTTGCCGGCCCGCCGCCGTGCCGTGCCGGCCGAAGCCACCGATTCGACCGGTTCGGCGGCCCCCGATACCCCAACCGGAGGTATCGGGTTGAGCCGGACCACCTGCCTCCTGCCGGAATCCGCGACCGTCTGGGGGGTCGCGGATTCCGGCAGGTGCTCTACACGGCCTGGCCCGCGCGGGTAACACGCAGCAGCCGTTAGGGTCCGGTAGTCCCGGCGGCTGAAGCAGCCCAGTCGTCGACGTTCCGAGGAGCGTTCCGCATGGTCGCAGGCACAGCCCAGTCCCAGGCCCTGGGTGACACTGGCGCAAGGAATCTCGGCGATGTCACCAAGACCGTCCCCCAGATGGCCACCATCACCCCCCGGTGGCTGGTGCACATGCTGGCCTGGGTGCCGGTCGAGGCCGGCACTACCGGGTGAACAAGGTCAAGCATCCAGAAGAAGTCGACGTCGTGTGCAGCAACTACGACGAGTCGCCCTGGCCGACGACATTCCTCGATTACGAGGAGAACCCTCGGGAGTACATCCTGAACTCGGTGTCCACGATTCTGGATGTGCACACCCGGGTCTCGGATCTGTACTCCCGCCCGCACGAGCACCCGGCGCGGGGTGCCACCGCCCACCGTCAGCCTGTTCGGCTCGCCGTTCCTGACCTGGGGGGTCTGCCGTTGATCCCGTCGGACAAGGTGCCGCTGACGAATGGCAAGACCAAGGTGCTGTTGATCCGCACCGGGGCCGCCCGGCAGGGCGTCGTCGGGCTGTACCAACCGGGGCTCGCCGGAGAGCAGGGACCGGGCCGTCGGTGCGGTACATGCCGAACGACGCAGGCCTGGACACCCTCGTCGCCGCCGCGCTCAGCCCGATACCTGTCGAACCGCCGCAGGACATCTACCGCTTCCTGGATCGACCCGAAGCTCCTCCCGAAGCTCCTCCCGCCGCGACGAATCCCGCCGCCGCTCCGGTCGGCTACTACCCGGCGTTCGAGGTGAACCAGGTCCGCCGGGACTTCCCGATCCTGTCCGAGCCGGTGAACGGCAAGCCGCTGATCTGGCTGGACAACGCGGCCACCACGCAGAAACCGCAGGCGGTCCTGGACCGTCCTGGACCGGCTGGCGCATTTCTACCGGCACGAGAACTCCAACATCCACCGCGCGGCCCATGAACTGGCGGCACGGGCGACCGACGCCTACGAAGGCGCGCGAAGAACCGTTGCCCGCTTTCTCGGCGCCGGATCACACAACGACATCGTCTTCGTCCGAGGGACGACCGAGGCCATCAACCTGGTGGCCAAGAGCTGGGGAAAGGCGAACATCCACCGCGGTGACGAGATCGTCATCTCGCACCTGGAGCACCACGCGAACATCGAATTGATCTCTGAGACCGGAGCGGTGCTGCGCCCTGCGGGTGAACATGGGCTCGCTCGGCGTCGACTTCTTCGTCTTCTCCGGTGACAAGATCTTCGCGCCGACCGGGATCGGCGTCGTGTACGGGCGGCCGGAGGACAGGAATGGGAGCGTGATCCTGCACGGGGTGGCGAACCTTTGGGCGATGGTGCCGGCCAGGGCCACCGCGGAGTCGCTGCGGGTGAAGCGCAGCTGCTCGAACGGCAGCGGGGATCCCACCCGGAACCGGCCCAGGGCGGCGGCCGGGTCCATCAGGACCCGACGGGTGGGGCCGTCACGCCAGCGGACCCGCCACGCGGGTCGTTCCACTCGACGGTCACGGCGACCTGAGCGAGCTCGGACAGCACCTCGGCCCACGCCCTCGGGCCGTCGGCCCGCCGCACCCGTGCCTCCCAACCCGTGTAACGAAAACCCATCCGAAGTGTGACGGAACTAATCCGGGTCCGCATCGACCTGCCGCGGCGGCGGCGTTCGACACGATCGCCCGGCTCCGCACCGCGGTGCACGCGGTCCCCGGCGCCGACGCGCTGGTCGGTGGACAGTCCGCCGCGACGCTGGACGTGCTCGACGCGTCGGTGCACGACCGGAACCGGCTCATCGCCGCTGGGTACACCGTGTACCTGCCGTCTCCGTTCGGGCGCCGCAGCCCCGGCGAATGGCCGGGAGATCGTGCGATCGATCTGCGGGTCTGCGTGGCGCGTGAGTTCACGAAGCTGGCCAACCGCACGAGCCCCGTCCTCGGGTGGCTGCGGGCACTTGCAGCATCGGCCTACCGTGAGTGTGGCGGTCCCGGGTCGGCATGGTCGGGATGTGCTTCACCGGAGGTTCGCGCTGGCGACAGCGCTCGAACCGTCAGTCGTCGCGTCCGTCATGAGCCAGCCGGCCATGCCCGCGCCGATCGGGGAGCGTGGCCGTGCCGCCCTGGGCCTGGATGCTGAGGATCTCTCCACAATCACGGCACGAGCGAATGACGACCTCCGCGCGCTCGGGCTCCGGTTCACCAACGACCGGGGTTGCCCGCCGGAGCGATCGAGACCCTGCGGGCGACGCTCGGCACATCCTTCGAGGGGATCGAGATCGACTCTTCGCCGGGCAACGCGGCTGGCGTCGCGCCGTCGGCGCACGCGGTGCTCACGGTCTCCCTCGTCGACGAGCCGGGGCATCCGACCCGGGTCGCGCCCTCGACCGGGTCTTGGCCTTCCTGAGCAGCTGCGTCGTTGACCCGCCGCGGTGGCGGATGCCGACGACCAGCGCAGGGTCGCGTACATCGCCGACGGGCCGGCCCCGAAAAGCAGCTGCCGAACCCGGACTGTTTCCTGCTGACTTGCCCTCGTCGGTGCTCTCGGCCGCATCGCTGGCCGTTCCGCTGTCGGGACGGCGGACGGTCGTTTGAGCGCGGCCGCTCCCGCGGTTACGCGCACGCGCGTCAAGGGCCCTTCACCGTCGCGGGGGACCTTCGACCCTGTGATGCCCCTGTCCAGAGGAGCCACGCTGGTACAGGAGAGGGAGAGATCATGTTGATTCTCGTTGGGTATGCCAGCAAACACGGTGCCACCGGGGAGATCGCCGAACGCATCGCGGAGATTCTCACGCTGGCAGGACAGCATGCCGAGGCTCGACCTGTTCAGCAGGCGGGTGATCTGGGCGGCTACGAGGGGTTCGTCATCGGCAGTGCCGCTTACTCGACGCACTGGCTAAAGGACGCGACGGCGTTCGTCATGAGCAACCGGGACCTGTTGGCGCATCGGCCGGTGTGGCTGTTCAGCACCGGCCCGCTCGGCACC
>JADGOY010000305.1 GCA_017882715.1 Nakamurella sp. | reverse complement strand
TTGATCGGGTTCGCGGAAGACGAGGACGCTCTCGGCAGGCCGCTCTTCGATTTCCAGATCGGCCAACATGGAGCGCAGATAGGGCCCGAACCTCCCGAGCACCACGAATTCGACGGTGTCGCTAGCCATGGGTCCGCTCCGCATCCTTGATGAAGCTCCTCGGTTCAGGCAGCCGGCGGATTTCGAGGAGTTCGAGCCCAAGACTGTTCAGGCGCATCAGGACGCCTTGCAGCGCCGCCTGATCGGGGATTCGTCCTCGCAGCACAGTCTGCGCCGGCTCCAGTGTGGCGCACTGGAGGTTTTCGAACTCCTCCAGTTGGTCGGTGGGGATCCTGCCCTGGATATGAATCTCGTACGTGCGTGCTGGCATGGTGAGAATCTCCAATCCGACGCTGAGAGTTCCAGAGTGACAATTCACGATGCTTTCGGCATCACCCCGATCGGGTATTTCGCACCGCCCACCCTTCGCCGCGCCGAATCGGCTGCCGCTTCCGCGTCACAGTTGTGCCGGAGAACAACCCGATGGGCGGAGTGACAGCTGAGCGTTCCGGCGCCACCGGGCGGCGCGAGCACCATCATGGAACCTGGACGGGCCAATTCTTTAGCGCTCCCGGTGGCGGCCACTCCGCTCATTGTCTGGCACCGTGTGGATGCCCGGCGCTGCAATAGTTCCGATGCCCGGCGCTCCGCACAGGCCTGGCCTCCTGATCTACCTCACACCGCTTCGATCGCGTCCAACCGTCCGGATTTGATGGCGCCGACGAATTGCTGGTAGTCCTTTTCGTTCTGATCCGCGTACCGCTCGGAGAAGTCGGTGACCGCTTTCTCGAAGCTGTCGTCCCCGCCGAGGTATTCCGCCATGGCCACCGAGTCACCGGACCGGGCGTGCGCTCGCGCGAGGGTCCATCCGCAGACGGTGGCATAGAAGGTGAGCGCGAACGCGGGCATGGCCTCGACGATGGCCGAGCCCTTCATGTCGCGCAACTGCCGCCAGTAGTAGTAGCGATCCGCCTGGACGCCCTTTGTCCAGCCCAGGAAGATATCGCTGGCCGCCTGCATCGCTCGCTGACCCTGAACGACCCGCTCCCCCGGATTGTCGAAACGACTCTTCGGTAGGTGAGCCTCGAGCACCGACCGGGTCGCCTCCTTCACCTGCAGGAACAGCGGGTCCTGCTCGTCACGGCCTTGCAGCAGCACGATGTAGGCGCGGGTGCCGACGCTGCCGACACCGACCACCTTGCGTGCCACGTCGACGATCTCGTAACGCTCGAGGAGATGACGCCGGTCCTCGGGGAGCGTGGAACGGTACTCATGGAACTGGTGGCGGATGACCTGCTCGATGTCATCGGCCGACAAGTTGTAGGTGGCGGCCAACTCCCGGGCGGGCACCACGATCGGCGGCTGGCTGACGATGCGGTAGTGCCCGCCGACCACCTCGCCGAGTTTGGACAGGGCCTGCAGGCTGTCCCGGGTATGCGCCTTCTGGATGTTCTTCTCGGTGCGCCGCAATGCTTTGGCGGCGACCGCATCCTGAGCCGCGCTCTCCTTGGTGGTCTTGTGCTTGTGACCCTTACCCTTGGCGGTGTCTTTGCCGCCGTCTGCCGGCGCCTGAATCTTGCCCAGCGCGGCCCTCAGGTCGGCCTCGGACATGTGGCTGTACCAGAGGTCCAGCGTGCGCATTTGTGCGAACTCGGCCATCGCCTGCCGGTACGAACGAACCGAGGAAACCGTGGCCTCCCGGGTTTCGGCCGGAGTGAGCCCGTTGTTGCGCGCTGCGATCGTGAAGCTCGCGGCCATCCGTTTCACGTCGTACTCGAACGGACCCGGCAGCGTTTCATCGAAATCGTTGAGGTCGAACAGCAGCTGCCGCTCCGGTGACGCGAAGGCACCGAAATTCGACAGGTGCGCATCACCGCAGAGTTGGGCATCCAAGCCCGCCGTTGGGGTTGCGGCCAGATCGGTGGCCATGATCTTCGCCGCGCCGCGGTAGAACGTGAACGGGGACACCGCCATCCGGCCATGCCGAACAGGCACCAGGTCCTGGTCGCGAGCGACGTTCTGCTCTTCCAGCATCGCGACCGGGTCCGGTCGGTCGTCGGCTGGCACCCACCCGGCGTGGTTCACCGGGGGGTTGGCGATCCGCGCGTCGGCCCCCTTCGCTCGGCGGTCGGCAACGCTGGGATGGGCAACGCTTGTCATGGTCCAACTCCTGTCAGATGTGTGCGGCCGACTCGACAACCGTCGACGCTTGCGGAGTCACCCGCTGAACGGTTCACCGATCCCGCGGCCGACGAGCTGATCTATCCAGCGCAGAATGCATTTCGGGGAGCGGCATCATTACATTCCAAATGGGCCGGCTCGCCCTATTACATTGCACGCTGGGTCATCCCACGCTGCATCACCCCAAATGGGCTATCTCCCCACCGGGAACGTCGCTCCTCGGGGTCGGGTTCTTGTGCTGTGAATCGGGTGAGGTCATCGACGGTAGGAATCCGTGATCCACCTCGCCGCCGAGCCGCGCCGTGGGTACCCCGGCGTCTGGACTGTGGACCTGGCCAGGCGACTCGTCCCTACGGGGGGATGTGCCGCAGTATGCGGGTCTGATCGAGTTGCTAAGACGGTCGCTCTACGGCGCTTCGACTCGTGAGAGAAGGAATCATGTCGCTGTCCAAAGACGAACAGCGCACGCTCGACGAGATCGAGAGAACCTTCCGAGACAGCGATCCGAAGTTCGCCGCGAGCTTCGCATCTGCCCGTGTTGGGCGACGGCAAAGGATCACCGGTTACGCCGCGTTCCTACTTGGGGTCACGGCCTTACTGGCCGGTGCCATCGCGGCGCAAGCCCAGACAGCCGTCGGGGTGATCGTCAGCCTGGCCGGGTTTCTGGCGATGTGCGCCGCGGCGTGGTGGGTTTTTCGTCATCGCCGTCGCCGTTGATTCACGTGCGCCGACCCCCGCACTTCCGGTCTGAAGACCCTCGGGTGTTCTTCCGTGTAGTTTGCTGGATGCTACCCACCCGTCGAACTATGTCGTCGCGCGCGGTGCTATGTGAGGCCTCCCACCCGCTCCCCGCGGCGGTCCGCCCAGAGGTTTATGGCTTGTAGTTGCTGTAACCGGGGCCGACCAGGTCGTAGGTGTTGCCAAGCTCGTCCTGAACGATGCCGGCGACACCGCTTTCCGGCTTGAGGATGAGGTCCTGCTCCAGCTGTTGGACCCGGAAACTCCATCCGGGTTGGGTCTTCAGCCGACTGCCGAGATCCTGCAGTTCGTCGAATTTCTCGTTCGGATTCACGATGAGGCCGGCCGATTTCATCACCCATGCCTTGCCGTCGGGGTCGTCCAGGATGAAGACCGGCTTGCCTGCGCTGAACCCGAACTGTGTTTTGCGTTCGACCGTGGTCGGCTGGTAGGCCGTGCCGCCCTTCTTCTTCAGGTTCATCCCGGTCAGGTCGACCTCGGCCACCCACGCCGCCTTCAACCCGTTGAAGTCGCGTTGCACACCGGCCGGTACGTCGATCCAGTCCAGTGTCCACAGCCTGGGCCCGTTCACGAAGGCACCGATCATGTGATAGTGCTTCTTCAGCTGGTCGGTGTCGACCCTGGCCAGCATCGCATCCGGGGACGAGTCTCCCGTTTTGTCCATGTCGTTCAGTCCGTACGTGTTGTACACGTTGGCCTTGAGGTGTTTGGTGATGGCATTGCCGCCGATGAGGAAGAATTCGGTGTAGCGGTGTGCCCGTGTGTCGTTGAAACGCGTCAGGGTGGTACCTGTGCTGTCGTTCGGGAGCTTGGCGAATAGCTTGATCATGAGTGGTTCCCCTGCTTTCGTTGTCGGTCCATGGCGTCTTTCTCTGGTGCTGGATTCAGTGGATTTTCCGCACCGGTGGGAGCTGGTAGGTGC
>JADGOY010000304.1 GCA_017882715.1 Nakamurella sp. | reverse complement strand
CCGCTGGGCAGCGGACTTCAGGTCGTCGACGGCGATGATGTCGACGGACGGCGCGCCGCGCGCGAACGAGATCTGATTAGGCATGGTCCGCAGGCTAACGTTGGGATCCTCGCGCACTCGAGACACACCACTCGGGGGTCCTGGACCGGTCCGATATCGATGAGGTCGGCGCTGCGATCGGTTCGGGCAGCGTCGCGGCGGTGCTGATCTACGAGGAGTTGGTCATCTTCCCCGCTGATCGCCGCGTGGCGGCGGGGTGGCGCCAGGGTGATCACGGAAGGCCAGATCTCCCCCGAACACAACGACAACACCGGCCACCTCAGCCGCGGAACCGCCCCCGTCCCGATGATGATCCAACACCAGGTCCATAGCCGGACGCGTTCCGCGGCCAGCATCCCCGCCCGGGACTTGTTGCAGCGCAGCACTGTCATGCCGAACCCGTCCTCAACGTGTCCGGTGAATCGGTTTCAGTACTGGAGGCCGGCGACCGCGACGGCCAGGACAGTGCCGCCGCGCTCGATACGACGCAGGCGGGCAACCACTCGACTCGCTCCCGCACCGCGTCGTGTGATCACAGTTGTCACCGATGCTGAGATCGAACCACTATCCTCCGACGAGGCCAACCTGGACGAACGCACAACTCCTTCCGGACTCCTCCATCGTTTGATCGCTGGATCAAGGCGTTTCAGTCGCAGCCATTGGTCCCGCCAAGCCGAGGCACCCGTCGAATTCGAGATCACAGACGCAACAGGTCCTCGGTATTACCATGCGCGATCTTCTCCTTGGATGCCTCGGACAAATTCGCCTGCTCAAGGAACGACACGGCGCCTTCGTTGCCGATAAAGGGATAGTCCACAGAATAGAGGATTCGGTCGACGCCGACCGTTTCAACGCAATACTGCAACTGCGCTTGGCTGAACATGCCGCTCGGTGTGATGTACATATTCTCGCGGACGTATTGGCCGATGGTCCGGCCGAGTTTGGTCATGCGTTGCGGCAGCGCTTCGTCCAGCCGATCGAGGTAGAACGGGATCATCTCACCCCAGTGCCCCAGGATGATTTGTAGCTCGGGATAGCGGTCGAACACGCCGTTCAGCACCATGTGCAGGAAGTGCACAGCGGTTTCTTGATGCCAGCCCCAGGCGCTGGACTGGAAACGGGCCACGACCAATGGTTCAAGGCCGGCGTAGTTGGAGTCCGTGGTTTCCCTGGGCGGCACTGCCGGGTGCAGGTAGATCGGTACCTTCACTTCCGCAGCTTTGCGCAGTATCGGGTCGAATCGCGGTGCATCGAGAAAGTCGCCTTGCGTGCGGCCATTGATCATCGTGCCGACGAAGCCCAGCTCGTTGATCGAGCGGTCGAGTTCGGCTGCTGCAACGTCGGGAAGCGCAGTCGGAAGTGCGGCGAACGCCGCGAATCTCTGTGGATGGGCGCGAACAGCGCGGAAAAGAAGGTCGTTGGACTTCTTCACTAATTCTTTTGCCACATTGACCGGTAGTTGTTGCGCGCTCAGACATGAGAGTACCTGCATGGTGATTCCGTAGCGGTCCATGTCAGCGATCCGGCCTTCGCCCAGGTCCATGAGGACTTCGCGTGTGGGCGAGTACGAATATCCGTTGGCCGGATCGTAGGCTGTCGCGAAGTCGGGACTGAGTTCCGCCGCGGCGGGCGCGCTCGCTGTCGCGATGTCGACGTTGAGATAGTGCTCCTCCAGGGTAATGAGCTTCACTCTCACTTTACTTCTCCTTTGGGGGCCTCTTCAGATTTGGCAGGACCGGTGCGGACCGGTACACCTCATCACATCCATTCTCGGGCAGCGGGGCGTCCCAAATCGACGTGAGCGGGTCAACGAGACCCATCTGTTGCATTGGGCCGCCAGGCGGCAACGGACCTCGTCACCCATCGCATCGACGGTTTACGGGGTGCTGTAGCACCTGGGGCTGTGGATCACCCTGGTGCTGGCTGGTCGTTGATCATGGCGTCCGGTCGGCGATGGCCGCGGCCTGGGCCGCGAATCCGGCAAGCCTGATCCCGTACTGGTCGTGATCACCTGGTGGAACGGCTCGTTCAGGACATCATCGAGCTGATCCAAACCCGGCAGTTGACGACCGTGACCCTGGCGGACGTCTTCGCCACCACCAACTCCTAACCCCACGACCCGTTCCGCACCGGGCCAGAGGGCCGCAGGGAAACCAACCGAACGTCCCCCGGGCGCCCCCGCCGGGGGACGTTCATTGGGATGTGCACGTGGAAGCTCTTCCGTCGCAGCCTGCGGCGGGAAGCGCGCTGTGGGCTGGTAACGATCCTGCCGCTGGAACTATCGAGTACATAAACCGTCTTACGGTGGCCGGGGTCCCGCAGGCGCCTTACCGGTATGTCGCCAATGCTGCCGCGGGTGCTCCGGCCGCACCGCCTCCTCCGACTCCGGAGGAACTTGCCCAGCAGTCGGCCGCCACCCCTTCAAGATCAACTATCGGATTCCGAGATCAACTGCTTGTTGCGCGGTGCATTTAGGCTGAATCAAGCGCCGGATGATGACCCAACGTTCGGCTACGTCAGCGCCGGAAGGCTCAAGCAGTTGCTCCTGCCGATCCCCGATCCCTGTGTCGAGTCACCCGAGGCAACTCTCAGCGAAGACTCCCTACGCATCATCTTGGCCGCGAGTGATCGCTTCGTGCCGACGACCGTGACGGGCCGCCTGACGGGGCTCATCGATCGAGATGCGGTCGCGCTCGAGGTCGCCCGCTCGGCGCTGGGGACATCGACTGGCTGGAGCTCGAACTGTTTGCCCGCAACCGTCCGATCATCCCTCTATAGTGAGCCGACGGGCTCCCGAGGGTGGTGGATGCCGTCGCCGCATACCCGGCTGAGAGCGACTGGCGCAAGGACGCTCAACCTGCAAATAATTCACCGAGGACATATCGGCTCAGGATGCGCTGTCCAGCTAGCCCGGCCGCTGCTACTGCCCCGCCCAGAAGGGAATGATCTGGAAACCCTGAGAACCGCGGTGGAACTCAGCCGGACGGACGAATACGGTCGACCTCCACGAGATGCACTTTGCAAGAACGTGGCAAATCACAGCGATGAGAACGATGACGGATGAAAGAAACCTATACATCTGAGTGTCCCTTTGAAGCTTTGTGCAGAATTGTCGAATGTAAGCCCGTACGCCGCGAAAAGAATAGCCTGCGAGGAGAGTAACCAGGTGACCTTGCGATTGATCAACTCATGCTCGAACCGCTGGGCTGTCCGCCTCGACCGGAATTAAACCGCCGTTGTCGTCCAGCAGCACCCAGCGACCATGGTGGAACACCGGGATCCCGGAACATGGTGTGCCGCCGTGACTTACAAGCAGACCGAGACCGTAGGCCAGCGGTCGGTGGCTCTCGACCCACAGGTGGTCGTCGCGGCACAACCAGACCAGACGGGACCACGCGAACCGGGACGGATCCCAAAGAGCGCCTCCCCCGCCGCGAGGCAGCCGGTGATGGGCATCGACACAAGGTTTGCCGCAGAGAATGCAGCAGCCGTCGCGGTCGCGGACGAGTCCGCGGGCGGTGTTGGCTGCGTTGCTCAGTGCGGCTTCGCGCTCAGAGACAGCACGGATCGGCGCACGGCGGCGAGGCGTCGCGGAGCGGTGCAGCAATGGAGTCCTGCGAATGATCCCGGTCGAACGCTTCATGGGCATCACGATGGCAGCGAGTCAGGCGTTCATATATACCGGCAATACGGGTGTTCGTTTTCAGGATGACACCAGCAACTGCCCGACCCGCACAGCGGGTAGCACTGCCGTGCGCGGATGGCAACCGCTCGTTTGGGGTTGGCAAAGGAGTTGGCTCCGTTAGTTTTCGGGCTCAACCAGAGCATCCAGATCCTCGGCGACTTGATCGATCAGCAGCCGACCAGGG
>JADGOY010000303.1 GCA_017882715.1 Nakamurella sp. | reverse complement strand
GGGTGACCGGGTCGGTATCTGGGCCCCGAATTGCGCTGAATGGGTGCTCGTGCAATACGCGACCGCGAAGCTGGGCGTGATCCTGGTCAACATCAACCCGGCGTCCCAGTCGCACGAGCTGGCCTACGTGCTCAAACAATCCGGGCTCCGCACGCTCGTTGCGACGCCGAATTTGAAAAGCGCCGACTCCGCCGCGATGATCCAGCAGGTCCGCTTCGACTGCCCTGAGCTTCGCGACGTGGTGCTGATCGGCCGCAGCGAATGGTCCGAGCTCATCGCCAGGGGTCGACGCGCGGACCATTCACTGCTGCCCGAGATCGGGTCGACGCTGAGCCCCGACGATCCAATCAACATCCAGTACACATCGGGTACGACAGGATTCCCGAAGGGTGCGACCCTGTCCCACCACAACATTCTGAACAACGGCTATTTCGTCGGTGAGCTGTGCGGCTACACAGAAGCCGACCGCATCTGCATACCTGTGCCCTTCTACCATTGTTTCGGAATGGTGATGGGCAACCTGGCAGCCACGAGTCACGGCGCGTGCATGGTCATCCCGGCACCTGGGTTCGATGCGGCTGCCACGTTGGAGGCTGTCGACGCCGAACGCTGCACCTCCCTCTACGGGGTCCCGACCATGTTCATTGACGAACTGAACGACACATCGTTTGCTGAACACGATCTGAGCTCGCTGCGAACCGGCATCATGGCTGGGTCCCCGTGTCCGGTTGAGGTCATGAATCGGGTCATCGACAAGATGGGGATGACCGAGGTGTCGATCTGCTACGGCATGACCGAGACCTCGCCCGTTTCGTTGCAGACCCGCCGGGCGGACAACGTCGAGCGCCGCGTCTCCACAGTGGGCCAGGTTCATCCGCACCTCGAGGTCAAAGTCGTCGACCCGCGAACCGGCATGACTGCGCCTCGCGGCGTTGCGGGCGAGCTCTATACGCGTGGATATTCGGTGATGCTCGGCTATTGGAACGAACCGGAGAAGACCGAGGAGGTCATCGATCGAGCGCGCTGGATGCACACCGGTGACCTTGCTGTGATGGACATCGACGGGTATGTCAAAATCACCGGGCGGATCAAGGACATGGTGATCCGCGGCGGGGAGAATATCTATCCCATGGAGATAGAGCAGTTTCTCTATACCCACCCCGACATCCTCGACGTCCAGGTCGTCGGCGTGCCGGACGAGAAGTACGGTGAGGAGCTCATGGCCTGGATTCGCATGCGGGACGGCGCTGACCCTCTCACTCCCGCCGCCCTTCTCGACTTCGCCGCCGGGAAGCTCGCGCACCACAAAATTCCGCGGTTCGTGCAGATCACCGGCGGTTTCCCGATGACGACTACCGGGAAGATCCGCAAGATCGAATTGCGGGCGCAGTCCCTGGATATTCTTGCGATGCGGGCGGGGACGTCGGCCGCAGCTGATCACCCCTGAAACCGTTTCAGCGCCCTTGCGCATGCCGTGCCTTCCCCGTCGTTCCGGTCCCTCAGCACGACCAAAACTACGGTAGAGCACGGCATGTCGCCCCAAAGCCGCCCACCACAACGTCAGAAATGCCCGGTGGGTTGGTCGAGGCGCCGACCACGGCGATGGTGGTGGCGCCTTCGAGCAGGGCGCGGAGATCGGTGTCGTTCATGGGTGCGGCCGTCCTTCCAATGCGCGGGACTGCGGGTCTTTTCTTGCCGGGCAGGGGTCTGCGTCGCTTACGACGAACTAGCCATACGGGAAACCGATCGACAAAGAATTCGGATGTTCTCGGAGGGTGAGCACGGCCGAGATCGTTCGTGCTGCTTGGGAACTGGAGTGGTGGCGATGTGATCTGGCCCCGCCGGTCGACGAGGTTGCGGGTGTGGTGAGTGATCGCCTGCGAACCGCAGCACGTGTTCATCTTTCGTGTAGCCCTTGAGTGTCAACAGCCCGATGTGGATTGAATTCCGGGTCATTACGAACTCGGTCCAATGGCAGAATCCAGGCGGGTGAACGGGTCGGCGTCGGCCCGTGCAGCGCAGCGGCTTGGAAGGCGCAGCGCCGTCCAGGAAGCGGGGGAGCGACTGGTCGGGGATAGGCAGGTCGCCGGCAATGATCAGCGACTGTGACGGATCGTGTCGCGGTGCAGGGTCCGTGCGCCGATGATGCGAGGGCGGCCAGCCAGCCAGGTCTTGTAGGCCTCGATGTGCCGTCGGCGGATTCCGCGACGCAGCTCACTTCCGGTGCCTGCCGGGTGGAGGTACCTGGCGCAGCGCATGTTCGGCGAGGCGCTCGGTCGAGGGTCGCGGGCTCAGTTCGATCTGCGCGAGGTAGCGGTGGGCAACCTGAGCGAGGCCGGGCGGCACGGTGGCCCACTGGGCGGCCTGGACCCGACCGGCGTTCGGTCTGCGGAGCCACCCGCCCCGACCCCACCTCGTCGACCGGTCACTGCACCACAGGTCGGGCCATTCTCGGTTTCCGCCGAGCACGGAAGATCGCCGCGTCGGTCGCTATTTTCCCGGAGTGACGGATGGCGGTGACGACGTCTCGGCTCGGCGATCTCCTGGGCCGGCTGGCTCGGACTGTTGACGCGTCACCGGCGGTTGCCGTCGCGGACCTGCAGTCCGGCCGACTGGACGTCTACCTGGCGTACATGCTGATCGCGGTGATCGCCCTCCTGGCCGTCGTCACCGCCGTCACTGAAATCCTCCGCAGGGCATCCTCACGCCGCGGCGTAGAAGAACGCCACCGTCGGCGACACCAGCGACCACAACAACCCCGCGATGAGCGTCGCGCCCAGGTCACCGAACGCCTGCGTCAACCCGAGCACCCCGAACCCGTTGCTGCGCAACCGGTCCGGCAGACCCTTCGCGATGACAGTGAACTGGCACGATCGAGACCAGCATGGCCTGGCGGATCCCGATCACCGACACCAGTGCCGCCGCCAGCAGCAGGCCGATGATCGCGCCGACATTGTCGCCGGCCCGTTCCACCCCGAAGGCCCGCCCGAAGCTGTCCCGCGCCGACAGGTCGGTCAGCAGCATGTCCCGGGCCGGGGACCGGATCCCCCGCGACACCCAGGCGAACGCCCGCAGCACAGCGACCTGCCACACCGCGACCGTCAGCCCGATGGCCGCCGTCACCACCGCCGTACCCAGATACCCGCCCGCAGCCAGCCAACCACCGCGTTCCGGGTCATTCGCCAGCGGCCCGCCGGCGAGTTTGCAGACGCGGTCAACGCGTCGGCGACCCCGTCGATCGCGCCCAGCGCCGCCGGTCCGCCGCCCAACGTGGTCGTCAGTAACGTCGGCAGCAGGCTGGTCACCATCCGTCGGCCCCGGTCGACCAGCCCGCAGATGCGGCGTGGCTGAACGTCGGGGTGCTGAGCATCGGCGGGGCGTCGATGCTGTCCGATTCCAGTCACGGGCCACACCCAGGGGGAAAAGCGTGACACCTTGCAGTGAGCTGGAATCACTCTCGGCTCCCTAGCCGCAAAAGCCGGAAAGCGTCAGGCTGGGGTCAGAGTTGAGCAGCTACAGAGCCCAGCTGAGCAACTTCATTGAGGTGGTCGACGCCCGACTACCTGATGATGACCGGAGCGCCAGCGCCGGCTGTCGCCGTAAGGGCTGTCCGAATTCTTGTGAGGGGTGTGGTCCTTGCTCGATGTCTGCCGATCGGCGCGGTACCGCGCACCGTCCTGTGGAGGTGGCATGTCGCTATGACAGATCAGCCTGGGAGTTCCGCCCCGGACCCTGCCCCGGGCGGCGGGAGGCACCATCACCGGCCCTCGAGGGGTCAGCGCGCGGCCCTGGCGATCGGCATGGTGGTCGCCATTGTCGCGGTGGTCGGGGTGGTCACGTACTTCGTTCGGTCGAGCTCCGGGACCGACGATGCCGCGCCGGGCGGCGGGTCGACGACGGGCGCCGTGAGCGGATCGGCGGGGT
>JADGOY010000132.1 GCA_017882715.1 Nakamurella sp. | reverse complement strand
GTCAGGAATCCGCCCGCGATCCCAAGTACACCATCGTCCCGCAGCGAGAGCGGCTGGAGCGCAGGGCATCCGCGCAGGCCGGGGGACGGGTTCGTGGACGCCTGCAGGGTCCGGGCGTTCAGATGCGCTGATCGGTGGCCGGGTCGGCGGTGCCGTCGAAATACTTGTCCAGGGCCAGCTGAGCAGGGGGTGGCTCAGGTAGGCCCTCGCCTCGTCCAGGCACGACGTTCACCGTCCCAGCCTCTCGGTCAACAGCTACCTCATCCAGGACATCAGCAGATCGCTGAGTAGGTTTGGTCTCCGTGGGTACCGATGACTGACTCCGTGTCCACGGCCTCGGCGTGGCGAGGCCGAACCCGGTGGGCGCGCAAGAGGTCGGCTCCGCTGCGAGCCTTCATCCAGACCGAATCTGGAAGCGCCGGCGTACTGGTCGCGGCGATTGTCGGGGCCCTCGTCTGGGCGAACGTCGACGTGGCTTCCTACGAGTCGGTCTGGCGGACCGCCTTTTCGGTGCAGCTCGGGACCGTCGGAATCACTCAGGATCTGCGGACGTGGATCAACAGCGGGCTGATGACGTTGTTCTTCCTGGTCGTCGGCCTGGAGGCGCGGCGCGAGTTCGACCTCGGTGACCTACGCGAGCGCCGACGGTTCGTTCTTCCGTTCGCTGCCGGCATCGTCGGCATGGCGATTCCGGTCATCATCTACCTCGCCATCAATGCCGGACGTTCCAGTGCGAGCGGCTGGGGCGTGGCGATGTCCACCGACACCGCTCTTGCCCTGGGCTTGCTCGCCCTGCTCGGTCGGGACGTGCCGCATCGGGTGCGCGCGTTCGTTCTGACTGTTTTCGTGGTCGATGACGTGGCGGCACTGGTGGTGATCGCCGTCGTCTACAGCGGCCAGATCATGATGCTGCCTCTGGGCATCGCGGTCGCGGGTTTCGCGGTTCTGCTCGTCGCCAGTGCGTTCCGGATTCGGCAGCGGTTCGTCTACGGAGGACTCGGCGTCGTGATATGGGCTGCGTTGCTGGCCAGCGGCGTCGATCCAGTGGTTGCCGGCCTTGCTATCGGCCTGTCTGCTTCGGCGTACTCGCCGACTCGCGGTGACCTGGAAGAGGCAACCGGTCTGGTCCGGCGGTTTCGCGAGCAGCCGACTCCCGAACTGGCTCGCTCCGCCACGGCCGGCCTGACGTCGACGCTGTCTCCGAACGCGAGGCTGCAGACCTTCTATCACCCCTGGACGAGCTACGTCATCGTCCCGCTGTTCGCCTTGGCCAACGCCGGCATCGTGCTCGACGGTAGCTTTCTTGCACGTGCCTACGCGGCTCCGGTGACGCTCGGTGTGTTGATCGGTTACGTGGTCGGAAAACCGGTCGCGGTGATCGTCACATCGTGGGCGGTCACCCGGTTCAGTGCCGGCCGGATCCGCCCGCCGGTGGGATGGGCCGCGGTGGTCGGCAGCGGCACCATCGCCGGTATCGGCTTCACCGTTGCGCTGCTGATCGCGACGCGGGCCTTTCAGGGTGACCAACTCAACGACGCCAAGCTGGGCGCCCTCTCGGCGGCATTCGTAGCGTCGGTGCTGACGTGGGTGGTGTACCGGCTCGCGGCGCTGCTGTCTCCCGCCCGGCGGGCCCGCGCCCTGCAGGGCGATGCGAAACTCATCCAGGACCTCATCCCCGAGGTCGACCCGGCACGAGATCACATCCGCGGCCCGGCGCGCGCGTCGATCACGGTGATCGAGTTCGGCGACTTCGAGTGCCCTTACTGTGGGCGCGCCGAACCGGTCGTGCGTGATCTTCTCACCGACACCGACGTGCGCTATGTCTGGCGGCACCTGCCGCTCAGCGACGTCCACCCGCAGGCGCAGCTCGCCGCCGAAGCCGCCGAAGCCGCCGCGGCGCAGGGCGCGTTCTGGCCAATGCACGATCTGCTCCTGGGCCATCCGGACGACCTACGGGTCTCCGCTCTGGTGAAGTATGCGGACGGGCTGGGCCTCGACCCGGATCGTTTCCACGACGACCTCAAGCGACACGTGCACGCGACGCGAATCGCTCAAGACGTCGAATCGGCGGATCTGAGCGGGGTATCCGGCACGCCGACCTTTTTCGTCAATGGACAACGCCATTACGGCGCCTTTGACATCCAGACGCTGACAACAGCGATCGAGGCCGCGCGAGCTTCGAGCCAGAACCGACGGGCCGGGCCGGACCGGGCACCCGGATAGCTGGGGCATCGGCCGAACATCACCGGCACGCACGGGCATGTCACCCCCCGGGCACTTTCCGTTCACCTGCCGTCGGTAACGTCGCCGGAGTGCACCGGCGATGAACCGACCGTGCACGCGGGTTTCGTGATCGGAGAATCCGGCGTTTCCCGAGTACCCAAACCGTGCACTGCCAGTCGGTGATGCCTGACATGGCCCGACCCGCCACATCCTGGCCCGGCCGGAACGGTCGGCACGTCCGTCGCGGAAGCAGACAGAACCGTCGTGGTCTCACCTGAGAGTGCCACGATCATCGCTCGTTTCTCACCCACTGAGAGTGTTGATTCCACCAATGACCATGCGTATCGATGTCGAAGACCTGGACGTGTACTACGGTGATTTCCTTGCGGTCGAGGGGGCATCGATCACCATGGCCCCGCTGACCGTCACCGCGTTCATCGGACCGTCCGGCTGCGGAAAGTCGACCGTCCTGCGCACCCTCAACCGAATGCACGAGGTCATCCTCGGCGGGCGGATCACCGGCAGCGTGCTGCTGGACGGACGGAACCTCTACGGGCCGGGCGTCGACCCGGTCAACGTCCGCCGCACCGTCGGCATGGTGTTCCAGCAACCGAACCCGTTTCCGACGATGACCATCTACGACAACGTCGCGGCCGGTTACAAGCTCGCCGGGATTCGCAAGTCCAAGACCGAGATGGACGGCATCGTGGAGAACTCCCTCAGACGGGCGAACCTGTGGGAAGAGGTCAAGCAGCGGCTCGACCGGCCCGGCGCCGGGCTCTCCGGCGGACAACAGCAACGGCTGTGCATCGCCCGAGCCATCGCGGTCGAACCCACCGTGCTGCTCATGGACGAGCCCTGCTCCGCCCTGGACCCGATCTCGACCCTGGCGATCGAAGAGCTCATCCGCGAACTGAAGGCCAGCTACACGATCGTCATCGTCACCCACAACATGCAACAGGCCGCCCGCATCTCCGATCGCACCGCGTTCTTCAACCTCGCCGGAGTCGGCCAACCCGGCAGGCTGGTCGAGTACGCCGACACAGCCAAGATCTTTTCCACCCCCCAGCAGCAATCCACCGAGGACTACGTCTCGGGCCGTTTCGGCTGACCATCGATCAGCCGCCGGTTTGCGGACTGCCACCAGCACCGGCTGACACGGTCTTCGGCGGGAAGGAGCGCAGACTGACCGGTATGGACGGCGACTCGGGCACGGTGACCAATCGGGTGTGGCGGGACGGCACCGTGCATGTGGAGAACTGCCCGGCCGAGCAAGTCCCGGACTTCCTCGACGACGAGGGCTGCCTGGTCTGGATCGACCTGTGCGATCCGAACCACGAGCAATTGTCCACGCTGGCCCGGGAATTGGACCTGCATCCGTTGGCCATCGAAGATGCGGTCGCGCATCTGGAGCGAACCAAGGCGATCCGGTACGGCAAGTACACGGTGCTGACCGCGTACGGCACCCGAATGCAGGACGCCGAACCGGCCGCACCGCCGGAACGGGACAACCCCCGGAACCCCGCGAGCAACCCAGGTTCGATGCGCCCGCGATCGGCGCTCAGGCTGGACCGGATATCGGTGTTCATCCTGCCCCGCGGCATCGTCACCGTCCGGCGACACCCCGGCTTTGACATGGCCCAGGTCGTCGACCGCTGGCAGGAGAACGCCGACCTGCTCAAGTACGGGGTCGGAGCCCTACTTCACGGGTTACTCGACGTCATCGTCGACGGCCACTTCGACGCCGTCCAGAAGCTGGACGATGCCATGGAAGAACTCGAAGACGGCCTTTTCGACTCCCAGTCACGCACCGCGGTCGTGCAGCGTCGCACCTACCAGATCCGCAAAGACCTGGTCGAACTGCGGCGGGTGACCCTCCCCATGCGGGAATTGGTGAACACCGTACTGCGGCACCACCGGGAAACCGGAAACGGCACCGGCGCCGCCGACCTCAACAGCTCCTACGACGACCTGTACGACCACGTCCTACGGGTCGCCGAATGGACCGAGTCGTTGCGGGACATGATCACCACCATCTTCGAAACCAACCTGTCGCTGCAGGACGCCCGGCTGAACACGGTGATGAAGAAGCTGACCGCATGGGCCGCCATCATCGCGGTCCCCACCGCCATCACCGGCTATTTCGGACAGAACATCCTCTACCCAGGGATCGGAACCCAATGGGGTTTCGTTCTCTCCACCGCGGTCATCATCATGATCGCGGGAGCGCTGTACATCCAATTCCACCGCAAGGACTGGCTCTGAGGAATCGACGCCTGCGCCATCAAAGGCGATACAGGCACGTCCACGCCGTTCATCGGACCACGATCGCCGCATCGCGCCGCGCCACCGTCCGGCCGATCACCCGCGCGCCCGGCACCTCCCCCACCACCAACAGCCCGCCGCTGGTCTGGGCGTCCGCCAACAGGATCAGCTCGTCGTCGTCCACGCCGGCCGACAGGTGCGGTCGCACCCAATCCAGGTTCCGCCGGGTGCCGCCGCTGACGTACCCGTCGGCGACCGCCTGCCGGGCCCCGTCCACGTAAGGCACCGAGGCAGAGTCCACCACCGCGGTCACCCCGGACGCGCGGGCCATCTTGTAGAGGTGCCCCAACAGGCCGAACCCGGTGACGTCGGTCGCGGCTCGCACCCCGGCGGCCAGGGCGGCCTCGCTCGCCTCCCGATTCAGACCCACCATGCAGTCGACCGCCTGGGCGAACACCTCGCCGGTCGCCTTGTGCCGGTTGTTCAGCACCCCGACGCCCAGCGGTTTGGTCAGGCTGATCGGCAGGCCCGGCTCGGCGGCGTCGTTGCGCATCAGCCGGTCCGGGTCGGCGATACCCGTCACGGCCATCCCGTACTTGGGTTCCGGATCGTCGATGCTGTGCCCGCCGCCGACCACGCAGCCCGCCTCGCGCGCGATGTCCAGCCCGCCCCGCAACACCTCACGCAGCAGCTCGACGGGCAGTACGTCCCGGGGCCAGCCGACCAGGTTGACCGCGACCACCGGCCGGCCGCCCATCGCGTACACGTCGGACAGCGCGTTCGCGGCGGCGATCCGGCCCCAGTCGTAGGCGTCGTCGACGACGGGGGTGAAGAAGTCCGCGGTGGCGACCACCGCGATCCCGTCCTGGATCCGGACGACGGCCGCGTCGTCGCCGGTGTCCAGCCCGACCAGCACATCGGGCGAGTCCACACCGGCCAGACCCTGCACGATGGTCTCCAGTTCGCCGGGCGGGATCTTGCACGCACACCCACCGCCGTGGGCGTACTGGGTCAGCCGGTAGCGGGTCGAAGTCATGACGCTGACGGTAGCGCCGGGCGACCGACCCACGACGCTCCGGCTACGGTGTGCGGCGGAGGCGTACAGGCGCCTGGTGGCCCTCCCGATCTTCAAAATCGGTGAAGTCGAGCATCTCGGCTTGGCGGGTTCGATTCCCGTCCGCCTCCGCCAAACACGCACCGCCAACGCGCACCGGCAGCGCCGGACGGACCGCGGAAGGACGAAAGCGACAGCCGATGACGACGACCGATCCGCGGCGGTTGATCCCCCGCACCGATGCGGTGCTGGCCGATCCGCGGCTGACGGCCGCGACCGGCCGGCTGGGCGCGCGGATCGTCCGCTCCGCGGTCGTCGCCGCGCAGGACCGGGCCCGCCGCGGGGACATCCCGCCTTCGGCCGTCGCCGACTCGGCGGTGGCCGCCCTGCCCGAGCGGGCCGCCTCGATGATCCCGGTGATCAACGCGACAGGTGTGGTGCTGCATACGAATCTGGGTCGGGCACCGTTGTCGGGCGCCGCCCGCGAGGCGGTCAACGCGGCCGCCGGCTACGTCGACGTGGAGTTCGACCTCGGCAGCGGGCAGCGCACCGGGCGGGGGCAGGCCACAGTGCGCGCGCTGCTGGACGCGGTGCCCGGCGCGCAGCAGGCACTCGTCGTCAACAACGGCGGCGCCGCACTCGTGTTGGCAACCACCGCGCTGGCATCCGGCCGCGAGGTGGTGATCAGCCGCGGCGAGATGGTGGAGATCGGCGCCGGGTTCCGGCTCGCCGACCTCATCGAATCCGCCGGAGTGCGGATCCGGGAGGTCGGGTCGACCAACCGGACCACGCTGACCGACTACGCCGACGCGATCGGACCCGGCACCGGCGCGGTGGTCAAGATCCACCCGAGCAATTTCCGGGTCGACGGCTTCACCTCCTCGGTTCCGGTGCGCGAGTTGGCCTCGTTGCCAGTCCCGGTGATCGTCGATGTCGGCAGCGGCCTGCTGACGCCGGACCCGCTGCTGCCTGACGAACCGGATGTCTTCGGGGCCCTGACGGCCGGCGCCGCGGCGGTCACCTGCAGCGGTGACAAGCTGCTCGGCGGACCGCAGGCCGGGTTGATTCTCGGCCGGAGCGAGGTGATCGAACCGATGCGCCGTCATCCTCTGGCGCGTGCGCTGCGGGTCGACAAGCTCACCCTGGCGGCGCTGGAGGCGACGCTGCGGGGACCCGCCACCCCGACCCACCAGTCCCTGCACGCCGACCCCGACGCGTTGCGGGCTCGCTGCGAACGACTGGCCGCGGCGACCAACGGCCGGGTGGTGCCCAGCGCGGGGGCGGTCGGCGGCGGCGGCGCCCCCGGTGTGCCGTTGCCCGGCTGGGCCGTCGCGCTGGACCCCGGGCTGGCCCGGCCGCTGCGAACCGGTCGGCCACCGATCGTCGGGCGGGTGGAGAAAGATCGGCTGTTGATCGATCTGCGTTGCGTTCCCCCGGCGGCCGACACCGCCGTCACCGGGGCTATCGTCGCGGCGATCAAAACCATTGCGCAGCAAGGCATCTGAGCGCGTGCACGTCATCGCCACCGCCGGGCACGTCGATCACGGCAAGTCCACCTTGGTCCGCATGTTGACCGGGATGGAGCCGGACCGCTGGGCGGAGGAACGCCGGCGCGGCATGACCATCGACCTCGGCTACGCCTGGACCTCCCTGCCCTCGGGCGAGACGTTGGCGTTCGTCGACGTCCCGGGACACCAGCGCTTCATCGGCAACATGCTGGCCGGGCTCGGTCCGGCGCCGGCGGTGATGATCGTCGTTGCCGCCGACGAGGGTTGGCGGGAACAGAGCACCGAGCACCTGGCCGCCGCCACCGCACTCGGCATCCGTGACGGGCTGCTGGTCGTCACCCGATCCGACCTCGCCGATCCCGCGGACGCCCTCGCGGAGTCCCGCAGGCACCTTGCGGCCTCCACCATCGCCGACGCCGAGTCGGTTGCCGTGTCCGGCGCGACCGGGGCGGGGCTGGCCGAACTGCGGGCCGCGTTGGACCGACTGGTCGCGCGACTCCCGCCGCCTTCGGTCCAGCAACGGGTCCGGCTCTGGGTGGACCGAGCGTTCACCATCCGCGGTGCGGGCACCGTGGTCACCGGAACCCTGGGCGCCGGCACGGTGCAGGTGGGCGATCGTCTCGAATTGCGTGGCGAGCCGGTCGCCGTGCGCGGGCTGCACACGCTCGGCACGGTGCAGGAACGAGTACCGGCGGTGGCCCGGGTGGCGGTCAACCTGCGGTCCGTCCCGAGGGAGGGCGTCGCGCGGGGTGACGCGCTGCTCACCCCGGATCGGTGGCGGCAGACCGAGTCCGTCGACATCCGGCTCGCTCAGCGACAGCCGGCCCGGCCCGGCATCAGCACGACGCCCGGCCCGACCTCGGCCGAGCTGGGCAGCGAGATGACCCTGTATGTCGGAACGGCCGCCGTGCCGGTCCGGCTGCGGCCGCTGGGCGCCGACACCGCTCGGCTACAGCTGGCCCGGGCACTGCCCCTGCAGGTCGGCGACAGCGCCATCCTGTCCGATCGCACCCGGCTGCACCTGCCGCTGGGCGTGATCGTCCTGGACGCCGATCCGGTTCCGCTGCGCCGGCGGGGCGCGGCGACCGCCCGTGCCGCGGCGTTGCAGGCCGCCGGAGAGCTGCCCGGACTGCGCGATCAGCTGCGCTGGCGCGGCGCGATCCGACGGAGAGACGTGCTGGCATGGGGGCTCCCGCTCGACGACCTGAACGGCGTGCACGTTGCCGGCGATTGGCTGATCGATGCGGACCGGTGGGATCGGTGGGTCACCGAACTCGTCGACGCGGTCGATGCGCGCGCATCGGCATCCAGGCAGGACCCGGTGCTGCCGGTGGCATCGGCCCGGTCTGCGCTGGGCCTTCCCGACACGGATCTCGTCGCCTCCCTGGCGACCGCCGGCGGGCTGCGGACGACCCGCGGCGGGGTGGGCCGGCCCGGCAGATCACCAGGCCTGGGGCCGGCCGAGCCGGCTGTCGAGGAACTGGAAACGCTCTTGGGCGCAACACCGTTCGCCGCGCCGGACCGCGACACATTGGACCGGCTCGCGTTGACCGGCAAGGATCTGGCGGTCGCCGTCACCCTCGGAAGGCTGCTCCGTTTGGACGGCGACATCGTGCTGCTGCCCGACGCACCCGCGCGAGCGCTGCGCATCCTGGCCGACCTGCCGCAGCCGTTCACCACCAGTCAGGCCCGCAGCGCGCTCGGCAGCACCAGACGGGTGGTGATCCCGCTGCTCGAACACCTCGACCGCGAAGGCTCGACCAGGCGGCTCGACGAGAGCCGACGGGAGATCAGCCGCTGACGGCTTCCCGGGCACCCCGCCGACGCCCAGCCCCTCCGGGCCCGGTGGACCGACGTCGAGCAGACTGTCCGCAAGAACAGGCTTGGCCACCACCGAGTCCTACCGCGGCGTGCTGGATCTGGGCACCCGGCTCGGCGCGCACTTCGTCACCGCCGGCGCGGTGCCGAGTTCCCGGCAGGCGACGGCCGTTCCGGACCTGTTCGGTCAGCTCGTCGAGGACTGCGATGCCTACCAACTCATTCGTTGCTGGTGCCGCAACCGGACACCGGCGTCGGGACCGCCCGCGAGGCGTTGGACATCGTCCGGCGGGTCGGCGTGCGGGGTGATGATCAATCTGTCCACCGGCCAATCGGCCGTCGAGATCGAATCCCTGGTCATCCAGGCGGGCATCCACCTCGGCTATTTGCGGCTCCTGGCAACCGATCTCGACGAAGCGACCGACTGCGCCGTCGCCGGTTTGATGGCCACCGTGCCGGTCCACGTGCCGATCGCGGTGGGGTCGGCGCATCCGTCGGGAGCCGAGTCGGGCGACCTGCTGGACCGCGCCCGACGGTGGTACCGCAGGATCGACGCGATGTTGGAGCACCCCCGCGCGCGGGCCGAGCGCGGATGCACCTCGGTGAGCTCCGCTGGGTCGGCCGCAAGTAGAGCCGTCCTGTCACTCGATCGCCGCCCGGCCGGTTGAGTAGAGCCGAAAGTCCCATCATGGAAAGGGGATTCGCGGCCGTGCGCCGAGACGGCGGGGTCAGTTCTGTCGTTCCCCCCGGCGAGTGAACCCACATGGGAGGCTGAAGGAATGTACCGGCGGCTGGTGAACCACAGACGACCACCACCCCGCAGCTGGCCACCTACGTGCGGCGCACCGACCGCGACATCCGCGTCTTCCGCCTCACCCGCAGCGAACACCGAGCCGGCGTATCATGACCCGCCGGCTCGCCTCGACTGACCGCACAAACGGGGATCCACGATTCGCGTTTCTCCTTCCGCCCGGTGAACGCGCACTTGACATATCGCTGAGATCGCGGTTACGTCAGATACGCTGAACCCGACAGCCGTTTGGGGCCGGTGCCGTCGCTGCTTGCTGGCCGCAGCACCGGATGAGATCCTCTCGCCGCCCAGAAATCCCGGCACGCCAACAGGCTGGACCTCGGACGTCATTGCATCACGGCGTTTCTGGGATGGTGCACTGATGCGCCGTCCGACACCGCGTAGCCCGGTTCTACGCCCGCGAGCCGCCGTCCGGACGTTGATCGCCATCGTCCAGACGCAGCCGCAAATCGAGAGCCATTGCAGGTCAGTTGACCTCATGGGAGACAGACGAGGAGTCAAGGATGACGGTGACGCCGAACGGTTCTGACCAGCCTCGGCCTCGCAGCATTGCCGACGAGTACGAGGACCTGTTGGCGATGCTGGACGCCGGAGCGCGTCAGGGTCTCGTGCATCGCCTGTCGGTGGGGTACTACGAGGGATGGCATCCGTCACGCGAGGAGGTGGCCAACATCGTGGCGCGGGAGACCGGCCGGATCACCGAGAGCGAATATCTGGCCGGCAGGCGAAGTCCGCCGGCAGCGCCCGTGCCGCCGCGGCAAGAACCCCGGATGAACGGTTCGGCCCTGCCGGTCGGAGAGCGGCCGGTCCCTTCGTTGCCCCCCGCTCCCGGAAAAGCCGGCAGGGCGGGTCGCGCGTCGATGGTCGACCGGACTGTGGAACAACCCGTGGACATGCAGGAATTCACCGTGGACTGCGGGGAATTGTTGGCGCGGTTCAGGTTTGTGGCGTGCGGTCTGTCCCGAGGCGAGTGGGTCCTGCGCGCCGGACGTCGTTGCCGGCTGACCTCGCTGCACTACCAACTGATTCCCGATGACGTGGACGGCACCGGGTCCGTCGGAGGCGGACCATCCGCACGTCCGGTGTTCACGGCCCCCATCACCGTCGTGCCCGACAATTCGGCAGCGCCGCTGACGCCAGAGCGCACTCCCAACAACACGGGCCTGGCCGGCAACAACACCGGCCTGGCCGGCGACGGCACCATCAACGGCAGCCGCGGGCCGTGGCCCGTTTCCGCGGGCACCCGGGAACTGCGATTCCTGATCTTTCCGCAGCTACCGACGGGTCCGCGGCAGGCACGGCGGCCCGCAGGCAGGCTGCGAGTCAACCTCCAGACCGGCGCAGCCGACTGGCATGGGCTCGCGGCCCGTCGCGACGCCGGCGCGGACACTCGGAGCACCGGTGGTTTGCGGGGCGGCACCGAAGGTTTGCTGGGCGCGGGAGCACAGGTGGGTGAACGGTGAAATCCGGCCTGGATCCGCGCGACGCGCGCCGGGTCGTCGCCCGTGCAACGGTGGTGCTGATGAACCGGCACCACATCACCGATTCGGAAGCCTTTCGATGGCTGCAGCGAATCGCCGTGAAACGCCGCTCTTCGCTGCTGGTGGTCGCCGACGCCGTGATCGGGACGGAAAGCCGAGCGACGGAAAGCCCAGCAAGGTCGCTGCCCGCACCGCGCAGCTGACCAGGACGACGACCGCCTGATCAGGGCGACGACCGCCGGGCGGCCGGAATCAGCCCAGTTCTCCGATCACACCAGCTCCGGAACATGCAGATGGGCAAGGACCACATCGAACTCCCGGACATCGAGGATCTGGGCAGCCGCTCCCGACCTTCCGTCCGGTCCGAGCATCCCGGCGAGCCCATGATCGCCGGACATCGCCTCTTGATCGCTGTAGCTGACGGAGACGACGGCCCGTCCCCATTCGCGGTGCATCAGGAGGCTGGCGCCACAAAAACCTCGCCGGCGCTGCATCGCCGGCAGCGACCCGAGCCTGAAGGCGTCCGTCACCTGCTCTGCGTGACCGGAATCCACCCGCAGCCAGGTCACCCGCATACAGGAACCCTCATCGCAATGATGTTCGCGGTGCACGGCCGCGATGTCCCACTCCTCGACCTCGGCGAATCCGCCCAGGATCTTCGCGACGCGCTCCCGCATCGGCCTGATCGCCGCGACGCTGGCGTGCATCTCGCCGAGCGAACGCCAGGCTGTTGTCGCGATGCATCGGGATGATCGCCGGTCCGCGATCATCGACACGCCGACGCAACCCCGCATCGTCTGCAGGGGCGACATCACCTCGTCGCGAAAATAG
>JADGOY010000302.1 GCA_017882715.1 Nakamurella sp. | reverse complement strand
TGCGGCCGGCCGCCGTCGGCCCCGTTCTCGTCTTCACGCACGCGACCTGATACACACCGGGACCTTTGCCCCTGACGACCGGCGCATGGAAAGCGGACGGTGAGAAGGGAAGAAACTCCAGGACGGACGACGCCCCCGGAGGCAGGATCACCGATGACGAGCGGCCCACAGTCAGCACTCCCGAGGTTCGCGGGCAGGACCGCGATTGTCACCGGCGCCGGTTCGGGAATTGGCCTGGCGACCGCGGTGCTGCCCGACTCGGAGGGAGCCCGGGTGGTGGCGGCCGACGTCTCCGAGCAGCGGCTGACCGACCTGACCAACCAGTTCCCGGACCTCGATCTGGTTGCGGTGACCGACGACATCCCCCAGGTCGCGGACGTCGAGCGGATCGTCATTGCAGCCGACGGAAAGATCGACGTGCTGGCGGACGTCGCAGGCATCATGGACGGATTCCTTCCGGCCGCGGAGGTCGGCGACGCCACCTGGGACCGGGTGTTCGCGGTGAACACGACCGGCACGCTGAGGCTGATTCGCGCCGCCCTGCCCGTCATGCTCGAGGTCGGATCGGGTGCCATCGTCAACGTCCCGTCCGAGGCGGGCTTGCCCGGATCGACCTCGGGTGTTTCCTACACCGCGTCCAAACCCGCCGTCGTCGGCACTACCAAGAGCACCGCGTTGATGTACGGACCGCTCGGCATCAGGACCAACGCGACGGCCCCGGGTCCGGTGCGGACCAACGTCGACGGAACGGCACGCTCCGAGCTCGCCGGGAACCGAATCTTGGCGCTGTTCGGCGCCCTCGGCGTCCCCGTCGCTGAGGAGGTAGAGCAGGCAACCGGCATCGCGTTTCTGCGATGACGCGTCGAACATCAATGGCGTTGTGCTACCCGTCGACGGCGGGTGGTCGGCGATCTGAACCGTCCCCTGGGGGCATGTGAAAGGGAGGCCCGACATGCGTCTGACCTTGAAGGACGGACTGGCGACAATCTATGTCGCTGCTGCTCTGGCGTGTTTCGCAGTCTGGTTGGCCGACGGTGCGGTGGCCGGGGTCTCCGGACGCGCACTGGTCGTAGTGATCTTCGTCTTGGGGATGGCTGGGTGCGTCACCGCCCGCTCCCAGATGGAGGCCATCTACGGCGTCAACGGCAAGATCCGCCCGCCTATGACGTACGTGGTGCTGGTCTCGGCGGTGGGCGCTCTCGCGCTGGTGGCCGGCATCGTGGCCATAGTCGGCGGCGGCACCTTGGCGGTGACCATCCTGGTGCTCGCCATGATCGCGATGTGGATCTTGGCCACCGTCCGTCACCAGGCTTCGAACCCTACTGAGCGGCTCACCGCCGCGCACCGTTGAGCTGGGCATCGTTCGCCGCATGACGTGCGGCAGCGCGGTGTTCTGGCGACGACGTTGTGCCCGCGGCGGACAGTTGGAACCGCCGGCGGCAATGGGATTCAGCGCGATGTCCGCAGTCGTGGCTGTTGAGGCAGGGCTGGGAACGTTGCATGTAACACGGGAGGCGAGCGATGTCCGATACCGGGTGCGGGGTGCGGGAGCACGGTTACGTGCTCAAGGGCTCCGTCCCGTGCAGGTCTGGGTACCTGATGTTCGCGCCCCTGGATTTGCCGAGGAGGCGCACCGGCAAATCACGCGCGGTCGCGGACAGTGCCGAGGCCGAGTCGGATCAGGTATTCGTCGAATCGGTGTCGACACGGCTGCCGGGTTGAGAGGGGCGGATATCTGGACAAGTCGCGGGCAGGCCTGGTTACGCCGGCAAACCTCGGCCCGAAGTCGTTGTCCAGGATGACCGATTCGACAACGACTCGGTTACCGTACGCCCGTTCACCACCGATGCGACCGAAGCACGCTTTTCCGTCTGGAGATCACGCCTTCGGACATCATCGGGGCTCCGAGAACCCAGCCGGATCATGGTTGACAACATCACCACCGTCCGGCGGTCGAACCTCGGTGATCACGTTGGCGTCTTGGACGACGCCGACGTCGTCAGGGTCAATCGGGCCATCGTGGTGTCTTCTCGGCGTTGCGGGCCGGTTCCTGAACCCTGGAACACCCCAGCGACGCTAGACCATGTGGCTCCTGCCCTCTGCAATGAGTCGTGAATGTCGATGGTGAGCCGTCATCTGGTCTCGAAAGCCCGGCCAGTATCCGCTCGATGGACGACCAGTCCATGGCAGTGCCCGAGAGGGTTCGCGCACGATCCGCTGTCGGGCGTGGCTCCTAAGCTGGCGGGGTACTCCAGGACTGCCTACTGCCGACCGGAGGATGACGCCCTGATGAACGACCTGGCAACCGAAACCACCGTCATGCCCAGATCTTCAGATCTGGAGGAGTATCGCACCGAGCTGACCGGGTACTGCTACCGGATGCTGGGCTCGGTCTTCGAGGCCGAGGACGCGGTGCAGGAGACGTTGGTCCGGGCCTGGCGCGGTTCGAGCCAATTCCAGGGACGGTCCAGCCTGCGGTCGTGGCTGTACCGGATCGCCACCAACGTGAGCATCGACATGCTGAACGGACGCAAACGCCGGGCGCTGCCGATGGACATGGGTCCGGCTTCGGCGCCGGTCGCCGAAGCGATCGGCGCTCCAGCGGCCGAGGGCAGCTGGGTGGAGCCGGTTCCCGACGGTCGGGTCATCTCTGCAGGCAGTGACCCGGCGGAGGTCGCAGTCTCCCGGGAGTCGGTGCGGCTCGCCTTCGTGGCTGCACTGCAACATCTTCCGGCCCGGCAGCGGGCGGTACTGATCCTTCGGGAGGTATTGCGGTGGGAGGCCAGCGAGGTCGCCGATCTGCTCGACACCAGCGTCGCCGCGGTCAACAGCGCGCTGCAACGGGCGAGGGCAACGATGGCCTCCCGTGGCCTGGACGACGACCCGTCAGACCCCGTCGGTGAGACCGAAAGGGTCTTGCTGGATCGCTATGTCGACGCCTTCCAGCGGTACGACATCACGTCGCTCGTGTCTCTGCTGCACGAGGACGCGACCCAGTCGATGCCGCCGTACCCGATGTGGCTGCGCGGACGGGACGACATCGGGCGCTGGCTGCTCGGACCGGGTAGCGGGTGCGAGGGCTCGGTGCTGGTGCCCGTCGAGGTCAATGGCCGCGCCGGCTTCGCGCAGTACCGGGCGAGTGGAAATGGTGAAGGGCACCAGCCGTTCTCGTTACAGATCGTCGACGTCTCCGATGGCCGGATCAGCCGGTTCACCCATTACGTGGAGCCACGGTTGTTTCCGTTGTTCGGGTTAGCTGCCGAACTTCCCTGAGGACCGGCACACTGGCCGGATGAGCGAAATGAAACGTCGTTCGGCTGGAATCACCGTCATCGGCTCTGGTACCGCAGCGGCCCCGGTCGACCAGGTGTCGATCGCGTTGGGTGTCGAGGTGGTCAGGGCGGCTCCGGGGGAGGCGTTCACCGCGGCTGCGGGAACGGCCACCCGCGTGCTGTCAATCCTGGCCGACGGCGGGGTCAGTTCCCGGTCGGTGCGCACGTCTGACCTGACGCTGGGGCCGAAGACCGAGTACCAGAACGGCCGCCAACTGTTGCTCGGGTACCAGGCAGGCCAGCGGTTGACCGTGCTGCTGGAGGGCTTGCACGGGATCGAGCGATTGCTGACCGACGTGGCCACGCTGGGCGGCGAGGGCGTGCGTATCGATGGTGTGACCCTGACCGCGGGTCATCCGCAGGAGGCGATGGCGGGCGCTCGTGAGGCTGCGTTCGCCGACGCGACCGTGAAGGCGCAGCACTTCGCCGCGCTGGCCGGCCGGCCCCTGGGCGAGGTGCAGTGGATCGATGAACGGCCCAGCGGGGGTGGTCCGCGCCCGATGATGGCGATGCGGGCGGCGGCTGCCGAGGCGATGCCGTTGGCCACCGGCGACACCCAGCTGACAACCGAGGTCATCGTGCACTGGCTGTTCG
>JADGOY010000301.1 GCA_017882715.1 Nakamurella sp. | reverse complement strand
ATTCATGGGATGACGGTACCATGATGGGCATGGAAGTACCATATACATCGACCGGCCGCCGGCAGCAGAAGGCCCGCACCCGGGATGAGTTGATCACCGCGACGCGTGAGTTGATGGCGCAAGGCGACACACCGACAGTGGAAGAGGCCGCGGCGGCGGCAGGCATCTCCCGGACGACGGCATATCGGTACTTCCCCAACCAGCGCGACCTCCTGCTCGGCGCACACCCCGAAACGTTGCAGCGTTCCCTGCTGCCGAACAATCCACCGGCAGATCCCGAAGCCCGGCTCGACCTGGCGATGCGCGCCTTCACCCTGACAACCCTGGAGTGGGAGCCCCAGTTGCGCGCGTCGCTTCGCCTGTCGCTGGAACCCGGCGCCGATCAGTCACCACTGCGAGCAGGGCGGGCCATCGGCTGGATCGAGGACGCGCTCGCGCCGTTGGCCGACACCCATCCGGACGTTGACGTGCGTCGCCTGGCGGTCGCGATCCGTGCCGCCACCGGCATCGAGTCGTTCGTTTGGCTCGTCGACGTTGCCGGCCTGTCCCGCAACGACGCCGCCCGGATGATGCGCTGGTCGGCGAGTGCCCTGTTGAAGGCCGCCCTCGCCGATGCCACCGCGCCGACTGGGCACCCGAACCGGTCAACGGCGGTCGCCCCAGAGTGAAACCACCGGCGGCGCATCGGCTTCCACAATGTGCGGCCGTGCACGAAAGACTGTATGTGAAAAGCATTTCGGTCGCGCGTTACCACAGCAGTGCCCGTCTCTTCGCGGTCAACTGGGCTCGAAGGTTCCGATCGACGCCGAGCGCTCGGACCCCGGCGACGCGGATCGCCGCTGCGGTATGAGCTGCCCTGCGGTTGTGATCGCGGCCGGTCGCTGGTGGGCGATCGGCCGCGTCACCCGGGTGGGGGGCCCCGGTCTGGTGGGCTACGGGGTGCCGTAGCTGGTCAGGGTTTCGTAGTCCATGAAAAGGGTGGTTCTCCAGCCGGAGGGCCGAACCAGGTCGGCGAGCAGTTTGGCGGTGTTGGGCATGGACACCCCCAAGCGGTTGGCGAACTCGTTGTACCCGATTTCCCAGGTGATCTTCCAGGAGCCGTTGGAGGTGTTGATCGGTGCGGTGCCCACCCAGTTCGGTGGTGGGTTCTGCCCGCCCTTGACGGCGGCGTAGATGTAGCCGGTGTTCAATTCCATCGCCGTCACGATGCGGGTCTTCTGGGCGCCGTACAGGTCCACGCCCTGCAGCCGGGCGGTCTCCGCGCCGTCGATCATCGCGCCGAAGCCCATGGCCATGTGGTTGATGTCGCGCAGGGTTTCGCCCTCCAGTCCGCTGACGAACCTGGTCGGGTTGCGCCAGTAGGTGCTCAACTGCGCCTTCGTGGTGGTCGGCCGCTCGTAGATTGTTCCGGGCGGGGAGATCGGCATGCCGGCCAGTTGCGGCAGCAGGTTGCGGTCGCCGGCCATGTAGATGGCCGCCGGGACCTGCGCCCGCCAGTCGGCGACACCGTTGTCGAAGGTGGCCCGGTCGTCGGTGAAGATGCCGATGTTCATGGTGGCGTCGGCCATCGACAGCAACCAGTTCGCGCCGCCGCCGGTCCACCCGTTGATGACGTGCGGCAGGAACGCCTTTTTCAGCATCGCGGAGAACTGCGCCACGTTCAGCACCGGTTGACCGGCCGGCGCGGTGTAGGTGTAGCGGATGATCTCCGCCGCGCGCGGGAATACCTCACCCATCCACGCCGCCTGCAGGTGCCCGTCGCTGTACACGCTGGTGTCGAACTTGTGATCGATCAGCTTTCCCGACCAGGCGTTCAGGATCTTGATGGCCAGCTGCGCGTTGGCGTTGTTCCCGGTGTACACCCACAGCAACGCCTGCGTGTAGGCGGCGACCGCGTCGTTGACCTCGTCATAGCAGCCCTCGTCGGGGTTGTGATTCGCCCCGCACCCCACATAGGCCACCGGCCGCGGCACCCAGGACAGCGAACTGTAGGGCACTCCGCTGTTCGCGCCGGTGTTCGGTTTGTCCTTCTTCGCGTTCGCCAGCCCGGTGCTCCACGGCTGCGCGCCGGCGGCGAGCTTGGCCTTCACGAAATTCAGCTGCGCGGTGCCCAACAGGATCCCCGGGTGCACGAACCCGGTCACCGCCGCCGCCTTGGCCACACCCGACGCCGACACACCCGACGGTGACCCGGTTGCCGCCGGCCCGGCCTGCGCGAGCCCGGGCATCCCCAGGCAGCCCAGGATGATCGTCACACCCAGCACCACCACCCGGCTGAACCACCACCAGCGGCGGCCGGGGGCCGGATCGAACAGGGCCCGACGCGGTCCCGCACTACCGCGATCATGGTCCACGAGCGTGGAATTGGTGATGGTGAACATGTTGCCCTCCCGGCAACGAGGTGAAGCCTGACGACACACGGCGGTGGATCAACGATGCGCACCCCGAAGATTCATGACCGGGCATCGAGTTCCGGCATCCACCTGCCGGCTCACTGCGCATGAATCCCTGGAAAAAACCGCGCGCGACAACCACCCGTCACCACGCCATTCCTTCCCCACCGGCGCCGACACCCCGACAACGGTTGCCCTGCATAAACGGTTGCCCTGAAAACTAAAAAGACGGTTGCCCTGACGACCGGGCGCCCTCAAATACGGGTGCCCTGAAAACAAGGGGGGATCCGTCGCGGTCACTTGCACCGGGCCGCGATGCCCGCCGGATCACCCCCGGGGGTGCGTCTCACACCGACCCGGCAGGCCCCGGGATCAACGGCAAACGGGCCGGACCAACATCTTTCGCCGCGACCCAGCCCGACCGACCGGACCCGCCGGCGCCGAACCATCGGCCGCCAACGGACCCGCAGCGGCATTCCGCCCCCCGGACCTGGTGAATGTCATCACGATCGACCCCTCCCGATTCGTCATCGACCCGATCATCCTGCTGCCAGGCTCGTCCCGATTCATCACCAGCGGCAGGGGCGGCCGACCCCGATCACCACGCGGAGCGTCCCCACAAATCCCGCCCAAATACTCACCGCAGTCACGGCGACCCGAATTCGCCGGATGAATGTCCCCCACCCCGCGCAGCGGAAAGCGGAAACACCGGTCCCGAACGACCACCCCACAACAGCGACGTTCAGTAACCCGAGGAACACATCCGGCGACCACCCCCGGTGACTTTCCGCTGTCAACCAGTGACCATCGGCCACCGAACACCCGCCGATCGACCCCTCACCCGACCGCCCCACACGGCGGCGCCAACCACCCCGGCCACGCCCACCAAGCCACCGCCAGCACCACCGGCGGCGCGAACAGAGCCCACGGCGACCGACCCGGTCCGGGGCGCGTGGGACGTCGAGCCGCTCGACCCGGAACACCGGGACGGAGCCGTTCCGCCGGCCTGGCGGACCGGCGTGTCGATCAGTTGAGTGCCTGCGGGGTCGGGATCATAACGGGCACTCTGGGTAATCGGCTCGCACTGGCCACCGCCGCACGTACGGGCGCATCCGCCCTTCTCACCACGCGGCGCCGCCATGCCGAGACGGTTGCGCGCGTTGCCGAACTGCCGGAGGAGCCATGACGAGCCCCGGGGCGCCGCAGCCTCGCGGCCTTCGACGATGACCGAGAGCGTCGCAGCCGGTCGTCACAGACTGTTACGCTTGTCTCCGCCAACCGCATCCACTGTGCCCGATGCGATCGACTGGTGCGGGTGAGTTGAAGAACAGGATGGAGTGCCGCCATCAAGGGGGGATGTCACCGTTGGAGCATGCCCACCGTGGCGCCCCCGTCACGACGGGGCAGACGTACTCGGCCACTGGCCGGCGGCGGACCGGCACCGGCGCCGCACCGGCGCGAGGGGTAGACACGAGGGATGGGGGCATTTGCCCGAACCGGTGGGGCCCCCGTCAGGTGATCCGCCGCCGGTGGA
>JADGOY010000300.1 GCA_017882715.1 Nakamurella sp. | reverse complement strand
CGGCTGATCCTGATCGGTGGCCTGCCGGCCGCCGGCAAGTCGACCGTCGCAGGTCTGCTGGCCGACCGGCTCGGCGCGGTGCTGCTGTCCAGCGACCACATCCGGAAGGAAATGGCCGGGATCTCGCCGCTGGTCCCGGCAACCGATACGTACCGACGCGGCATCTACGACGACGAGCACACCGCTCGCACCTACGGCGAATTGATCCATCGGGCTGGCGAGCTGATCGGCCTCGGTGAGACGGTCGTGCTGGATGCGTCCTGGACCCACGCAGATCTGCGGGCGCTCGCCGCCGACGGCGCAAGTCGGGCTCACGCTGAGCTGGGCGGCGTCCAGTGTTGGGCACCGTCAACGGTTCGACTTGACCGACTGATCGCCCGGACCGAGGACGCCTCCGATGCGGACTGGCAGGTTGCCGACCGGATGGCCCTGGACGCCGATCCGTGGCCCGACGCGATCCGGCTGTCGACCGCGGGGAGCGCCGGCACGGCGGTGGAAGAACTTCTGCCGCAACTGAACCATTGGCTTCGGGTCCAGGAGAAGTGAATGGCATGAGCAGGCTGTCCGAAGGTCGTCCCGATTCGGGGAACGCTGAATTCGAAGGCATCGACGCCGTGCGGGCGGACGGCGTCTGGTCCACATCCGCCCCGTCATCCCCTCCGACGCGAACGCGTTGCGCACACTGCAGACCCGGGTGTCCGACCGGCCGATGTACCTGGGCTTCTTCGGCCTCGGCCGCTCCGCCGGCGAGAAGTACGTGACGCTGCCGATGCAGCCGGCGACTCCCTCAAATCAGACGTTGACGGCATGGGTCGGCACGCAGCTCGCCGGGTTCGAGAGGTCGACCGGCGAGCCTGCCGAGGCCGCGTTGTTGGTGGCCCACGATCGTCAGCACCAGGGGATCGGCACGCTGCTGTTCGAGTACCTGGCGGACGTGGCCCGGCGCAACGGGATCCATCGATTCGAAGCCTCGCGTGCACTGTGGCCACCTGCTAGAAACTTGCGAGATTCCGATCGACAAAGTGTTGTCTATGCCGCTGCTGCTTGGGTCGACCTACAAACCCTGTTCACGCACCTCGGCATCAGACAGGTCGACCGCGATTACGAAACCCTGCGCATCGATCGGACAACCAGGGTCCTGACCGGTCGTCGTTGAAGGCGAGACGGCTGGCACCCGTGGCGTGCGGTGCAGCACGTCTTCGTGGGTCCCTGACGGCTGGTGGCATCGGGGGCAGGCCTTCGGGGGCGTCCCACGCCTCCACGGCCATCACCGAACCGCGGTGGGAGGTGACGCCGATCAGTGCGACGCCGTCGGGCCATGCTGCTCCCGGACGAGTTGGCCGACGTTCGTGATCCCTTCGCGGGCCTTGTCGGTGGCCCATTCGTCGCCAGTCTGGGTGGTGTGTTCCCATCAGCCCTTCGATCCCGGTCCGTGTGCTTGGCGAGGCGGTCGATGGTGTCGGCCGTGTGATGATCGCCGATGGTTCAGGACTCGCGGTTGCCGTGCACCATGATCCGGTAGTAGTGCTCCGCGTTCGCGGCCACTTCCGCGTTCTGTACGGCGTGGGCACGCGGCCTCGTCGTTGACCGCGAGGCGGCTGGTCCGGCGGCACATCTCTGCCGGGAGAACGATGACGTCGGCCTCGCGGTCTCGCCTGTTTCCCTGCCAGGGGCTTGCTCCAGGCGTGGTCCTGCGGGTCCTCGCGGGACGGCACGAGACACACCCAGGCCCGCTCCCGCGGTCGGCGCCGCGTCCGGAGGCGTCCAATCCGCAGAACACACCGGCGCGTCCGGCCGGGACTGGCGAGGTTCCGCTCATGTGGCTGGCTTGGGGATCGACGAGCGTAGCGAGGTCGCTCAGCGGGCGTGCCAACGACAGGATCTCGGGCGCGACGGTGAACCCGTTTGGGTACGGCTCGACGCGGTCATCGGTCTTCCTCCGCCTTCTGCGCGATGCCGGTGGATAGCAGGTGGTTCACGAACCAGTCGCGGGCACACATCGCCGCTTCGGCCAGCGTTCCGGGCTCCTCGAATAGGTGGGTGGCTCCTTCGACGATCGTCAGGCGATTGGCGCAGCGCAACTGGGCCTGTGCTCGTCGGTTCAGGTGGAGCACCGTCTGGTCCCTGCTTCCCACGATCAGCAGAGTGGGTGCCTGCACCTGTGCGAGGCGTCGTCCGGCCAGGTCGGGGCGTCCGCCGCGGGACACCACCGCTGAGATCCGCAGCCCTGCGTCCGCGGCGGCCCACAGCGCCGCCCCCGCTCCCGTGCTGGCGCCGAAATAGCCGATTCGGCAGGAAGCAGTGTCCGACCGGGTGCCGAGCCACTCGGTCGCGGCGGTCAACCGGCCGGCGAGCAATTCGATGTCGAACACGTTGGTGCGATCGACCTCCTCGTCCGGGGTGAGCAGGTCGAGCAGCAGGGTGCCCAGGCCGGCCCGATACAGCACGTCCGCAACGAACCTGTTCCTGGGGCTGTGCCGGCTGCTGCCGCTTCCGTGCGCGAACGCCACGACGCCGGCGACCGCGTCGGGAACATGCAGGTGCCCTTGCAGAATGGTTGCTCCGGCGGGGATCTCGACGTCGACATCGGCGTCGGTTCCGACGCCCGGGTAGGCGGCGAGCCCACGACGCGACGCGGCATCCAGCAGGACAATCACCTCCTCGTCGGTGGTCGGTGAGAAGTCGAGGTAGTGGTAACCGACCGCCACAAACCGTGAAACCGCCGAGAGGCACACCACCTCGTCGGCCGACAGGGATTCCTGCAGGGTCCGCGACGGCGCGACCGGAACCGCGAGGACCACGCGCGCCGCGCCGAGCTGACGGGCCACCTGGCAGGCCACCCGGGCGGTCGACCCGGTCGCGAGGCCGTCGTCCACCACAATCGCGACGCGGCCGCCCAGGTCGACCCGTTCGCGGCCCCGGCGATAGCGGGCCACCCTGGCGTCAAGCTCTTCTCGTTCCCGCCGCTCCACATGGCGCAGGTCGTCCTCGCTGATCCGCGCACGCCGGCACACGTCGGCGTCGAGCACTCTGGCACCGCCCTCGCCGATGGCGCCCATGGCCAACTCTGGCTGGAACGGGACCCCGAGCTTTCGAACCACCAACACATCGAGCGGCGCGTTCAACTCCTCCGCCACCTCGAACGCCACCGGCACCCCACCTCGAGGCAAACCCAGGACCACCACATCCTGATCACGCAAGAACGCCAACCGCTCAGCGAGCCGCCGGCCCGCGTCGACCCGATCGCGAAAAGCGGTCATCCTCAACACCTCCGTCGGTCTGCCAGCTCGCCAACCGATTCCCGGCATTCACCCGGACCGGCTCATCGCGCGGTGCCGGTGCAGACCGCCGCGACAGTCCGCAGTGATCGCCACGATTCCCGTCGGACAACCTCGCCCGCCGTCTTCTCGCGGACAGCGGCGACCGGGCGGATCATCCTCACCACGCCGAAAGACGTTCACGTCGACCATTGCCTGGACGGCAGCGCCGGGATTGCTCCGCGGACGGCGCGCCCCGCGATGGTGACCGGCACGTCGATACACCCGTGCCGCCGCGGGGTCGCCCCGACGGCAAAATCCAGGACGGCCGAGTGGTCACATCCAGCACGAGCCCGGTCGAAGCGGCAAAACCCGTGAACGGCTGCGCGAGTCGAGCGGTGGCCACCACCGCGAACCCCAGAGACCGTCCGGCGCTCCGTGACCGTTCGCGCGACGGCCGCGGAACAGCCGGTGATCAGAACGACCCGTAACACACCGCACCTCCCCGGGGGGCATCTCGCGCCTCCCCTTCATCACCCTGTCTCGTCTGGGCCGCGCGGCACAGAGCCGAACGTCCTCCCGGCAGCATGAACGCACCGGAACCGCAACGCTGACCCGTCCCGCAGGCCCCACCAGTTGAGGACCGAAGCGGCCGGGCCTGGTTGCTGCAGGCTGGTGTTACCCCGTGG
>JADGOY010000299.1 GCA_017882715.1 Nakamurella sp. | reverse complement strand
CCCAGTTGGCGACGTCGCGCTTCGGATCGATTCGAGCCGCTGGGCCGGCAGTCCGTCAAGGAGCCGACGTCCCGAGCCGGCAATCGTCGGAGCGATCACCAGCTTGAGTTCGTCGACGACGCCTGCGGCCAGCAGCGCCTGAGCGACCGAGATGCTGGCGTGGACGCCGATGTCGCCGCCGGGTTGGTCCTGCAACTCACGGACGAACTCGATCAGACCGCCCTCGACGACACGCGCATTCGCCCATTCCCGGTCGAGCGGGGTAGACGTCACAACGAATTTCGCGACCGCGTTGATGAATGTCGCATATGGTTCGATGGTGCTCTCGGGCCAGAACCGCGCCCACTCGTCGTAGCTGCGCCGGCCGAGGATGACGGCGTCCTGCGTGTCGATGACCGCGGACATGTTCGCGTCCATCACGTCGTCGTCCCAGTCGGTGAGGAACTTGTCGGGATCCTCGGCCACGCCGTCGAGGGACAACAACTCAGACACGACGATCTTTCGCATGCTCACTACCTCCGGTCGTCTCGATGTCACTTGGTAGACGAACCGAACTTCGAATTCTCATCGATGAGTGGGCCTTACCCGACGGGCATACCGTGGGAGCCGCCGTTCACATCGTGAGCCGTCACGTGACGGGAGTAGCCGGACCCCGAGAACTGATGCACGGTTGGTGAGCGTCGTTCATCGGTGGGTGCAGGCGGCAGCGTAGTCCGCTGGGCTTGGTAGCCGAGCGAGCTGGGTCGTCGGCGGTGGTTGTAGTCCTCCTTCCAGTCGGTGATCACGACTCGGGCTTGGGTCAGGGACCAGAAGATGTTGATGTTGAGGCATTCGTCGCGCACAAGGCTGTTGAACGACTCGACGTAGCCGTTGCGCCAGGGTTATCCGGCTAATCCATGGTGTTGAGGTTCCGGTTTCGGGTGGCGTGGTCAGCTGGTGCGGTGTTGGCCGCGGAGGCGGCGGAGTTCCTCCTCGTGGCGGCGGACTTTGATGGCGAGTTCGTCCAGGGCGGTTCGGAGGTGGGCGATCTCGGTGATGAGTCCGGTAATGGTGTGGCTCCGCGTCCGCGGGAGCGGTGGTCTTCGATGACGGCCCGAAGTTCGGGGTTGCGGTAGAGGGTGGCCCTGCCCAGGCCGGTGTGGGCGGCGATGGCGTCGAAGGTGATCGGGGTGCGGGTCCGTAGGAGGTCGGCGCAGGCGTCCTCGACGCGTTGCTGGCGTTGGTCGGGGGTCATCCGGTTTGTGCCTGTTCGATGTGCGCGTCCAGGCGTGCGATGAGTTGGCGGTGGCGTTCGACTTCGGCTCCCCAGCCGCGGGTTTCGGTGTCTCTGGCGAGGATCTCGGCCTCGGCGCGTTGCGCGGCCAGGATGGGTAGGTAGCCGCTGTCGGTGCGGAAGTTCGGGCAGTGCTCGCAGATGTCAACAGCGGGAGCCTGACCCGGCCGCCGGGCGGGTCGGTGGGTATCGGACTGAGCTGGGACTTCGCTGAGGTGAGCGCCCGTTCGTATTCGGCCTTCACGGTGGCGTCGAACAGCCGCCCGTAGCGCAGGCTCATTTCCGCCGAGATGTCCCGGGCGCACCGAGCCGGCGCACCGCGTCAGCGGTCGAGCTCGGGTTTCCGGTGGCTAGCACCATCGAATGGTCGGCGTAGGCCTTCCGGGACGGTGTGCTGATGTTCGCCTCCGACTTCCCGGAGCCGGTGATCCTGCCCGGCCAACGCGAACGCGCAGTGCAGCCAACCCTGATGTCGATGGGCTACACCAGGCAAGGCCCGCGCGGCGCACAAAGGTTCACCTGGAGCAGCGACACAAAAGCATTGGAAAGCAGCTGGCTCTACATGGACCGGTCGATGGCCTGGACGCTGGCGCCGGTCTCCCGCATCGACTCGACCATCTACCTGACCACTCTGCAGGACGGGCAGATGACCATGGTCGGCATCGACTGGGAGACCAGCCAACAGAACGCCACCATTGCGTTGCCACCAACGTTCCGCGTCAACACCATGGGCCAATTCATCTATCCACTGCCAGACAGCAGCTTGATGATCAGCAGCTGCTTCGGCCCGGCACGTATCCGCAAACCCTGACGACGGATAGCATTCCGCAATCAGTCAACGAATTAACCTGACTGAGCAACACCGAGTTCGGCGCGATCGGCCCAAGATCTATCGCGATTTCGACAAACTGTCGCTTGGAACGATCCCCGCGGGCAGACCGCGATCATGCCCGTCACGTGCTCCTTTCGATTGCATCGCGCGGTGGGCTGGGGTCAAGCGGTTGTCGCCATTTCCGGTAACCGGGCAAACTTCGCGCCAGGAGTTCACGCCGCTGGTTTGCGCGCCCAACCTCGAAGGAGCTCGAGATGTCCGTCCTGATCGATACCGGCCGACTCGACCTGGGGTCCGCGCGGAGGCCCTGCAAGCGTCGCTCACGGGCGCGACCGGAGCACACACCTATGGCTGCTCGGCGACCCGGAAAACGTGCTTGCGCGACTGGAGTACTGGCAGCTCAACCCCGATGTGACCTTCCTCCACCAGGTCAGCTCGAGTGTCAGCCGCACCCGCACACTTATGAAGTACGGCCTGAAAGGCGTTGTGTGGCAGAGCAATCATGTGTCCGCTCGGACGAGCCGACGTCACAGGGAGGGTGTGTCAGAGAGGGTGGGCCGGGTCTGTCCACGGCACATGTTCGGGTTCGGCGACGCCATCGATTTCCAGGTTGATGACGATCGGCTCTTGGCCGCTGCGGGTGAGCACGCACTCCAGCGGCTGGTCGTCGAGGGCGTTGATCTCCTGGTGTGGCACGAACGGTGGGACGTAGATGAAACCGCCGGGGCCTGCCTCGTCGGTGTATTCCAGCCGCGCACCCCAGCGCATCCGGGCACGGCCCCGGAGGACATAGATGACGCTTTCGAGCTCGCCGTGATGGTGCGCGCCGGTCCGCGCGCCGGCATGGATGGTGACCGTGCCGGCCCATAGTTTCTGCGACCCGACCCGCTGGTGCGTGATCGCGGCAGCGCGATTCATGCCGGGGGTCTGCGGCGTGTTCATGTCCAGCGCCTGGGCTGGGATGACCACCACGCCTTGCGTGCGCCAGTCTGGGTGGCTGCCCGGTTCCGTGGTCATAGTTGTTGAGGATAGGCGCCCGCCGGCGATCTGCGAGCTGGCCGTTGGCTGGGCGCATCACGCATCCGGATCATTGCTCGTGCCCAGACCGGCGCCCGGGAAGCCCCTCGGGGCTCGTCAGCCCGGTCCTGGCGCGACCGACTCCGCGACGACCTGGCGTCGGCGCCGACCCCGAGGAGCAGCGATGGTCGGCGCGTACGCAGGAAGTGGACGCCGCAGAAGGACAGCCCGGCACTACGACGCTCGCGCCGGGCAGGAATCTCATTTCGTCGACGGCGGTCGGTTCGATCAATCAGTATTCCGGGCGGAATCCCGACGTCAGGATGACGGCCCCGACGTCATGAAGGCCAATCGCCTCGTGCGGTGTGTACACGAATGACGCTGGTTCGGGCAGTTCCGGGACGGTCATACCGTGTGCCGTCAACTGCGCGCGCAGCAACTGGCGCAGGTCGGCCCACCGGGCGTCGCCGAACGCGACCGAAGCACCCAGGTCGTCCGCGAACCGGGCGCGGCTGTTGTCCACGCGAGCCAGGCGGCCCAACATGTTCATGCCCAGAATCTGCAGGGTGCGGAAACGCAGACCGTGACCGCCGCCGGCACCAGTCAAATGCAAGTTAGCCGTCAGCCGTGCCGCCGGGCTGGGCAGGTCTGCCAGGGTCTGGTTCATCAACGCCCCCAGGCGATCCACTTAAAGGTGTCCGTGTCGTCCCCGCCGCGGCGCCCATGGCGCGCGGCCGCAGGACAGGAACACGTCGCGACCGGCCAGGTGCAGTTCCTCCGCTAATCGACACCCTGCCTGCCCTCTGCCGACGATCAGCACCTGTC
>JADGOY010000298.1 GCA_017882715.1 Nakamurella sp. | reverse complement strand
AACTCCGAACCTGGGGCGGCGACCCAACGTGTTGATCTCACCACTCCAGGGTGCTCAACCGCCGGGCCGATCGTCCTCGGGGTTCAACGCAACAGTGCCTCCATAAGCCAATCGAGGTAGGACAAAGCCTTAGATTCATGACGTTTTCATCAGCTGTCCTTGGCTCTGCTCGCCAAAGCCCTTCCTCGTCATGTGTCCCCACCCGCCCTTCTGCCGTAGGGTCCAGAACGCCCGCAGCCGGACCCAGGCCAGGTACTGCCGATATCCGAAGTTCTCCAACACCCGCCGCGGCCCCGAGTTTGGCCAGGTAACGCCAATCCGGGTACCGCGCGAACGCCCGCTCCTCCATCAGGATCACCGCCAACGAAAGCGCCAGACCGTAAACTGTGGACAACAGCAGCAGCGCAACCGTTAGCGGCAACCAGATGAAACCGAAGTTAACCTAGAATGATGAAGACATAGCCCCCGACCTCGACCACCGGACCGAACAGTTCGAACAGCCAGAAGTACGGTGACGCGATCGACCCGACCCTGCCGTACTTGCGGCGGAACACCATCTGACCGGCCGGCCGGCGACATCCCGAGCTCACTTCAAATAGCAGAACTCGCATGGATCGAACAAGAAGGCGCAGGTCCTGGGTCTACAGAGGCATGGGAGGGCTCAGGGAACTCTGGGTTATTTCTTAGAAACCCCAACTCTGGGGTTTATTTCTTATTATCGGTGCGCCCAATGATCAGGAGGTGATCGCCTAGCGGGGTTGCCCGAGCTCGTCACCGCTCCCCGGGGTGACGGTCCCGTTCGCCGGCGGACAAGACCGACAAGGCAGCCACGACGACCAGCTGACGCTCGTCTTGGTGAGTTCCGCGATGCGCCGCAGTTCGACGTCGGGGCCAGCCGCGGGGTCGCGATGGGGGGCGACCGCGCCCTACAGCGCCGAGGGCCGCCCGGGCGAGCAGCCGGTCGCGCGATGTCGGCCCCGCGATCAGACCGCCCTCGATGGCCTCGACAAGCTGGGGAATGTCGTGCCGTGCGAGTAGCCCCTTCACGGCCGAAGGATCGGAGAAGACAGCCCGCAGGCCCCGGCCGGCGGAGCCGGCGAGCAGGGTGACGTAGCGGGTCAACAGCTCGCGTTCTGACAGCTCCGCGGCCACGGCACCGAGTTCACCCAACCCTTCCACGAAGGGCTGGGTGAGCGCGTCGAGAAGGTCCTCTTTGGAGGGGGAAGTGGTAGTAGAGCGCTGCCTTCGTCACACCCAGCTCGGCCGCGATGTCCCGCATCGAGGTGCCCGCGTAACCGCGTGTAGCGAACAGTTCGAGTGCGATGTCGAGGATTCGCTGGCGCGTGTCGCCCGAGGCGTCGGGGTTGCGAGTGAGGGACATGGCCACGGTCCACGTGCGGGTCAGGTGGCGACTGTTGCTTTGGGAGCACCGGCGGCGTCGGTTCCCGCAACCGGCTCGTCCCCGGACGGGTCGACCGACAAGTGGGGCAATCGGCGACCCAGCCACTGGGGTAGCCACCAGTTGGCGCGGCCGAGCAGATGCATGACCGCGGGAACCAGCACGGTGCGCAGCACGAACGCGTCGATGAGCACCGCCGCCGCGAGCCCGATGCCGAACTCGGCGATGACGCGCTGGCCCCCGAACACGAAGGAGAGGAACACGCAGATCATGATGGCTGCCGCCGCGGTGATGACGCGCCCCGTCGCTGCTTGTCCCATGGACACGGCGTATCGGTTGTCCCCGGTGTGGACCCATTCCTCGTGCATACGGCTGACGAGGAACACCTGGTAGTCCATCGACAGGCCGAACAGGATCGCCAGCATGATTACCGGGAGGAAGGCCTCGACCGGTCCGGCGCTGCCCAGGCCGAGCGGCTCCGAACCCCACCCCCACTGGAAGAAGGCGACAACCACCCCGAACGACGCGGCCGCCGCGAGCAGGTTCATGACGGCGGCCGTCAGCGGCACCGCGAAGCTGCGGAACGCGATGAGCAGCAGCAGGACACCGAGCGCGATGATGACTGCGATGAACAGGGGCAGCTTGTCGTTGAGCACCTGGGCGAAGTCATCGAAGATCGCGGTGGTGCCGCCGACGTAGACCTGCAGCGTGGTGCCCGCTTCCGCGGCCGGGATGACGTTGGTCCGCAGGTTCTGCAGCAGTGCATTCGTCTGCTCCGACTGCGGTGATGTCGCCGGCACCACTTGGACGATCTCGACCGTCTGGCCGGGTCTCAGTGGCCGGCGTGTGACGGCGGCGACGCCGGGCTCAGTGGGCAACCAGGCCACGAGTCGGTCGAGGGCAGCCTGGTCGCTCGGAGTCTTCACGTCGGCGACCAGTTGGAGCGGTCCGTTGAAACCAGGACCGAAGCCTTCGGCCAGAAGGTCGTACGCCTTGCGGGTGGTGGTGCTCGACGGGTCGTTGCCGGCGTCGGAAGCGCCGAGCCGCAGCGATAGGGCCGGGATCGACAACACGACCATGACCAGGACGGCGGCAGCGGCGAGCGGCTTGGGGTGCCGCTGGACGGAGGCCGCCCAGCGCGCCCACACTCCGGTCGCGTGCATGTCCCGGGGGCCCTCGGCCGCCAACTGCCGGCGCTCGCGCCGGCTCAGCACGCGCATGCCCAGGAACCCGAGCAGGGCCGGGAGCAGCGTGATCGACGCGCACACGGTGAACACGACCGCCACGACGGCACCCACTGCCATCCCGTTGAGGAAGCTCAAGCCCAAGACGAGCAACCCCAGCAGCGCGATGCACACGGTCGCACCGGCGAACGACACCGCCCGGCCCGAGGTGTTGAGGGCCCGCAGCGCCGACTCCTCCAGCGAGTACCCCTCCCGCAACCCGTTCCGGTGCCGGGTCACGATGAACAGGGCGTAGTCGATACCGACGCCGAGGCCGATCAGCGCCGCGAGGGTCGGCGCGACCGTCGCGATGCTCATCGCGTGCGACGCGAGCTCCACGACGAGCAGCCCGACGCCGAGCGCGACGACCGCGATGAGCAGCGGCAGCACCGCGGCCAGCAGCGACCCGAAGGCAAGGAACAAGATGACCGCGGCCGCAAGCAGGCCGATCGCTTCGGTGCTCGATAGCGGAGGCCGCTGCGCGGTCTTGATCGCTTGTCCGCCCAGTTCCACCTGCAGACCGGGCTCACGAGCCGCTTCCGCACGGTCGACCACCTGTTGCACGTTGCCGATCGCGAGCTCGTTGGCCTGCTTGCTGAAGGTGACGGTCGCGTACGCCGTTCGCCCGTCCCTGCTGATCTGGGCGGCCCCGGCAGTGGTGTACGGGCTCGCGACAGACGAAACCTGCGGCGTCCGTGCGACCTCATCGAGCATCGCCGAGATTCGCGACTGGATCGCGGGGTCTCCGACCGTGCCGTTGTCGACGTGCCACACGATCTGGTCGACGTCGCCGGCCTGCGTCGGGAACGCCGAACGAAGCAGGTTAAGGGCCTTCGTCGACTCCGTGCCGGGCAACGTGAACTGGTCGGAGTAGGCGGTTCCCACCGCATGCGTGATGCCACCCAGCGCGACCAGCGCCACGACCCAGGCGAGAACCACCACGACCCGGTGCCGGTAGCACCACCGAGCGAGAGCCCACATGCTGATCTCCTAACCCCTGACCGACCGGTCGGTAAGGAGTACCGGCGCACAGCCCCCCGAGCTCCACCCCGACTGGGCCATGCATGGCGGGCACCCGACGGGCCGGCCGGCCTGGACGCCAGTGTGCTGAAGGGTTGACGCTGCTCGTGAAGTGCGTTGCGAAGGGTGGTGGTCCACCAGGCGAGGTGGTCGGCGAGCAGCGTGAGTCTGGGGTCCAGCGAGGCGAATGCGGAGACGTCGGTCTTGTCGTCGCTCCGCATGGCGGGCGGTTGCGTGGACATGGGCGGGACCGTATGCCTCGACCGGTCGACCGTGCCGGTCCGCACCGACGCCGCCGGTGGCACCCACGA
>JADGOY010000131.1 GCA_017882715.1 Nakamurella sp. | reverse complement strand
GGTCACTTCCTGAACGGCCATGACCGTGACGAACATCGGGCCGGCGATCACGCCGCAGACAAGCAGGGCTCGGGTCACCCAGGTCCGTCGGGGCGCCACCGGCTCCCTGACACTCCCCGCTGCCGGCTCATCGAGTCATCCCGCCGTCGCATGATCAGTCAGAACCGTACGCCGACGCCATCCCTCTCGTCAGCGGTCGCTGTCGTATCAGATCGGTATCCGGTATCCGGTATCCGGTATCCGGTATCCGGTATCCGGTATCCGGTATCCGGTATCCGGTATCCGGTATCCGGTATCCCTGATCTTCGTTGTACCCGGGAATACTTACTCCGACGGGTTTGTGAAATCACCCAGAGTGAGGCGAATTCATTCCGAATGGCGCTTTCCTGCCAACGAAACCCTACTTCTTTCATGGCGAACGTCGGCGACTGGTTGGGAATCCCGAACACGGACCTCCGGCAAGAGCGAGCACCGGAAAGCGGCGCGCGTACGATCACCGGCATGGGGGAGCAAGAAAGACCATCTGAATCTTCGGATTTCTACCCGACCGGCGCCGCCGGCTGGGTGCGTGAATGGGATGGACATGCCTGGGCGCAATCGATCGTTTCCGATCCCCAGGCACTGGCGCTTCCGCAGTGGCACCGGCGCCCGCTGGCAGCGTTGGTGCACGGACGATTCCTGCTGTGGTTTGGCTGCTGGCTCGTGGCCGTCGCCCTGGCGGTCCTGTTCGGAGAAACGAAGACCACACTCTGGGCGGTGCTCGGCGGCCTGATCGGTGTTGTGGGCTTGTTGGGCGCGCTGCTCTGGATGGTCTTTCGGCGCCTTCGGCTGCATGAAGCGATCAGCATGAAGGCACTGATCGGGTGGGGACTGGTCAGCGGCGTCGTCGCCGTGCTACTCGCAGGGTCGATCGAATACGGCATGAATGTGCTGATCCACGACGAAACGCGGCTCGAGGCGCTGACCATCGCCGGACCGGCCGAGGAAACCGCCAAAATACTGATACCGGTGATCCTGTACCTCGCCGGTCGATACCGGGATCCGCGCGCGGGGATCGCGTTGGCGCTGGTCAGCTCCGCGCTGTTCGGACTCGGCGAGGAAATAATCTACCTGGTGCGCTATTCGAATCCCAGTGCGCTCGTCGGCAGCTCCACTTTCGTCGATCCTGACGTCTTCGCCGTGGCTCTCCGCCCCTTCGTCGAGCCATTCCACATGCTGCTGACGGGGTTCATTGCCGCGGTGGCGTGGCGGTCCGGATGGGTGCGCGCCAAGTTCTGGCCGGCACTGATCGGGGCATGGCTGATCGCAGTTGTGATCCACAGTTTCTCCGACGCCTCGCAGGAACTCGCCAAGTACGTCCCCCTGCTCGCGCTGACACCCGTGGCCGTCATCTTGGTCACCTACTTCTTCGTCTTCCGTGGATCGGCCAGACAACTCCCGCCACCCGGTGCCCTTCCCGAGAACCCACCCCCCTGGCGGCCGACCCTGCCGAAAGAGCGCACCGGTGCCCCTATCGGAGCCGAAGCTCCGGCTGCCGTGGAACATACCTCTCACTGACCATTGTCCAAGCGGCGAACGTGGCCGCATGACCAGATGCCGGTCCGCCGCCACACCAAGCGCTGCGATCGCCGGCAGGCAAGGGTGTCACACCCCCGCGGCGTCAGGGTGGAACCGCCAGTCGGCGGCTTCGGTTATCGCCGACCAGGCCAACACGTTGACGACCTCGGCGACGGGCGACGAGCTGGCCGGTCCACGGCGCAGCCGCTCTCCTCATTCTCAGCGAACGATCTTGAAGTTGAAGATGGGGGTGCCCAGCGCGCCGAAGAGCCGCAGCCAGATGGGCATCAGCATTTCCGAACCGCGGGCGGTGGTGATGTCACCGAGATCGATCACGTCGGTGTGTCCCAGACTCCGCAACAACGCGGTGACGGTGGCCTTGGCGTCGGCGTCATTCCCGGAGACGAAGGCCGAATGATCAGCGTCAGCCAACTGGCTGGGATTGGCCATCAAGGCCGCGGTCATCGTGTTCAGCGACTTGACCACCCGGGCGTCGGGGAACGCGCGCTGGATCTGCTCGCCGAGTGAGTCGGTGTCCTTCACCCACAGGAAAGGCGGGAAACCCTGCGAGAAGTCCAGCGGATTGGCGATGTCCAGCAGCACCTTGCCGCGCAGATTCTCGGCGCCGGCGAGCGTCAGAGCGTCGATGGAGCCCGACCCGCCGGTGGCGTTCAGCACGATCTCGCCGTGTTCGGCGGCCTGCGCGAACGTGCCGAGGGGGACGTCCGGGTGCTCGGCATGCCAGCTGGCGAATGGCGGGTTGCCCATCGCGTCGGGTTCCGTCCGGGCCTTCGTGGCTGCCGGATCCCGCGTGCCGATCGTCACCCCATGACCGAGTTCGGCCAACCGCGCCGCCAGGGTGCGGCCCACAGATCCGGTTCCGATGACGCCGACCTTCATGTGTTTCCCCTTGTCATAAGCAGCAGACAGACAGGTTTGTCTGGCCAATCACGTGCACGCTAGCGGACAGATCTGTCTATCGCAATGGCCACCGCGGGTGCGCGAGGTTTCGGCCCTCGGTTCCCGAAGACTGTGGCGGACGCCCGGACACCATCCGCTCACTAGACAGACCAGTCTGTATCATCACAGTGAGATCATTATCATCGGGAGGTGTCCGTGAGCGTTGCCGCGTCGACCGTGGCGAGCCCCGCCAGGCAACGCATCCTGAACACCGCGTCCGGGCTGTTCTACGCCCGTGGCCTGCGCGCAGTCGGCGTCGACACCATCATCGCCGAGTCGGGAGTCGCGAAAGCGACCTTCTACAAACACTTTCCGGCCAAGGACGACCTGATCGTCGCGTATCTCGACACCGTCGACCGGGTGTGGAGCGGCCAGCTCCACGACGCGGCGCAGGCCGCCGGACCCAGCCCGGCAGGGCAGTTGGTCGCGCTGTTCGACGCATTGGACGCCGCTTGCCGCCGGGACGGCTACCGGGGCTGCGGCTTCATCAACGCGGCCGCCGAGGCTGCTGTTGGTACGCCGGTGCACAACCGAACGATCACGCACAAACGCGAGGTGCTGGGGTGGATGCGCTCCCTGGCGCACGAGGCCGGCGCCCGCGATCCGGACCGGCTGGCCCGCTCGTTGTCCTTGTTGCTGGACGGCGCACTGGCCAGCGGCGCGCTCGACGCCGATCCCGAGGCGGCCGATGTCGCCCGAAGCACCGCGGCCGAACTCGTCCGGGATGCCGTTCCAGGCTGAACGGATCGATCTACACCCCCCGGTGCCATCGAGCGTGGTCTCGTCGAGGCGTTCGCCGGTGGTGAACCCGGCGGACAACATCGCGGACAGGTGATGCACTGGCTGCCATGGACCTGCTGATTCTGGGCGGCACCGGGTGGGTCGGACGGGAATTGGCTCGGCAGGCGGTGGCCCGGGGCCATGCCGTCACCTGCCTGGCAAGGGGCAGCGGTGTCGGTCGCGGCGGGTGCCACGCTGATGTCCGCCGACCGGCGGGTCCCGGGCGCCTACGACGGCGTGCGCCATCGCGACTGGGACGCCGTGGCCGAGGTGTCCTGGCACCGGGCATGGTCCGCGACGCGCTGAAGGCCCTGGGGCGACCGGACGCGGCACTGGACGTACGTCTCGTCCGTCAGCGCCTACGCGCCGAATTCCTCGTCCGACGCCGGCGAGAGCGCCGACATGATGCCGGCGACCGACCGGGAGCAGGTCGATCGCGACCAGTACGGCGCGGCGAAGGTCGCCGGTGAACAGGCCTCGTCGCAGGTCGTCGGTGATCGGTTACTCGTGGCGAGGGCGGGACTGATCGACCCCCCGGAGATCACACCGGGCGGTCCGGCTACCCGGACAGTGCCGAAGACGGCACGGTGCGGCTGTGGGACCCGCCGGTGGCCAGGGCCGCCCGCGACCCGCGCGGCCCCATCCTGGTGCCGGACTCGGCTGACCTGCCGACCCAGCTGATCGACGTCCGGGACCTCGTGTCGTGGTTCCTCGACTCGGCCGCGGCAGGAACCACCGGCATCTTCGACGCCGTCGGGCCGATCGTGCCGTTCGGCTCCTGGATCGAGCTGTGCCGGTTGGCGACCGGGCACACCTGACCGGTGGTGCGGGCCGACCCCGCGAACAACCACAACCGCAGTCGCCCGGCGTCGACGTGGAGCAACCCGGCCATTCGGCGCACGAACTCCGCTGGGGCGGCGGCCAGCCGGTCCTGCCAGTTGAGCATGTGCTGCAGCGGGTCGTAGGTAGGGTCGCCGACATGGGGCTTCGGGTCGATGACGAGCCACGGTTTCGCGCCGGGCGGCCAGCACATTGCCCGCGTGCAGGTCAGTGCACAACAGCACCGAACGCTCGGCCGTCGGGGCAGGTCCCGAAAGAGCACCATGCCGGCCCGGCCGACCCCGCGTCCACCCGCGATTCTGGTTGAGCTGCTTCATGTTTCGCCTCGAACTCGTCGGCCCACGAGCGGCACATGCCGGGCAGCGGCCGGAACGGCCCCGGGCGGCTCGATCCACAGCCGGCGGACCAGATCCGCCACCCCGGCGCGACGAACCGGGTTCGGACCGGCCCACCTCGCGCACCAGGTTGGCGGGCAGCTCGAATTCCCGCACCCAGGCATCAGGCATCGTGGTCCCTCCGGGATGTCCCCGATGCCTGAGCACCCGCGCGTTGACTACCGTCGATCGCATGAGCACTTTGGACGACTGGATCATGCGGGCCGCCACCGATTTGGACCTACCACCGGACTCGATCACGGCTGACCTTCGGGGCGAATTGCTGGATCTGACCCGTGACGTCGCCCACGGTGTAGCCCGGATCGCGGGACCGTTGACGTGCTACCTGATCGGGGTGGCGGTCGGCCGGGGAGCGCCGCCGCACGCCGCGCTGGCCACGCTCAAGACCGCGCTGGCATCCGTCCCGGCGAGCACCCCGACCGATCAACCCGACACGCAGCTGGAGCGGTAGTCATGAGTTGGATTTCCTGGATCTTCTTCGGCGCCCTCGCGGGCTGGGTGGCCTCCCTGGTGTTGCGCGACAAGCGACGGGGATGCCTGACCAACATGGTCACCGGCATCCTCGGCGCGGTGCTGGCCGGCTTCATCTACCGCTGGGCGACGGGCGTCCCGTGGAACTTCGGCTGGGACTGGGCGAGTTTCGGTGTGGCCTGCCTCGGCGCGCTCGGTCTGCTGCTGGTGATCAACCTGGTGACCCGCACCGGCAGCCGGAAGTAGCCGGCTGGCGCCTGTCGGGCCCGAGTGGGGCAGCCCCGCAGGCGGTTGCACCGGCGGATGCCGGCCCGGCGGTGGCCTCACGGATTCCCCTCGGGTCACAGCGTCGGGCGATGGGCGTCGAGTTTCAGCCTCACCGATGGTCGCCGCGGCGGCGTCCCCGGAACAGCATCAACAACCCGCTGCCCAGGACAACGCCGCACCGATCGGTACCAGCGACTCGGCGTGCGAACCCGTCGACGCCAGCCCGGAATCGTAGGCCGACTCATCGGCTGAGGTGTCGTCGAAATGTCGGTTCATACACGAACTAGTCCGACTGACGTCCGGGATCGACCTGCTCGCCAGGGATCGACCTGCTCGCCAGGGCGAGCGTCTCACTCAAGGGCATGGCGTCGGAAAGCCGAGGTCGGCCACAGCCACCGGTGCGCCGCCCGGTCCGGTGGCCTGCACCAGAACCTGGTCGGCGTCGACGTCGCCGAGGACGAACCCCCACCCGCCCGCCGGAGTCGGCGTTGCGAAGGTGTAGGTCGTGGTCGACGGGGAGTTGGCGTTGTCGGCGGCGGGCCGCACGTTCAGGTAACCCTGTTTCTGGCTGGTGCCGTAGACCTGGCCGAAAGGGGTTGCCGGGGTCAGGTAGGTGGTGGCGCCGGTCTGGCTCGCGGCGTGCGCCGCCGCCCGCGGCCCTGCGCGCGGCCTCCGGGCGCGGTGCCGCGGCGTAGGGTCTGGTGATGAGGCCGCTGCGGTCTCGACGGAGGAGCGGCAATGTCCGACAAGTCCCCGCGACAAACCATGGCCAAGAAGCCGGGCAAAACCATCAAGGAAAAGCGCGCCGAGAAGAAGGCCAAGACTCAATCGACGGAATCGTTCGACCCGGTCCACAAGGCGATCAAGCGCTGATCGATCGCAGGCCCGAGTTCACGGATCGTCGAATTCATCCGCAGCCCCGGCCTGCGCGCGATTGCCCAGCACCTGCAACTCGTCCCACACGGCCCGCGCCCGGTCGACGCAGACGACCACCAGATCACCGGGGTTGGCCGATTCGACCGCGACATTGGTCGCTTCGATCTCGTCGAGTACGACGTCGTATTGCTCGAGCCGGCAACCCTCGGACTGCGCCTCTTTCGCGCCCCGCACGATCAATCCAGCGGTCTCCCCCGGGTGCCCGTCCGCGGAGCCGCACGTCCTCGCGCACGATGATCCGGTCGAAATGGGCGGGCCGCTTCCCGGCCAGATCGATCATGTCCTGGTCGCGGCGGTCGCCGGCGGTCGCAATGACGCCGATCCGCTGCGGACGTTCCTCGGGGGCGCTGTCCTCGAAGAACCGGTCCAAGAAATCGCCCAATGCCACCATCGCCGGGGCGTTGCGGCAGTAGTCGACGATCACCTTGACACTCCTGACCTCGGTCATGTTCATCCGGCCCGGCGCGGAGGATTAGGACAGGATTAGGACAGCGTGAACGAGCGCAACCCGCCCCGGATGTCCTGCAAATGGGCACCAGCGCAATAGGCGGCGCCAGCCGCGGCCTTCGCGTTCTGCAACCCCCAACCACCTGAAGCACCCACGCCCGACACCCACGGGCCACCGGAGACACCTGCCGTCCGACCACCCCGAAGGAGGCCTTCAACCACCCACCCCACGCTGATCGTGTGCCACCACAGGGCGACACGGGAACGCGCGCCCTGCCGCGCGGATCCTGGGGCACCGATCCCAGCGCGCCCCCCGTGCAGAACCGGGCGCTCGGATACCGTTGTCGCCACTGGCCGGGATGTGCGGCGACCCACCGGTGCCCGCCACAGGCGGCCAGCCCAGAACCAGCGGAACCGAAAGGGCAGGCGAGCTGCGAACGATGGCCGAGAACACATCCGGCGCCGGCTCCCACCTGATCGGCCTGATCCGGTCTACGATTCCGCCGATCCATCCCGGTGGGCGGCCGATCATCCTGGGGGCGGCCGCGGCAACGCTCGGCGTTCGACTTGCCCTGCGGGCGGTCGGGCTGACGCGCGCGAGTGCAACCGCCACACGCGTCGGCACGGTCGCTACGCTGGCCTCGGCGGCGTTCTTCCGAGCACCCCGACGGGTTCCGCCGATGGACCAGGGACTGATCGTGGCACCGGCCGACGGGCTGATCTCCCTGATCCAGGACGCCGCACCCCCGCCGGAACTGGGCGTGGATCCGACTCTCCGACCGAGGGTGTCGATCTTCCTGTCCATTTTCGACGTGCACGTCCAGCGGATCCCGGTCGACGGGTTGATCACCCGGGTCGCCTACCAACCCGGCACCTTCCTCTCGGCGGACCTGGACAAGGCGTCGGAGGACAACGAACGGAACTCGGTGATCATCGAGGCCACCGTGGGCGGCCAGGTGGTGGTCACCCAGATCGCCGGGCTGATCGCCCGCAGGATTGTCTGCGACGCAGTGCCCGGTGAACCGGTGCTGGCGGGCAGCACTTTCGGCCTGATCCGGTTCGGCTCGCGAGTGGACACCTACCTGCCGCCCGGAACCGAGGTGGCGGTGCGGCGCGGCCAGCGCGCCATTGGTGGTGAGACCGTGCTCGCCAGATTCGATCGGGGCGGCTCCTGATGGGAGCAATCGTCAGCGGGCGACTCCTGACCGGGCAATTCCCCACCGGGCGACTCACGACCCGACAATTCCCGGTCGGGCGGCTGTCGACCGGCCCGCTCCCCGCCCGACCACAGCTGGCGGGCGACTCCTGATGGGTGGCGTCCCCGGGGTTCGCTTCCTACCCAACGCGATCACCGTGCTGGCGCTGTGCGCCGGCCTGACCTCGGTGGCTTTCGCGATGAACGGTCAGTGGATACTCGCGGTTGGGGCGATCGCAGCCGCGGCGATCCTCGACTCGCTCGACGGCCCTGCGGCTAGGCTGCTCCGCTCGACCAGCCGGATCGGCGCGGAGCTGGACTCGCTGTCGGACTGCATTTCGTTCGGCGTCGCCCCCGCGTTGGTCATGTATATCTGGATCCTCCGCGACCAGACCCGCGGATTCGGCTGGGCGGTGTGCCTGCTGTTCGCGGTTTGCGCTGCCCTCCGACTGGCTCGTTTCAACTCGCTGCTGGAGGACTCCGACCCGAAGCCATGGGCCAAGGGTTTCTTCACCGGCGTGCCCACCCCGGCCGGCGGCCTGATGGTCACCGCACCGCTGCTGCTGACGGTGCGTCTGGGCGATGACGGGTTCTGGGCCAAGCCGTGGGCAGTGGCGATCTGGGTAGTGTTCATCGGGTTGTTGATGGTGTCCCGGGTGCCGTCCATCGCGCTCAAGTCGGTGCGACTGCCGACCAAGTTGATCCTACCCATGCTGATCCTGCTGGTCATCGGCGTGTATTTGCTGTTCGTCGAGCCGGAGATCGTCACGGTGATCGGGATGGGCGTCTACCTGCTGCACCTGCCGTACGCTGCCTGGAAGTACAACCACCTGAAGAATCACCCGGAGCTCTGGCGGACCTCCGGCGGCGTTCGCCGCCGCTCCACCCGGCGCGTCCGGTTGCGGATCCCTCGTCGTCAGCGGGTGGCCGGACGCCTTCCCGATGGTTCACCGATGCCCAGGCAACGGCGATTCGGCACGGAACGGCAGGGGCGTGTCAGGGGTGAAGGCCGCCGGACGGTGCGGTAGCCATTTGGCTCATCGCAGGCGAGAACACGGCGTCAGTCACGGCGGACGCACGGCTACGCTGTCCGGAACTCGTCTCGCCGTGAGGAGTTGCCGAATGCCGCGCCCGCCACTGCCGCCGCACCTGCTCGAACTGCTCCGCGCTCCAAATCCCGCAGTCTTGGCAACCTTGCGGCCGGACGGGCAGCCCGTCTCGGTCGCCACCTGGTATCTGCTGGAGGACGACGGCCGGATCCTGCTCAACATGGACGCCGGACGACGCAGGCTGGGTTACCTACGGCAGGACCCTCGGGTAAGTCTCACGGTCTTGGCGCGTGACGACTGGAACACCCACGTGAGCCTGCAAGGCGAGATCGTCGATCTCACGGATGACCCGGAACTGGTGGACATCGACCGGCTCGCCGTGCGCTACGTCGGGAAGCCGTACGCGGCGCGGGAGCGGGGACGGATCAGCGGATGGATCGACGTCAACTTCTGGCATGCCTGGGGTCCAGGGGCGCGCCCGAAGCCCTGAGTTCCGCCGATCGCGACCCCGGTCTGACGCCGCGGACGCCGTCAGACCTCGAAGCCCAGCCGCCGCGCTGACCTGGCCTTCTGGCGGCTCGTCCGGAGCCGGCGCAGCCTGCGGACCAGCAACGGGTCCTCGCCCAGCGCGGCCGGATTGTCGATAACCTCGTTCAGCACCTGGTAGTAGCGCGTCGGTGAGAGATCGAACATCTCCTTGATCGCCTGTTCCTTGGCCCCGGCGTACTGCCACCACTGCCGCTCGAACGCGAGGATCTCCCGATCCCGGCGCGATAGTCCGTCGGCTGCCGCACCATCCGGGCGCGGGTTCTCGCCGGGGTCCGAAAATGCAGCCGTGTTGTCCATCGGTGGTCCTCCCCAAGGGCGACCGACGTGCGTCCACGCCGAATCACACTAATGTTTTTTGCTTCACCCCATCAGAGCACGCGCAGAGTGTCAGGTCCAGCGCATCGGGCGGTGGCGCCCCGGTGGCGAAGTCGGCCCAAGGCGCGGTTACGGTCTTTCGACCGGTCCGTTTCCTCGGGCCGCTTCCCGAACCCGGCGTGCCTGTTGCCAGGCACCGGGCTCTCCACAGGTCCGGTGGGGTCGTGTGATGGGCTCAGCCGGTGGTCGGGCAGGGGTCGGGATCTTGGTTCCCCGATGCCGGTACCAGTCAGTCGTGCCGGTGGCGGGGTCGAACAGAGCCTTGTCCTTGGTGGCTGGCCACCATTCGCCGTCGAAGTAGCTGCAGCGGATCTGCTTCCAGCTGGATTTGGGGTATTTGCGCGAAGCCAGTTCCATACTGTCCGCCACATGTAGTGGCGTAGGTAGGAGAGGTCGCCGAGGACACCCCGACCGGAAATGGCGCACCAGCCCTGCCCGGCCGGGTGGAGTCGGGCGAGCAGGACGTCGACGGCTGGTTCGTTCAGGTCTGCCGACAAGGCACCTTGACCTTCGCCATGACGGCGGCAAGTGGCGGCACGCCCGTCCACGCCGGCCCTCGCGGCACCCTTGTTGACCCGCACCCGATCCCACCCAACCAGCAGAAAGGCGGGATCGGTGACGAGGTTGTTCAGATCGTCGAACCTGCGATGAGGATCGTCACGGGCCCAACCGTGCAGCTTGGTCTGGATCTTCAGTACCCGTTGCTCCGCCTCGAACAAGGCGTGCTCCTGCTCGTCGGTATTCACCAGCGACACGTCCTGACATTCCATTCACGTCCACTGCTGACCTGCTGGCCCCCTTCGCCCTGCAGCCCGGCTCTCCCGGCCTCCACGACGGGTCGTCGCTCCCGCGACCACTACCGGGCCTCCGCCCCATTCACGGCCGACAGTCGGCAAACGGAACTGCCCCGCCGCCGCACCGGATGTCCTGCGGGAGGGCGACCGCGGACGGTTATCGCGTTCACGGCTCATCGATCGGTCAGGGAGGCACCCGGCTCTACTCCGGCAGCATCGCCACGCCTACGGGGCTGCTCCCCACCCTCCCCGGCGTTCCACGGATCAGGGTGCCCCGAGCTTCAACCAGGTCGCTGCGACAACCCGGCGAAGAAGGTCTCGCACCTCTACTCGACAAAACCGCGCCTCATGGCGCACTTGACCGTCGCTTGGGATGACGACGACCGGGGTGAGCACCGTCATCGGTGGTGCTGACGTTGGATCGTGCGGCGGGCGGGAGTTCCCGTTCGCGGTCGGCGCCGTCAGGGTGACGGCATTGAATAGGACAACGGCCCTCCAGCCGGATGTCCGTGAAGACCGCTGCGGGAGGGCCGTGCCGGATGCGCGGAGGCACCCGCGCGGCGGTGATCAGTCTTGCTCCTGTGTGGGTGTAGCAGTGAGTCATCGACGCCGCGGCGCGGGTCCTCCTGCAGCGCGGGTACGGCGGCGCGACCATCCCGGCGATCGCCGCGGAGGCGGGAGTGGCGGTCGAGACGGTGTATCGCTCGGCCAGCGGAAAGGCCGGACTGTTGGCCGCAGCCGTGCAGGCGGCGCTGGCCGGCGGTGCCGAACGCGCCGAACTGCCCGTCGAACAACGGGAAGGCATCCGGCGGGTGATCGAGGAGACCGATGGGCACCGACAGTTGGCCGCCTACGCGGCGACCCAACCCGGCGTGTGGTCTCGAGTTGGCCCGCTGCTGCGCGTGCTGGAGGCCGCAACCGGCATCGACGAGGCGCTGGTCGAGCTGCGGGAGAGCCACGCCCAGCAACGCCTCGTCGGACTGCACCGGTTCGCCGGGCTGCTGGCCGAACGAGGCGTGCTACGCCCGGGCCTGACCGTCGATCGGGCCGCCGACATGATCTGGACCATCTGCGCGCAAGCCAACTACGACGCCCTGGTCACCGCCCGCGGCTGGAGCCACCAGGAGTACCGCGAATGGCTCAGTGACATGCTGGCCGCGGCCCTGCTGCCAGCAACACCGACCGACGCAGCCAGAGCATCGGAAATCCGCCCACACCGTTGAAACGAAGCTCACCGGCAGCGCGGCGCCGACAAATCCGCCGCTGGCCACCGAACCCTGGGGTCGTCCGGGGTCGTCCGGACTCCCAAGGCCTGCCACGAAACCCGGCTATCCGCAGCAGAGGCCAGATCAAACCACCACCCCAAGAGGGGCCCTTCGTTGCCTGCGCGGTCTGCGACCAAGTACCAGGTGCCGAAGGGGCCCGCCTCATGAGGTCCGGCCTACCTGATTGGGAATCGGTCGGTCGAAGTTGTCAATGGTCGAACAATTTGG